>CAJCIQ010000076.1 GCA_903970475.1 Beijerinckiaceae bacterium
CTGGGTAAAGGGAGGCGTTATCAATAATACCGGGCCGTCCAAATCACTTCGTTTAGGGGGCAAAATTATCCATAAATTAGGGAACGGGCTAAATTACCCTGGAAATGCTAAAAGTCTTATCATACCAAATGGCCGACAGTATTGATGTCAAAGCCTTGCGTTCCGTCCTGAAAGAAGGAATTTATCTCTACGATTCAGATGAATTATTCTATAAAACGGCAGAACAGTCATTCATTTATGTATTCAAGTACGGGGTTGTATGCTTTCTTAACTGTGAACCCAAGGAGATGGAGGCCTTCCTTCAAAAGGTAGCTCCTTTTTGCAGGAATCTTTTTACTCAGTTCCTGACGGAGGAATTTGAGGTAGAAATCAATGCCAAGGAAAATAAATTCGGGTACAATAAAATTGAGATCGTTCAAGCCGATATACAGACACTGCGTATCATCATGTTGAACGTATCTCAATCGGTCGCCCTGGATTATTATTCTGTATTGACGGATAAACTACTGGAGGAATCCAACGCTCAAAACCAGGTACTGGAGAAAAAGGGAAAGCTGGACATATCGGGGCGCAAGCTTAAGCAATTCATAGCCCGCACACTGATACTCAAAAACCGCATTTCTGAGAACTTATATGTATTCGATTCCCCTCCGGAAACCTGGGAGAATGAACAATTGGGAAAGCTGGATCAGGGCTTGAAAGAAACCTTTGATCTACAGGAACGGTACCGGGATATCAGAGAGGGCCTGGAAATTATTAAGGAAAACCTGGAATTGTTTAAAGACTTGCTACAATACAGGAACAGCACGTTCCTGGAATGGATCATCATCATCCTGATTTTTGTAGAGGTGTTAAACCTTCTGTGGGAAAAACTGTTTAAGTGAATGAATTGATTTAAATTGGTTCCTGAAAGCGCGGTCCATTGAAAAAAAGAAATAAAGGCTGGATGGCATGGAAGATCGCATGCGTTGCCATATTACTACTATCAGGAGGCGCGTTGCAGGCTCAGGTCAGGCAGCGGGACGCCTCAGATGTGGTTAGTGCTATTTTCAGATCCAAGAAGAAAAAAAACAGTACTTCCCGCGACACTGCCTCCCAAATCACCAAACCCACTATTTCAGGTCTTCCAGCCATCGGTTATACGCTTACTACCCGATTTGCCCTTACCCTTACCGGAAACGTGGCCTTCCGCCTGGATTCCAATGCCAATCTGTCTACCATTACTTCTTCTGTGGCCTATACCCAGAACCGTCAGTTTACCTTCCCACTGGAATCCAATATCTGGTCCAAGAATGGAAAGTATGACTTTATCGGGGACATCCATTTTATGAAATACCCACAGGAAACCTTTGGGTTGGGGTCCAATAGTTCCATTGATAATGCGGATAATATGGATTATAATTATATCCGCTTTTATGAGATCGTCCTGCGTCAGGTGACAGCTAATTTCTTTTTGGGCATGGGTTATATCATCGACTGGCATTACAACATATCAGATCAAAATCCCCTTCCCAACGGTCAGACCCCGGATTATCAGTTCTATGGCCCTCAATCTTCCACTGTTTCTTCAGGCATTACCATTAATGCCCTCTACGATACCCGGGATAATTCCATCAACCCCTATCGCGGGTTTTATGCCAGCGGAACTTACCGGGTCAGCCCTAAGGTGATGGGTAGTGATGATAACTGGCATTCCTGCATCATAGACTTGCGTAAGTATTTCATTTTTCCTTATGGTAGCCGCAATGTGCTTGCTTTCTGGCAATATGACTGGCTGATTTTGGATGGGCATCCCCCTTACCTGGATTTGCCGTCCACAGGGTGGGACAGCTATTCCAATACGGGCAGGGGATATATTCAAGGACGTTTCCGCGGTAAGAAAATGGTCTATGGTGAGTCAGAATACCGCTTTCCCCTATCGGCGGACGGCTTGTTCGGGGCCGTCGCTTTCTTTAATGTAGAATCTTTCTCAGGATTGAACTCCAATCGCCTTCAAGCCGTCCAACCCGGCTGGGGAGGAGGCTTACGTATAAAACTCAATAAGCGCTCCCGCACCAATGTAGACATAGACTACGGCTTTGGGGAGCAGGGGTCTCGTGGCTTATTCGTCAATATCGGGGAGATGTTTTAAGCGTGGCACTGGAGCGACGCATATGGCGCGTGGCCCCGGCACGGCCAGGACAGCACGGGATGCTCACCTCCATAAAATCCCGGTAATTTGAAGGATATGAAAAAGCTAACATTGCTTCTATGCCTACAATGTCTGATGTTGGGTGCCTATGCCCAGGTTCAGGTTTCCCATTTGCTTTGTGAACAGTTGACTGATCCTATGAGTGTGGACGCTCCTCAACCCAGATTGAGTTGGAGGATGACGGGCTCCGGCCGGGGTCTTGTGCAGACAGCCTATGAAATCCGTGTAGCCAAGGAGGTCAAGGCTTTGAAAAAGGGGAAGGCTTTGGTCTGGAACAGCGCAAAAGTGGTCTCTGACCAGTCGGTATTTGTGCCCTATGGTGGAGCAGCGCTGGTTTCTGCCGGACGCTATTACTGGCAGGTAAGGGTTTGGGACAATCTGGGAAAAGCCTCTGCCTGGTCGGCCCCAGCTACCTTTGGGATGGGACTGATGCATCCTGCTGACTGGACGGCTCAGTGGATAGAGCCTGGTTATACGGAAGATAGTATACAGCGGCCCAGCCCATATTTGCGTCATGGGTTTACCCTGGCTAAAAAGGTACGTTCAGCCACCGTCTATATCACGGCACATGGACTATATGAGGCCCATATTAATGGTCAGAAAATAGGGGATGGGTGTTTGACACCTGGATGGACCAGCTATAATAAACGTTTGCAATACCAGGCCTATGACGTAACCTCCCAATTAAAGCAAGGCGCCAACGCTGTGGGTGTGATCCTGGCCAGCGGTTGGTACAGGGGGCCTATGGCCTGGGGTAATAATATCAATCGCTATGGCAAGACCCTGGGCGTTTTGTTTCAGATGATGATTACTTATACGGATGGCAGTACCCAGACGGTTGTTTCTGATGGGAGCTGGAAATCCTCTACGGGCGCTATTGTGGCTTCTGGCATTTATGCCGGTGAAACCATTGACGCCAGGTTGGAGAAGAAGGGTTGGGATGAACCTGGTTATGACGACGGACAATGGTCTGGTGTGAAGCCCTGTAGTTATGGATTCGATAACCTGGTGGGTACGGCAAATGAGCCGGTACGCCAGCATGAAGTGCTTCATCCGGTCAGCATATTCACTACCCCCAAAGGAGAACAGGTGATTGACTTTGGCCAAAACATGGTGGGATGGGTAGAGGTAAGCGCCGCTGGTAAGTCAGGAGATCAGATCTCCTTGCATCATGCCGAAGTGTTGGATAAGGATGGGAACTTCTATACGGAAAACTTAAGGGTGGCTAAACAAAATGATGTATACATCCTCAGCGGGCAGGGGCAGGAGCATTTCCACCCCCATTTTACCTTCCAGGGGTTCCGGTTTGTAAAAGTGGAAGGGTATCCTGGTGTGTTGAAGCCAGAGGATTTCAGTGCAGTAGTGCTTTATTCAGATATGGAGAAAACAGGTTCCTTTACTTGTTCAGACACGCTGATCAACCAGCTCCAGCATAATATTGAATGGGGTCAAAGGGGGAATTTCCTGGATGTGCCCACAGACTGTCCTCAGCGGGATGAACGGTTGGGTTGGACTGGAGACGCGGAAGTCTTTTCCAGAACCGCCTCCTATATCCGGAACGTGGATAATTTCTTTGCCAAGTGGTTAAAGGACGTAGCCGCAGACCAATACACAAACGGAGCGGTGCCCCATGTCATCCCCGATGTATTGAATCCGGGAGACGCTGGTTCTGCGGGTTGGGCGGATGTATCTACCATTATCCCCTGGAATATGTACCTGGCTTACGGAGATAAGAAAATACTGGAAGACCAGTATCCTTCCATGAAAGCCTGGGTAGAATACATGCGGTCAAAAAGTAAGGATAACTTATGGAATACGGGCGGACATTTTGGGGATTGGTTATACTATGTAAATGGAGATGATGAGGACGGATATCCAACGGCTACCAATAAGTATTATATAGCCCAATGTTTCTATGCCCATTCTGTGCAGTTGCTGGTGGATGCTGCTGGGGTGCTGGGCCTTACCCAGGATTCCATTGCTTATTCCGGGCTGCTGAAGGATGTTAAGGATGCTTTTCTTAAGGAGTATGTTACCCCTGACGGGAAACTGACCTCCCCATCCCAAACGGGCTATGTACTGGCTTTGAATTTTGACATGCTCCCTGAACAATGGAGAGCCCGGACGGCGAGCGCCCTGGTAGATAATATACGCGTATTCCATAATCACCTGACGACTGGTTTTCTGGGAACGCCCTATCTCTGTCACGTGCTCACTCGTTTTGGGTATAATGAGGTGGCGTATAAATTATTGCTACAGCAGACCTATCCTAGCTGGCTGTATCCGGTGAAAATGGGTGCCACCACGATCTGGGAGCGCTGGGATGGGATAAGACCCGATGGTACCTTCGAAGATGCCGGCATGAACTCATTCAACCACTATGCCTACGGTGCCATTGGAGACTGGATGTACAGGGTCGTGGCTGGTATTGACGAGGCTGAACCTGGGTATAAATGGATCCGCATTCAGCCTCACCCCGGTCCTGGTTTGACTTCCGCTTCTGCAAGCTATACCACTTACTATGGGCCTGTGGTCAGTGAGTGGAAGACCCTCGGAACCGGATTGGATATGCACGTGGTCATCCCTGCGGGAACAAGGGGTACTATTTATATACCTGCCAGTGGGGCTTCGGGAGACAGTGTAAAAGAAGGTAATAACCCCCTGGCTTCGGCTGTCGGTGTGCAGGTAATGGGTAAGGAAGATGGGTATGTCGTCGTGGAAGTGGGTAGTGGGGATTATCACTTTACGGTGGGACAATAAATCTGGGGAATCTGGCCCGCGGCGGATTCACGCTGCCGCAGGCCATTCTTGGGCGGGGCGGATCTTTTCGCGGAGGTCTCCTTCCTTGCGCGCAAAGGCGCTAATCTTGCGGGTCGTCCTTACATATGGGCCGCTAATGCTTTTTTCATATCGCCAAACATAGGTATCCCGTCGTATTTTTCACCATTGATGAAAAAGGTTGGGGTTCCATTTACGCCACTCATCAGGCCGCTTTCAAAATCGTCACTGACTTTTTGGAGTAAGGATTTATCTGTCCAGTGAGACTGAATTTCGGCTGGATCCAGGCCTACGGAGGTGATGATTTTTAGTAGACCTCCTGTGCCTTCTTCCAGCAGATCCTGGTGCTCAAAGATGGCATCATGTAGCTGCCAGTATTTCCCTTTCCCTACTGCAACCTCCGTGGATAGTGCAGCGGGGAGGGCCATGGGATGTGCTTCACTTAAAGGGAAGTTCCGGAAGACAAAGGCAAGGTTATCTCCAAAGTGACGGATCAACTTCTGTACGATGGGGTAAGCATGACCGCAATGCGGGCATTGATAGTCTCCATATTCCGTCAGCATGATGGCTGAGGGTAATTTGCCCAGAACGTGGTCTTTAGCATTGACAGCCGGTTGTAACATGGACCAGGGTTTAGCGGGGTTCGATTTCTTTTAATTTTTCCAGTACACCATCAGCACCCGGATTAATGGCATCCGGTGAAATATGCGCGTATTGAATAATCCCATTTTTATCAATCAAATACAATGCCCTTTGGGAAGTACCCTCTTTATCATGATAAGCGTCATACAATTTACTGACGGCTCCCTTTGGCTGAAAGTCAGCCAGCAACGGGAAATGGATGTTGTTGGCTTTGGCGTAAGCAATATGACACCAGGTATTATCTACAGATATACCTAACAATTGGGCGTTATACCTTTCAAAAATGGATTTGGCCTGATTAAACAAGGCAATTTCATCTCCGCAAACAGGACTCCAATCGGCTGGATAGAATAAGAGGACTTTATGACTGTCTGTGATGCTGCTTAATTGCAGTGATTGGTCTGGTGTTACCGGTAAGGTAAAATCGGGTGCTTTCGTTCCAGGTTGTAGCATAGTCTAAAGATAATGCATTGGGTCTGGATCACATCAAATTTGTACATTTATGCAAAGCAACCACTATGGCGAAAATCACCAAAGAGACCTTCATCGTAGAAGGGGAGAACCTCCTGAAGAAAATTAAGGAACTGATTAAGGAAGGCAACATCCGCAAGATCACCATTACCGAAAAGAATGGTCATGAGGTGATGAGCTTCCCATTAAATATGGGCATTGTTGGCGTGGCTATCGCGCCGGTGCTGGCTGCGGTAGGGGCCATTGCCGCCCTGCTGACGGAATGCACTATTGCCGTCGAAAGGGAAGAAAAGGTCTGAGTTTTATTTATTGACCTATATCAAGGGTCATCTTTATGTTTGTATCCAGCTTTGCAGTTCAAAATTGAACAGCATGGATACAAACAAGTCCGCTATTGCTTATTTATTGCCTGTAAGTCTCTGTGTATTCTTCGGATACTTAACCGTTGGTATTTCTTTAGGGACCATTCCGCTTTTTGTGCATGGGACCCTTCATTTCAACAACGTCATGGTGGGGCTGACGATTGGGATTCAGTCGGTAGCAACCCTGGCCTTCCGACATTACTCCGGCACCCTTTGCGATACCAAAGGAAGCCGGTTGGCGGTGCGTTATGGCGTATGCATGTGCGTCTTGGCGGGGTTGACCTATATGTTGGCAGCAGCATTGATCCCCTCACCTGGCTTTAGCCTGATTGTCCTTTGTTTGGGTAGGATTTTCTTAGGGATAGGAGAAAGCCTGATGATTACCGGTGCCTTGGCCTGGGGTATTGGCCTGGTAGGTCATCAAAAAGCGGGCAAGGTCATGGCCTGGGTAGGTATTGCTATATACGGGGCCGTTGCTTGCGGAGCCCCTTTAGGTCTATGGCTGATGCATAACCTCGGGTCTGAAGAAGCTTTCCTTTCTGTCGTCGTACTGCCCTGGCTGGGTTGGTTCATGGTGATGCGCCTGCCTTTAGTGGCTGCATCCGGGAAGGCGAGGGCGCCCTTTTACCAGGTAATTAAAAAAGTAGGCCTTCAAGGTAGCGGGTTGGCATTGGGTACGGTAGGCTTTGGGGGCTTGGCTTCTTTCGTTGCCCTGTATTTTGGACAAAAGGGATGGGGTAATGCTTCTTTAGCCCTCACTATGTTTGGCGGAGCTTATATACTGGTAAGGCTTTTCTGGGCTCATCTCCCGGACCGTCTGGGGGGCGCCAGGGTGGCCTTGTTTTCTTTGGCTATAGAGATCCTGGGACAGGTCTTGCTGTGGCAAGCACCCTCCGTCATCTACGCCCTTGGCGGTGCGGCTTTAACCGGAATGGGATTCTCCCTGGTTTTTCCTTCCTTTGGGGTGGAGGCGGTACGCAAAGTGTCTCCTCAAAATAAGGGGGTGGCCCTGGGTGCGTATATGGCTTTTTTCGATTTATCCCTAGGTCTTACCGGGCCCATAGCTGGTTGGGTTGCTGGGGAATGGGGTTATGCCGCCGTGTATGCTACGGGAGCCCTCAGCGGCCTGGCCGCCTTTGTCCTGGCGCTGGGATTAACCTATAACAAATCGGTCAAACATGACGACTACGCAACTTCAACAATTCATACTAGGCAAAGTGTACCTCAGTGAGGAGGAATGCGCGGAGGTTTTGTCTTTTTACAAGCCTATGGAATTGTCCAGGCATCAGATACTATTAAGCGAAGGGGAACCTTCCCGTAAGATGTATTTTGTGGTGAAAGGCTGTCTGAGGGTGTTTTTTATAAAGGAGGATGGATCAGAGGTGACCCGTAGAATCGTATTTGAAAATGCTTTTTCTACCACTTTAGTAGGCTTCATCACGGGTAAACCTTCCCTGGAGTATACCCAAGCACTGGAACCTACTTCTTTACTCTATATTACCCAGGAGGATTTTTACGGGTTATTGGCCCGTATCCCAAAGTGGGAAAAGTTTTACCGGCAGTACCTGGAAGTGGCTTATGTCATCAACACCAATCGACTGATGAGCTTTATAACGCAGGATGCGCTGCAAAGGTACCAGCTCCTTTTGGAGGAGGAACCCGAAATTGTCCAAAGGCTACCGAACAAAATCGTGGCCTCTTACCTAAACGTATCTCCCGAGACCTTAAGTCGGTTAAAATCGAGACGGACGCCTTAAATGCGGGCGGTCGCTAGCGGCACTGCGTCGCGGCGCTGCCTAGGGCCCCGCGGGCCTTGTCCGAGCCGGGTGTTTGCGCTCCTAGGCCTGCAATCCCAGCCTTCGGGATATATTGGAACTGAAACGGTTTTGGGGGTCGTATTTCCTTTTGACCAGGAGCCATTCGTTTACCTGGGGATACATTTCTTTAAATGTTTTTTCATCTAATACGGCATCCTTACCCAGGTAAATGCGGCCTCCGGCTTCCAGCACTTTTTGATCCAGTTTAGGCGTGAACGCCATTAGTCCGGGTGTAATGGGAAAATCTATAGCCAGTGTATATCCTTTGAATGGGAAGGACAACATTCCCTGTCCATTTCCCATTCTTTTAAATACATTCAGAAAAGGGGTACAGCCAGAAGAGGCTATCATGCTTAAAATCTCTGACAAGTGTTGTTTCCCATTTTCTTCTGGAATGACGAATTGGTATTGGATAAAACCCCGTTTACCATAGCCCCGGTTCCAATGATGTATGGCATCCAGGGGGAAGAAAAACTTCTCATAGTGAACATAGGTCTTAGGGGAGTTCTGCACAAAGGCAATAACCCGGTTGAGTATACTTACGGTTAATTGGTTGAGGGCAAAGGAGGGTAGGAAAAAAGGCAAAGACAACTTTGATGGGGAATGCAACTTCAAAGGCTCGTTTTTGAAACGGTCGGGTAATTCCCGGAGACTGGCGGCATTGCCGAAGCTGATGACCCCACTGCCTTGTCGCTTCCCGGTAGCCAAAGCGTCTATCCAGGCCACGGAATAGTTATATTCTGCATCGTACTTATCCAGGGTCTCCAACATATGATCCAGGTCCTGCACTGGGACGGATTTTTGCCTGAAATAGGTGGTTTCTATCCTTCTTAGTTGAAGTTCTACCGTCAGGATGAGCCCCAACAATCCCAGTCCACCAAAATTGGCCCAGAACAAGTCGGCGTGTTGTTCCCTGGAAGCCCTTACCTTCCTGCCATCGGCAAGTAGGATGGTGAAAGAAAGAACGGAGTTCACAAAGGATCCATCTATATGGTGGGCCTTTCCGTGTATGTCGTTGGCGATGGCTCCGCCTATGGTTACATATTTGGTGCCCGGACAGATCATGGGAAACCATCCTTTGGGTGCAAAGATCCTGATGACCTCTTCCAAAGAAGTGCCTGCCTGGCATTCGAGTACGCCTGACAACTGATTCCAGGCTATAAAGAGGTGGTAATTTTCAGTGAGTGCCACGTATCCATGATCGTTCATGGCCTGATCCGCATAGCTCCTACCCAGCCCCCTGGCAATAAGGGGACTGCACTCCAGGGCTTCTGAAAAATCTATATCCCGGCGCAGACTAATGGTATTGGCTTCACCTACGGGGTAATTTCCCCACCCGGAGAGTTTGGCATTGGTTGAAGGCAACATGGTACTAAATTACATATAATCATGTTTGCGCTGGTCGAAGCAGTATAGATATTTGGGAATCTATGCAAAGCTGCCCTCGATTGCCCAATCACCTAATGCTGAGAAATGCCCGATTTCGCCCTGATGTCCCAGCAGGTGGGCAATCAGGGTGTAGATTTCGTTTGGTTGGAGTCCTGCTGATCTGAGATGTTGTATGGATGTGGATCCGGAGGATTTCGACAGTTTTTCCCCGTTAAGGCCTGAAAGCAGTTTATGGTGATAAAAATGGATGGATCCAAAGGCGTTTTCTCCCAGTAATTTTCCCAAATGATGTTGAGCGATCGTGGAGGGCCATAAATCTTTCCCCCTGACTATAAAATCTACGCCATAGTGTAGATCATCTATGACAGAGCATAGTTGGTAGGCTGGGAATCCGTCCCGCTTCCGAACGATGAAGTCGGTCAGGTTGTCTGGGAGGTAAACGGATTTTGCGCCTTGGAGGGTGAGGATTTGAATTTCCCGGCTCGGATCTGTGTACAACTTCCAGGAGACGTCCGGAGTGTCCAAGGGAATGTTGGCTCCCCGGCACCGGCAGATGTCGCCTCTTTGTCGATCTGATCTGGAACAGGAACAGGCGAAGACCTTCCCTTCAGCACGCAAATGGTCTAACGCCCTATTATATAATTCCAGACGATGGGCCTGGGAGTAAGTGGATTCAAAATCGGTGAGGTCTCTTGGACCTTCGTCCCAGGGAATGCCCATGAAGCCCAAGGTGTCAAATATGTCCTGAACATAGGCCCTCCTCACCCTGTCTTTGTCCATATCATCTATCCTCAGTAGGATGGAGGCGCCTGCTTTTTTGGCCAGGGTGGCGGTGATGGCAAAAGAAAGCACGTTGCCCAGGTGTAAGTAGCCGCTAGGTGTAGGTGCTATCCTGGTTTTGAGAAAATTGCGCGCCATGGAGGCAAATTAGGGAAAAAACGGTCAGGATCAGGTAGTTTTCCGTGTTAGGTAAGTAAATATGTGTGCGTATAAAATATTGATTATCAATGATTATAATTAATAAATTGTAAATATAACGCACAGATTTTTAAATACAGGCAGGCTAAGTTACTTTTATACAAGACTTTTGATGTCTGTGCCCTAATTGAACGGTATATGCGTTACCTTTTTTTATTGCTTATCTTCTGTTGCTTACTCGGCGTAACGGATTCTATCCCCCGCATACAGGTGGATATGTCATCCGTTTTTCCTCATACTGCTGCTGCTTCAATTACACTTTCTTCTCCAAATATGTCCGTTAAATCCGCTGCCTTGGGCAGGGAGGGTTTTTCTGATCCTAAATCACAGAAGGCGGCTGGACACCTGAAGGCTCTGGCGATCAGGTCCGGGACAATGGCTGCAAAGAGGTTGGCGACCACGGCAACGGCGAGGATGGCGATCAAGGCGTCTGCTGTAGCAACGGCGAGATTGGCGACCAAGGCGCCTGTGGCAGCAACAGCGAGCGTAGCGATCATGGACGACGTGACGAGTACTACGAGGGAGAAAGGAATGTCCGCGGCCACCACCACAAAGATAAATGGAGAAATAGGGGAGATGCCCGCGGTCGATTCCGCCACGGCTTCGGCGCAAATGAGCGCAGCTAGCAGAAACGTGATCAGCGCAAACATGGCCACAGATAAGTTGGTTACCGCAAACATGGGCACTGGAAAGTTAGCTACCGGAAACGTGACCACAGATAAGTTGGTTACCGGAAAAGTGATCAGCGAAAGCGCTAGTACCGAAAGCGGGACAGCCGAAAGTGCGACAACCGAAAGCGCTAGTACCGAAAGCGGGACTACCGAAAGCGCGGTCAACAAGGACATGGGGGCGGACCTGCAAATGTCCCCCTCAGAGAGCCTCGACAATAGTGTGATTGTGTTGTTCTCAAATGCAGCCTCAACAGTGCAAACCAAAAAAGTTGCCATCAGCGCTACTCCCCTTACGGCTAGTGAGCAAGCTATGGTAGATTCCATCCGTAACCGGCTTATGAATCCTCAGGGACTTCAGTTTATTGGAAGTGCGGGGTTGAACTGGGCAGGGGCCAAAGCCACTGCGGCTGGGAGCGGACATGTGAAGGGTACGCCTTTAAATGGTTTTGATCTTGGACTATCGGCGGATATTCCCCTGAACAAAAAATGGTCCTTCCGTCCCAAGGCCGAATATGCATTTGAGGGTTTCCGTCCTGATGTAAATGGAACAGCGGTCAGTATACATGTAGCCTACTTTAGCCTTCCTTTGGATATGGTATACCACAGTGATTGGGTAAGCCGCCGCTTTTTTGTGGGTGCCGGCCCTTATCTGGCGCATGCATTGTCAGGCACCTATACCTTTAAGGGAATAGATACAGACATGCGCTTCGGGAATAATTACCCGGGTGGGGACAACCTCAGAAGTATGGATTATGGGGTCCATATGATGGCAGGCCTGCTGTTGGATAAGAATTTTGTATTGGGTACGCAGGTCAGATGGGGGCTGTCGGATATTGCACCCTCCGGCAACGGATCAGATATCCATACGCGTAGCGCAGGGCTTTTCCTGATGTATGTATTCAGGAATTGATTGCGGCGGCGGCTGAAACGTATGTGACGGTGGCGGCGGCTTGAAGTGGGACCGTAAAGTAAAACCGGGTACCGGAACCCTCCACACTATCTACCCAAATTCGGCCTTCATTCATTTCTACAAAGTCTTTGCAGAGCTTTAATCCTATGCCGGAACCTTTTTCCTGCATTAGACCTTTTTGGGAGACGAGGATGGCAGAAAATACATGGGGAATTTCCGAGGCGGGAATGCCGGTTCCTGAATCGGTGACCATGATGGTGACTTCTTCGGCTTGAACCTTGCAATTTACGCTGATAAAGCCTGAAGCGGGGGTGTATTTTATTGCATTGGACAAAAGGTTGCGGATGACACAGCCCAATAAATCCGCGTCTGCGTAGACCATTACGTCTTGCGTGACTTCATTGCGGAAGTCTATTTCCTTATATTGGAGAATGGTATGATACATGTCTGCCGTGTCGGCCACTAATTCCCTCAAGGAATGCTCTGCTTTCTTTGGGTGTATGCGCCCTAACTTAGACCTGGACCATTGCAATAAGTTGTCCATGAGGTGAAAAGCATTTTTTGCTGATTCATCCAGGGCCGAAAGGCTTTTCTGAACTTTGTCCGCCGGCATTTCCCTGTATTTTTTAGAGAGCACCTCGGATAGGTTTTGAAACCAGTAAAGTGGGTTTCTGAGTTCATGGGCTATGATGGAGAACAGGTGGTCCTTTTCCTGATTGGCTTTTTCCAATTCATGGTTTAGCATGCCTAGCTGCTGATTGGCTTTTTTCTTTGCGTATAGCCTGTTGTATACATAAAGACAAAGCACACAGGTAAAAGACAGGGCAATCACTACCAGCCATATGAAGGTGGTTTTGCGTTTGATCAGGGACTCCTTAAGCTCATTATCCGCCCGAAGTACCTGGTTGTCTTTTTCTTTCCTTTCTAAGTCAAAATTGACATTGAGAACGGTCAATTGACGGGCATTCTCCACATTGAGCAGCTTCTTTTCTGTTTCCAGAAGGGCTATATGGTATCCGAGGGCTGACTTGTAATCGCCCAAGCGGTTATAACACTCGAACAGGCCCTTATAAATATTGCTCAACATCTCGTCGTAACCGGTAGCTCCCAGTTTGGATAAACTAATCTGATAGTAGGAAAGGGCTTTGGAAACTTCATGCGCATGGTTATAAATATCAGCCAGGATAAGGGCAGCTCCAGCCAGACCAAATTCATAACCTGTTTGATCGGAGAGGAGATAAGCGCTGTCCAATAGCCGGATGGCTTTGTCATCCTCATGAAGGTCGCTGTACAGGTTGCCCATATTATTGAGTGCCTTGACCATTCCTTTGGTATAGTGGACGCTCCTGCATAAAATCAAGGCCCTGTTGAAGTAGGAAAAGGCGGAATCTGTATTTCCCAGCTTTTGAAAGACCAGGGCTATATTGTTGCAGGATTTGGCTACCCCTTCCGGATTGTCCAGGTCCCCCCTGCATTCCAGGGCTATCTTATCGTATTGAAGGGCTTTGTCGTATAGCCCCATTTGGAGGTAAAGGCTGCCCAGGTGAGAAGAAGTCTCCGCATATAAAACCTGATCGTGCAATTGCTCACTGAGGTGAAAGGCATCCAGGTAACATTGGAGGGCCTGGTCGAGTTTCCCTTCAGATATATAATTTTTACCCCTGCTGGGGAGCATGAGCAGGTACTGATGCAGGTCTTTATCCGTACGGCTGATGGATAAGGCCGTATCGTAGTATTGGCGGGCTTCTGAGAAGTTGCCTTTGGTTTCGTTAAACTTGCCTATATAGTACAAGGCATAGGAAAGGGAGGGTCGGTAACCATACCGGGCAGCCATGTCCCTTGCTTCTGTGAAATAAGTCAGTGCAGAATCATAGTGTCCCTGATCATAAATGTTTTCCCCCATGTAGATGCGGGCCTGGCAGTAGAGGTCGTACAAATGATGGGTGGAAGCCATTTGGCCGGCTTTGGAAAACCAGTTGTATGCCGCTTCATTATTGCCATTGAGTGCTTTGAGTTTGCCGATAACCAACCATGCTTTGCAGATCTGGGCTGCATTATTTTGAGATAAAGCCAATGTCAGGGCCTGCGTAACTGCCTTTTGGGACAACTGGGGTGCATTGTTCAGCGTAGAATCTGCCAGTAGCAGCAGGCTGTCGGTTTCACTGGTAAGTTTGAGGTTGACCTGAGGATGCTGCCGGAAATTGGGAGAATACCATAAGACACCCAGGGCGATGGTCAGGATTCCAGCCCCTATCAGCCAGGTTGTTTTATTTGATAATCCCATGTTGGATGGCGTATCGGGTCAATTCCGAATTGGAGGTGAAACTCATCTTCTTCATGATGTTATTCCTATGGTTGCTCAAGGTGTTCTTCGAGATTTCCAATTTAGTGGCAATGTCCGATTTGCGGACCCCGGAAGCTAATAGGGAAAAGACCTGGAACTCCCGGTCTGTAAGTGTGGTATGGGGCAGTCGTTGGGCAGTACGGGGACCTTCCATGACCATGGTGGCCATGATTTCCGTATGCAGGGGTGCGTAATATTTCTTCCCTCCAAATACCGTACGCAGGATTTCTATAATCTGCCTGGGTTTGGTTTCTTTATTGATATAGGCTGAGGCGCCATTAGTGAGCATGCGTATGGCATAAATCTCATCGGGGTTCATGCTGAAAATGACGACCGGAAGCTCAGGCCACCTGACTTTAATTTCGATGAGGACGTCCATGGTATCCTTTCCAGGCATGGAGATATCGAGTATCACCAGGTCATAGTGCTCACGCGTTAATTGCTCCAGCAACTCTTCTCCATTCCTGGCTTCTCCGGTTATGCATAAATCAGGGGTGGCATCCAGTATCATCTGGAGGCCGGTACGTACGACGGCATGATCGTCTGCTATGATGATTTTTTTTTCCATGTATCGGGCTGGTAAAATTACTCGCGTCACTGTACCTCGGCTAAGGTTCTGGATTATCTAATTATTAAGTCGATTACACATCAAATAAATATAATTTATGTATTTAATTGAATTTCAATTTAAAAGAAGGGCATAGTCATTTTAACTATGACCTAACTGCCCATCTTACTATTTGTCCCGCCTAAGCAGGAGGATAATTTCGCCTCGATTTAATGCAATACTGGATTATGATTAGACTGCTTATTTTTTTCCTGCTGACCATTTTTATTGTGCCGACAACCAAGGCAGGTGTACTTAAAGGAAAAGTAATTGATCCAGGATCAGGAGAAGGGGTAGTAGGGGCCAGCGTGGAGATCAAAGAGCTGCACAAGGAAGTGCTCACTGGCTTAGATGGTTCTTATGTCCTCAAAAACATTCCTGAAGGAAAATACACCCTAACCATACATGCCGTGTCTTACCAGCCGGTAAGCGAACCCATAGAGATAGGTTCGGGCCAAACCAATCTGGTGGAGAATGTAACCATGAAAGTTGCCCGTAAGGATTTGCAAGAAGTGCGTATTGACGTAGGCCGTAATATGGGTACTTCTGACGGGGGAGCCCGTAAGCTGGAAAAAGTTTCTGACAACATCATGAACGTGCTGAGTGAGCACCAGATCCGCTTAATGCCAGACCTGACGGTAGCCAATGTGCTCAGGAGGGTATCAGGCGTGACGGTAGATAGGGGTTATGACGGGGAAGGCAGATTTCCCGTGATCAGGGGCATGGATAAGCGCTACAACTATACCCTGATCAATGGGATCAAAATTCCCAGCCCGGATGACAAGAATAGGTATGTGCCCATGGATATTTTCCCTTCTGATATATTAGAAAGGCTGGAGGTGATCAAATCCCTGACGCCGGATATGGAAGGCGATGCCATAGGGGGTGTCATGAACCTGGTGCTGAAGGATGCACCGGACGTTAAGATGGTGAACGTGCATGGATCTTTGGGATATTCACAGATGTTGTTCGACCATCCCTTCACCAGCTTTGATCATGGAGCCGTGAATCAAAAGTCTCCAGGTGAGATCTATGGAGCTAATACCATACCAACCTATAATCAGTTCTCTACAGGTAACCTGGTATTCACCACCGGTCATCCACTTCCGGATGGACAGTTGGGTTTCTCTTTGGGTAACCGATTTTTCAACAGGCGACTGGGGGTGATCCTGAGCGGGTCTTTTCAGAGCGCAGACCGCATGAGCAAAGACCAGTTTTTCGAACTGAGCCCTCAGCCTGATCCAATTGTAAATGGCAGCAATCCTGAAATAACGGATGAAGAAAACAGGACTTATTCCATTCATGAAGACCGGCTGGCTGCGCACGCTAAAGTGGATTACCGCCTGGATGATCACAACCATATTAGTTTATATGGTATGGCCATGCAGCTCAATGCTTACGAATCCAGGATGATCACCGATTCTTCGGAGACACAAAGATTGGCTCCGGGCCAAGGGGTTGTTCAATATATGTCCAGGTCTAAAACAACCCTCCAATCTATATATAATGCTACGTTGCAGGGGCAGCATACGTTGGCCGGGAATCACTTGTTCATCAACTGGTCAGGGGTCTATTCCTATGCGGGACAAAAAGTTCCCGATAAGGCGGAGCTTACCCTGTCGCAGGTATTTGCGCCTGATCCTTCCGGTAAGGTAGGCCCTTCGTCACAACCCATTCTGGCTGGTCTTGACCGCATATGGCAACACAATGAAGACCATACTTATGCTGGTTACCTTAACCTGCACTATAAATTCCAAACCGGACTTCAAAAATGGGAGCTGGGTGTGGGTGCCATGTACAGGCATACGGAGCGTCACAATTATTATAATGAGTATGACTTCGATTATCCCAATAATACCGTATTCACCAATATCCAGGACGCGCCTTTTTACATGGCCAATGCAGGAACGCCCGGAAGCCCCAACGCATATGACGCAACAGAGAACATTAGCGCCGGATATGGGGAACTAAGGTGGATTCCTTCCCGTCGCTGGAATATACTGGCCGGCGTACGCTTTGAAAATACCAATCAACAATATAATCAATACGAAGAATCCATTAACGTTCCAGCCAAAGAAGGTACTGTAACCTATATGGATCCCCTGCCCAGCGCCCAGATTAAATACGCGCTGACGGACAAACAGGCCCTGCACCTGACTTACTTCAGCGCTATTACCAGGCCAGGCTATTTTGAGATTGTACCCTACTCTTTCGTTGGTGAGTACTACACGGAGAATGGCAACTACAACCTCAAGCATGTAAAGGCCCAGAATGTGGACCTGAGGTACGAGTATTTTCCAGGCGGCGCCGATCAACTCTTGGTGGGTGCTTTCTTCAAAAAAATAGAGAACCCCATCGAGTACGTGTATGAAAGGCCTGCTACTTCGGAAAGCGTGATAGAGCCGAGTAATTTGGGTACGGCCACCAACTTCGGAGGCGAAGTAGTGTACACGCATTACTTCCATAAGTTCGGGATTTCCGCCAACTATACTTATACCCATTCCAATATCCCTTCCGTATACAAGTATTATTATACCAGCGCTTATGGGAACGATACCACCAGGTTGTTGACAAAGAACCGTCCCATGCAGGGGCAGGCGGCCCATGTTGGTAACCTCAGCCTGCTGTTTAAGGATCCACATACGGGCATTGAGCTGCAATTGTCTACCATATATACGGGCCGTCATATCGTTTACCTGTCCCAATACGGAACCCCCAATGCCAGTATGGACTATTGGCAGAGAGGAACCTTGATTGAAGACTTCTCCTCAGAGAAGTCAATAGGACGGCATTTTGCGCTCTATGTAAAGCTCAACAACCTGTTGAATACGCCGGACATTATTGAAATGAGGTTTCCTCCCACTGCCCAGCAAAAAGCGCTATGGCCCGATGCTACTCAGCGCAGCGACCGCACTTTGGTGGAAAAGAAATATTTCGGCCAATCCTACCTGATCGGACTCAGGTACCATCTCTAAAAAAACAATGATCAATATGAAAAGGTTTACCAGGCATGTACAAGCTGCCTTTGCACTGAGTGTGCTCATTTGCGCAGGTGCGTGTAAGAAATCCAACGATGCTGTAACGGTGTCTACCCCTCCCTTTCAGTCAGGGCAGGCTGTTAGTTCCTCCTCTCCTTTGAGCGGCTCCATCAAGGGAACCATGCTCTCCGGCCAGACCTACAGCGTAGCCGGTGACATCACGGTTAATGCAGGGGATACCCTGGTCATCCAACCAGGAGTAACGGTGAAGATCACCGGTCAATATGATTTCATTGTCAGGGGAACATTCCTGTCCCTGGGTACACAGGCTTCTCCAATCTGGATTACAACGGGTACTGCCCATCAGGATCAGCCTTTTTCTTCCATCACGGCTTCTTTGGCTTCTGATCCCGCCCTAAAGGGTGGATGGTATGGCATTAACTGTGATACGACCTGTTCCCTTTTCGTCATGAAATGGACCCATGTGGAATTTGCCGGTGCTACTTTTGCTTCCACGCCTCCCGTAAGTGGGCTGACGGCCAATACGGCTTCCTATGAAATCTTCTTCCAAAATCCAAATGGGATATTTGTCATGGAAGACAGTTGGATCTATGGATCTACCGATGATGCCGTCAGGATTACAGATGGTAAGATCTCTGTGATGAGGAACACCTTTGAAAAATGTGGTAGCAACACAGGGGAGGCCCTGAACGTTAAGAGTGGCACTGTAGGGGACATCGCCTACAACCTCTTTGTTGGAGCTGCCACCAATGGTACTAAAATGTCCAATGCCGGGGCTACGGCTATACAAGCCAACCTGCATTGCTACAACAATACTTATGTGGATTGCGGATACCGCAGCGATACCTATGCTGGTCATGGCGGGTCTATTGACCTGGAAAAACAAGGCAAAGCCTATATCTACAATAACCTGATTGTAGATTCAAGGGTTGGCCTCCGTATTGTCAATACAGCCGATACCACCAACAGCTTATACGGTAACACCTACAATTATGGGGATTCTTTGAGCGTGGCTGATATGTTTTATTCCGTTGGTGATGTAACCCATCCTCAGACCACCGATATTCCTACTCCTTCCTCCTACCTGCCTTCAGGCTATACAGAGGGTGCTTCCTATGATGGCACCTCCGTGGTGAGTGTGGGTAATCCTCAATTCAAAAATTTCCCCTTACCTAATTACCAGTATCAGAATTATAACTATGCCAGTGGATTTGACTTCCATTTGAATAGCACGTCTCCTGCTATAGGAAAGGGATATACCAGCTTTGCTCCCTTGGCTGTTGTACCGGTTAGCGCCAATTTCGGAGCTACTGCCATCACAACACCTGGCTCTGATATGGGTTGCTACCAATCCAATGGTACAGGTAACCAGCATTGATTGTTCAACATTTAGCTAACAGGCATGAAAAGAATTGTAAAGAAGGGTTGGATATTGGCGATGGCCTTGGGAATACTGGCTTTCACCGGAAAGAAAAAGGATGACCGCAAAGATGCTTTCCATTTCTTCATCGTCAGTGACTGGGGATGGAACGGATGTAAAGACCAGCAACCAGTAGCCGATCAAATGGCCAGGTCTGCTGCTGAACTGGAACCCCACTTCATCATTTCCTGCGGAGATAACTTCCAGGTTCAAGGTGTGGCCAGTGTGCAGGACCCCCTTTGGTTGACCAATTTTGAGTACGTATACAAGGATGTTTACCTTCAATGTGATTGGTATCCCGTGTTGGGTAACCATGATTATAAGGGGAATACCCAGGCCGAGATTGATTACTCCGCCATCAGCAGGAGATGGAGGATGGAGTCCAGGTATTATACTTTTGCAAAAAAAATTAATGATTCCATTTCCGCCAGGTTTATTTTCCTGGATACTTCTCCTTTTGTAACGGATTATTACAGAAAGCAAGGTTTTCCGGATATCCCCAAACAGGATACGGCCGCCCAGTTGGCCTGGTTAAAAAATGTGTTGGCTACTTCCAAAGAGCAATGGAAACTGGTGTTCGGCCACCATCCGGTTTATTCGGCAGGAACGGAACATGGCAATACCGCAGAATTGATCCAGCGGTTTAAGCCCTTGTTTGAACGCTACCACGTACAGTTCTATTTTTCGGGACATGATCACGATATGCAACACTTAAAAGAAAAGACAGGGACGGTGGATTACATCGTTACCGGAGCTGGCGGAGAGCCCAGGCCCAGCGGTACGGATGATTTGTCTCTGTACAGCCATTCAGAACCTGCTTTTTCTGCTGTGACCATGTTTGGAGATAGCCTTCAGGTAAACTTCCTTAACGCCCAGGGAAAGCTGCTATACAGTACAGCACGTACTTATAGGTAAATGATTGTCTATCTTACAGCCTCCGTTTGATTCAAACGGAGGCTTCTTTTTTCAATGACTTTCTCAACAGGATCAGGGCCTTGCAAAGCTGCTTTTCGACAGTGGAGGGCGGCCTGTCCAAGGCTTCGGCAATCTGACGTATGGTGTAGCCATCCTCCTTATTCATCAGGTATACTTCCCTGTACTTTGGATTCATGCGTAATAGCCTGGTTTCAACTCCCTTACGGGCATCCAGAAGGTCTAAGAATTGCTCCACATTGTTCGTGGTATTGGTCCTGGTAGCGGCCGCTGTCAGGGTATGCCTTTGATAATTGGCCTGACTTCGCAGGTGATTGATGATGCGGTTATGGATGGAAGCATATAAATAGGCGGCCAGGGATTGCTTGATTTGCAGGGGGGCATCTTTTTGGTAGAGTTTGATGAAGAACTCCTGAACCACTTCTTCGCTAAGGCTTTTGTCCTCCAGGTGGTTATAGGTGTACTGAACAAGACCAGCCCAGTATTTTTTATATAAGATCGTGAATGCGCACTCTTTATCTTCCTTGATCATTTCCAATAGGAACTCGTCGGGCAAGTTAGCGTAGCTCGGTTGTTGCTTCATATAGTTAGCTTTACCTCTGTTTTGCACAGGGTGAATAGGTGTATTTAAAAGTACAACTATTTTGATTCAAAGATGTTGGCGTATGTACTGATACACAACCCTTTTGGTAAGATAACGGTGTGCTATACCTGAAATATATTTTGGTTAACTATTTATTGTCAATTAGTTAGAAGAGAGGCCCAGCGCGGGTTGGATTTGTAAATTTTGGCAGGTTCATGTGGAGGGTATGGACCCCGAGATGTGTCATATGTTTAAATCGCTAAACTATGTCAAAGACACTCCTCATGCTCGGCATTATCCTTTGCGCTGCTACCTTTTCTGCAAAAGCTCAACTTCAAAAAGGAGATGTAATGGTCGGTGCCGATCTGGCGGACTTCAACATCCAGCTTAACAATCCCAACACATTTTCCATGACCATTGACCCAAAGGCTGCCTGGTTCATCAAAGATAACGTGGCCCTTGGTGCTTATGTGAATTTGCAGTTGACCACTGCCAAAAGTGCGGGAACGAGCGTTAATTATGGAGTAGGCGCTTTAGGTCGCTACTATGTCGCAGACAAGAATGTAAATCTGCTCAAAAGCGGGCGCTGGTTCTTTGAAGCCAATGTCGGTATAGAAGGCAGTAATCCTTCCACCGGAAATAGCACCAATGGCCTGGGTATTGGATTTGGTCCAGGCTATGCTTACTTTATTTCTCCAAATGTTGCCCTGGAAACCTTACTCAAATACCAAGGGATTATTGGCTTTGGTTCTGCGGTCACCTCTTCTTACCTCGATCTTAACCTGGGATTCCAAATTTATTTCCCTTCCAAGAAGATCAGGCAGATGGCCAAAGACATGAAGAACAATAAATAAGGGAATATTAAGTTTGGGTTAATGCCTTTGCCTTCTTGATGCATGTCAGGGCCATCCCTTAATTTGCCCCCGCAATGAAAAAGGTTGGTCTCTGCATGTTGTTAACGCTGGGTGGATGGTCCACTTTTGCTCAATCGCCCCTCGCGCCGCTTCCGGTGTTGGCTCATCATTTGGCGGTCATCGCTCATAGAGGTTATCACCTCCATGTTCCTGAGAATTCTATTGCCTCCATTGAACAGGCCATTAAGGTTGGTGTCGATTTTGTGGAAATAGACCTTAGGACCACCAAAGATGGCTATCTGGTATTGAGCCATGACGGCAGCGTGAATCGTATGACGGACGGTAAAGGCAACGTACGTGACCTTACCTTGGCCCAGATCCAGTCATTAACCTTGCATAGCCCGGACAGCACGGATAAAAATGTATATACGATCCCACAGTTTAAGGAGGTGCTCGCGGCATGCAAAGGAAGGATTAATATATACCTGGATTTTAAGGAAGCCGACGTGAAGGAAACGTACCGGCAGATCAAGGAAGCGGGTATGGAAAAACAAATTGTTGTTTACATTAACAGGCCTGAGCAATATCCCCAATGGCGAGCTATAGCTCCCCAAATGCCTTTAATGGCCAGTTTACCCAGGAATACTACTACGTCCGCTCAATTTGAAGCTTTTATGAAACAGACACCAGTGGAGGTGCTGGACAACGTAACCGATACGGCCCTCCTGGCAATGGTTAATCAAAGGGGCGTGGCCGTTTGGCTGGACGTAGAAGGACCTAACGAGAGCCCTTCGCTTTGGAATGCTGTCATCCAAAAAGGCGTGCAAGGCATGCAGACGGATCATCCGGAGGCGTTGGTGAAATACCTGGTGGCTCAAGGTAAGCGGTAAACCAACTCCGGCCACGACATGGACACCTGCCGCGGATCCGGCTGGGGCTCATCGATAACTTAATTTCCAAAAGGAAATCGTCCTGCGGGTCTTAAAGCCCAGGCTTTCATATAAATGAATAGCGCGATGATTGGTTTCCAATACGTGAAGGAAGGGCAAACGCCCTTCCTTCACATTATAGGTACATACGCCTAGGGTTAACCTGGCGCCGTATCCTTTGTTCCTGTAATCCGGATCCGTACAAACGGCACTGATTTCAGACATGCCTTTCAGTCTCATACGCTCACCAGCCATGGCGACTAACCTATCCCCTTCCCATATCCCGAAATACTTTCCCAATTGATAGCTATCAGGCTCATAGTAGCCTGGTTGTACTTTTTGTACCAGGTCGTACATGGTCATTTTATCCTGGGGTTGCAGGGGAGTTACCTGTAGACCCACGGGGGCAGGACCTTCTGCGGATTCCGGACCCCAAAGCATTTGTAAGCAGGGCAATTCTTTTTCCATCTGCCAATTTGAGGGTAGGGTAGGCAGATGGCCAATCATAAAAAAGGGTTTGCCAGGCGGCAGCCATTGTTCCAGGGGGTGGAGGTCGGTAGGGGCGGAGCCATGTGACTCAATCCCGCTCGTAAGCGCGGTGGCGGAGGGCGCGTTCCATGCAGCAAAGGGCAGGATATGGTTCAGATAAGCTTTTAGGTGCCCATCGCCTGCTGCCAGGTCATGTTGAGGGCCGCAAAGGGCCCACCAGGCCGGATTGTCCAACAAGCTTAGGTCAGGATTCATGGCTATAAGCGTAGCTTTAAAAAGAAAATTAAAGCTAAGGAAAACTTGCTGACATACTGTTGTCATACCCTGGTGTTTACTTTGTATCAAACACTAATAGATATGATACAATCTGAAGTTCAAGACCAAGTAATTTCCAGGGATGAATTGTTCCATCAATGGGAAGGGCACAGGAAGCTAACCCGTCGCACCCTGGAGGCTTTTCCGGAAAAAGAACTGTTTACTTTTTCGATTGGCGGAATGCGGCCCTACGCTGAACTGATCAAAGAAATGCTCTCCATGTCAGAAGCAGGCATCGAAGGCCTGGTATCTGATAAATGGCATGAAGTCAAGGAAGGCGACCACTTTGGGGAAACTGAATATGCTGCCCGCAAACAATATTTGCTGGATCGTTGGGATGCCCTTACCGAACGCATTGCGGAACGTTGGCACCTTATCCCAGAAGGGCGATTCCAGGAAATGACGCTTGCCTTTGGTCAATACAATGACAAGGGATATCGTCTCCTGCTTTACTTCATTGATAATGAGATTCACCATAGGGGACAAGGATATGTATATCTGCGTGCACTAGGTATTGAGCCCCCTCCTTTTTGGGATAGGCCCTAGATCTGTATGGTCTTGAATGGATGATGTTTTAAAGGATGGGTATAGCCACGAATACCAGAGCGTAAGTATTTGCCTACAGCAATACTTGCGCTTTTTTTATCTGTTTTAGCCTCAATTAAATATTTAGTAATAAGGCATAATATGTAGAAATAAAAATCTTTATATAAAATTGATATACAATTTTTTATGTATATTATTTAAAAATAACTATATTATAAGTGAAGTTTTATATTTCAGTTTATACATAGTTTTGTGTTAAATCATTAACTTAAGATTGCATGGCTATTATGGACCTATCTCTCCCATTACTCAGGCTGTTTAATATTTTTAAAAAGGCTTTTCATCTAAGCGATGAATTCGCTAACGAAGTCGTTACGACTTTTGATGGAGTTTACAAAGAACAGGTTTGTGTTCATACAGAACACCAGAATGAGATCATCCGAAAGCATATTGAAACACTTAGAACCCATGTTGATGAAAAATTCGCCCATATGAAAGTTTATGTGGATGTGAAATTTCGTGGTGTAACAAGCGAACTGTTAAAGGCGATTTCGGGCAATCATGCTACTCAACTCAAATGGATCTTCTTGTTTTGGATCGGACAGGTTGGCGCGACATTGGGGTTTCTATATTTTGTTCTCCGGAAATAATCCACTGTTGTAGGCAAAAAATACGGTTCCGTTGGAGTGGGGCCAACAATTCATGGAAATTTGTGCAAAATATTCCATGAAATTTACGTAAACGATCAGGCAAAAGTGGCATGATTATTTGATTAATGAATGTTAGAAACAAATTAAATAACCATGAATACATCTACGGTAAAAGAACCCACCAAGGCCAATGCCTCCACCAAAGTCGCCCAGATGCTTGGGGACATGTTTTCTTTCAACAGTTGTTTGAAGCTCATACATTGGGAAGTGACGGGTAAAGGCAGTTATGCCGCCCATATCGCTTTGGATCAGGCCATTGATACATTGCTGGAAGTAACGGACAGATTGGTAGAAACTTCAATGGCAACTTTGGGCGATATTAATATCGTCGTTCCTGAAACGAAGAGGCCTAAAGATTATGTGGCCTATATAGAAGGGTTCTATGAACATGTGGAAAGCGAACGCGAATCCTTCAAAGAAACCTTCACCCAGTCCATTGTGGATGATTATCAGGAGGGTATTAAACAATTGTTGTTCCGTTTGAAACGATTATCCTAAAATGTATAATCTTACGGTGGCGATATAGTGCAGGGCCAATAAATGGTCGGCCGTGCCGGTTAATCCTGGAGGTAATGGGCTAGCATGCTAATATAAGGATACCTGCCCATTATCCTTCCTGGGAATACTTTGGGGTTAAAACACGGGTTGAATCCGTTAGAGAGAACGTATACCTTCGACCTCTCTAATTATCTAACCATGATTGAAACATTCACCGCCCCAAAGGGCAGTACATCAAATGATGCTGCTTTCCGTTTTAAGACACCCGCCCATATCGTAGATTTTCCGAATGACTCGGATAAGCAGGCAAAGTTGGAAGCTGCCTGGAATACCAACCTCAATGGGTTTACCCAGCAGGCTATATTGGGCAATCCCTGGACGTCCACCAATGTGCCCCAGGCGACCAATTACTTTAATCCGATTAATACCCCTATGGACGGAGCTACTGCTACGGCCATTGAATGGACTGCCTTTCCGGGAAGAATAGCCTACTACGAAGGTAGTGTTGGTAACACCAGTATGCTAAGTTTGGCTGATACTGGCTATCAGACAGATGGAACCACCTCCTTTCCTCCCATTACCAAAGATCCGTGCACCGGAGGTTCCGCTACATCCACGGCTTATGGGCCTTATGGTCCACGTGGTTGGCAGGATGAGTACTGTGAATGGGCGGTGACCCGCAACAGTAAGGGGCAGATTACCCGGATTGATTTTACCTGTGAAAACCCGGAATACTGGAATACCCTGTGGTCTGTAGATCCCCAAAGGGTCCTGGAGCTTTATCAGTCAACCCTGGATAACGATGCCATTACGATGGAAGACCTGATATTAATGGACGGAGGTGCTCCCGTCTATGATCCCAATACGGGCATGCCCATCTATAACCCTTTGAATAAATATAATTCCGGTCCACAAGTGACATCTAGTGGAGGAGGCGCCATGCACCTGACCAGCACGCCCAATACCATTCAAACCGAAATAGGGCTGGCGGCCGCCGCTACGCCACAAAGGTCTTGCGGTCCCAGCAATTTCAACA
This sequence comes from Beijerinckiaceae bacterium, assembly GCA_903970475.1. GTDB lineage: Bacteria > Bacteroidota > Bacteroidia > Chitinophagales > Chitinophagaceae > Dinghuibacter. The sequence goes on from CAJCIQ010000076.1 coordinate 26,473, forward strand.
CCCTGATCTGCTGCGCGCAATATGGCCAACCTCAACGCAATAGCGATCCCAATATCGGTGGAACAGTCAACCTTAAGGTGAGCCAGAATAACACCGTTACCCTGACCAACCCTCCCGGACTATACATACAGACGCCTAACTTCGACGGTTACCATACACCGGATAACACACATGCCAGTAAATTCTGGACCATTAAAAGGGGGAAAGAATCTCTGACAGGTGACGACCACAAATTGCTGCCGGGGAACTTTATACTGCACGCCGTCTTTGAAGTGCCTGCCAGTTATGGATATACGATATCGGATATCACCATTGGCGTGGGAAACAGCGCTACACCCATCACCTATGCAGGCCAGGTCGCCCAGACCATGCTGATGCATATTGTAGCCAGCACAAAGAGCCAGCCTGCGGGACCAGTCTATGACTGTGTGGGGAATCCTCAGGTGAGCCTTCCTCAGCCCTTGCAAATGTTCCATGCCAATATTTTCAAGGGTATGCAAAATAATGTGGTACCTAACCCGGTAAAACAGACCATGACCCTGCTCAGCAATTCCACCTTGATTGCGCCAAGTGTTAAACAAGGCACTTCCCTCATTCGAATGGTACTTGTTATGACAGGCGGAGGTGTAGTTACCAACAACGCAACTACATGGCCAACTTTGGTATTCGATGGACCTGATCTGACCGCGGAGGTGGCAGATGTTCAATTCGTAAAATATGCCATACCTGGCAATTCTTATCCTACTACGAGCCTTGCCCTGTCGATTAACCTGAAAGTGGCATCCAATGCTACCAAGGGTTTAAGGTCTGTTGGTCTTAAGACTAAAGATGTTTCCAATCCCATTTTGATGCCTGCATTGCTACAGGTGATATAATGACTTTATCGCTCATGTGAAAATTGACTGCTATGCTTAAGTTTAATAAACCAAGGCGCTATGGGCTGAAGGTGTTAATGGCCTTTGCCCTGGCTATAGGTTTGGGGAGTGTCGTTCTTACCTATTCATGCCATCCTGAACAAGCCGGTAGCCCGGATCAGTCAGATAAAGCAGTGGGTAAAACGCCACTACCCGATTCCTGCGCCTGTGGGGACCTGTCGGCCGTATTTGGACCCAATGTTCCTGGGGACGCATCGGCATTTGGTAACCAGGAAAACGCCGATTGTTTTGCCTGGTCTGAATTCATTTCTTTGAACTGGCCCGCTACTTCGGGTAGGGGTTTCGGTGATCCGGGGGATGTCCTCCCAGTGCAATGGGAGACCTTTATGCCCAAAGAGGTGCTGTATCCCAAAGATGGACAGGCCCCTCCTCAATGGGGCAGCACGGCCATACCTGAAGCATATTCCGGTCAGGTCAGGGCCTTAGGCCTTCCGTCCACTACAAAGGTGCTGCACTTCATTTCCAAATTTGAAGATGAGGACCTGAAACCTTTCATTCAAAGAACGATGGCGGCCAGGGCAAAGATGGCGCTGAATGCAAACCGAAAGAATGATAGTGTCAGCCAGGCCTTTCCCTTTGATGAGCCAAGCTGGCTGGGTGCCCAGAATGGCACCAATGTATGGTACGAGGTCCTGCTCAATAAGGATATTTATGATTACGTGGTGCAGACCCATTTTTATGACGCCCGTGTTCAACTGGATTCTGCCAAAAAGGGCAGCCCCGTCTTCTTTCCATTTGGAGTATTCAATGGGGCTGTGGGCGCTATAGAACTTAAAGCGGCCTGGATGGAAGTAAACGATTCCACCAATCCCAAATGGAAGCGCTTTAAGCTCAGCAGGGCAGAAGTCATTGATCCTTCCTCGGGTCAATTAAGAACGGTAATGGTTGCCTTGGTTGGACTTCATATTCTCCATAAGACCCAGCTACAGCAAAGCTGGGTATGGTCCACTTTCGAACAGGTAGATAATGTTCCGGGTGATCCTGAAGGTAGTAAGGATAACAGCTTCTATAGTGAAAATTGTCAGCCCAAGACTTTCAACGTTCCTCCGGGATGTTTGGCCAGTAATGCAAAGAATCCCGTGACAGTAAGTTGTTCAGCCAACATGCCTCCGCCTTATTATTTATGTGATAAGGGGCCAGGGCCCGTGCCCATTCAGGCTACCCGATTACTGCCACTGAGCACGACCTCAAAGAGCATAAATAAGAAAATGCAGGAAGAGATTAAAGCCCGATACGCCCATTCAGTCTGGAGGTACTATGAATTGGTGAATGTAATCTGGAGCTCTACTCCCCAGAGGCCCCAGACGGATACGATGCCTACGCCTTTTCCCATGAACATCTATTACCTCAGACCCAGTCCTTCCAATAGCCCTGTGGCCAATACCACCATGGAGACTTATGTGCAGGACAGCACTTGTACGGGCTGTCATGTGTATTCTTCCATTGCCAAGGTGCCAGGGACTCAGGCCTCCAGGTATTTTGGAGACTTCAGCTTTGCCATCGGATCTGCGAGCGCTTCCAAAGCGTTTAATGAGATGAAAAAGCGGTCTGAACGTAAAAGTTCGGGTCAACCTTAAGGGAGTCGGCTTCGGCCGCCAAGGGCCGGATGCCGCTTTGCGCAGATGGACGCGAGCGCTCGACGCTGGTAAAAGCCATAGTTTGCCATTGTTCCGTAGGATAAATCCAGGTGAAGGTGTTCGGTGATCTAATCGGTGTGCCGGGTACATTAGTGGCAGGCGTCTGGAGCATCACTCTAACCGGCATACGGAACCTGCCAACGCAATGGGTCCATCTAAAACATAGCTTCCCATTGGAAAAGCGATACGCCAGGCATGGAATCATAGTTGTCTTCAGGTATTGATCGAAGATGGCCGTGAAATCCTGTCCAGTTGAAGTATTGAGATAATCCAGGATCTGAACGGTGCTCACTGTTTGATGATAAAATGTTTTGTTCAATCCGATGAGGTATTGTCTGAAGGCGCTATCGCCCAGGATGATGTTAATCATGTGCAGCATGGCACTTCCCTTATTATATTGATCCGAAGAGCCTGACCCAATCACAGGAGCATCATTCAGTATTCTCCCATTGATGCCCATAGCATACTCATTTCCAGCCTGTGCGCCGTATACATATGCGGTGTACAAGCTTTCCAGGTATTTGGTGAAGCCCTCATGTATCCAGGATTCTCCTTGTTCTGCCGATGAGATGCTGTTGCCGAACCATTCGTGTCCGCTTTCGTGGACCAGGATAAAATCCCATTTCAGGCCCCAACCAGTATGGGAAAGATCTTTACCCAGGTAGCTGTTTTGAAAACCATTTCCATAGGCAATTCCACTCTGGTGTTCCATGCCTGGCATGGGTGCTTCAACGAGTTTATAACCGTCCTCATAGAAAGGATAGGGTCCCATCCAGGACTCAAAACATGGAAGCATGGTATCCACTTGGCGGAAGTGTTGTTGGGCCAGATCCAGGTTGTAATCCAATACCCAATAGTCGCAATCCAGGTTACCCTTGAGACCTGCATAATTTTCATGCCAGGTTACGTATTTGCCTATGTAGGGAATGATGTCATAATTGTTGATGGGATTGACTACCCTCCAGTGATAGGTGGAAGTTCCACTGTGTTCGGGATCGACGCCCGCGATAGGGTTACCGGTCCTGGCCATGGGCCTGGCGCCCGCGATAGGTTTACCGGTCCTGGCCATGGGCCTGGCGTCCGCGATAGGGATACCGGTCCTGGCCATGGGCGTTACCGGCCCAAGGTGTTCGACGCCGATTAACCGACCATTGGCTACCGCTACTAAGGTATCGGCTACGGTAATATGTATGTCCATCCCACTGTCGGGCTCATCGTATGCTACATCCTTACAGGGCAACCAGATACTGGCGCCGGAGCCTTCACAAGCCACGCTCATCCAGGGTCTTCCTTTCCTATCTTTTGCCCATATCCACCCGCTGTCCCAGGGTGGGCGTTTTGCTGACCCGGGCCTACCTCCGTAAGAAATGATGATCGTCTGGACGGTGCCTGCCTTTAATTTCGAGGGGAAAACGACGATGTATGCGCCCTCTTTTCTGTGGATGGATAGCCTGTGCTTTCCCCATTGAATGCTCGTGATAGTGAGCGGCTGGGCTAGGTCTATTTGTAAAATACTATCAGCGGTAAGTACTTGAAATCGGATTTGGTTAATGCCTTCAATGGACTGACGATGATAATCAGGCTTGATATTAATATCATAATGGATGACGTTCCACCAACGCCTCCATGGAGACATATCGGCAGGGCAGTGTTCGGTAGAGGGACTAGCAGCTGTTGCGGGCACAGGGCCAGGCGCTGCAAATGAAAGTGTGGATTGCGCAAATAAAGCAAGTAAAAAGAGCCGGCTCCTTTTCATGCAGCAAATATAACTATATATTTAGTTATAAGGTAATTCGGATATTTTCCGACATATTATGATATATATACTGCATAATACTACAATTATATTTCATTATGGCAGTATACAACCACTAAATTTGCAAACTATTGTAAATAAATAAGATAGGCATTTACATTAGCGGCAGAAATATACTACAGGATGGCAACAGAAGATACCAGGTTTGCGGCTGTTCAAGCGCTGATTGAAAATGGGAAAATCCATTCTTTCAGAGCAATCTTCGATATTATACCTAAATCTTTCATGGCCTCGGAGCTATCCCAGAATTACAGAACCTTCACCGCCAAGTTAGCGAACCTCCGAAAGTTCACTATTGGGGACCTGGATGACATGGGGAAGATCATGGGAGTCTCACCCATAAGACTGTCCGAGTTATTGATGTCGGAATTGCCGAAACGGAAGGTAAAAGGCGCCTAATCATGTTGCAGGGCCTAATCATAGGTCCGGACCTAATCATGGTTCCGGGTTTTAACAATACCCGATTGGCTAGAAAGCTTCTTTAACCTGGGACTTCCGCTCATATGGCGCCTCATAGGTAAGCTTCCTGTCTTTTAAAAAATTACCTGTAAAGGGGTCAGAGAGATACTGAATGTTTTGTTTGAACGGAGGAATTCTTTTAGGGAACTTCTTTTTTAAAAAGGATTGAACTTCCAGTAGTTCGTCTGGTGAGCGGCTGGAAAAAGAATTTACTACTCCAAAAAATGGAAGTGTAATTCTTCTGCACGGGAAAACAGTTTTTCTACGGATAGATTCCTTGGATGTCCACCCTGCTTTTACCGTTTGCCTCCTTATTTATACGGATCTGAACGGGTATTCTTTCTGTCATTTCCTGAACATGAGAGATGACCCCAACACATCTACCTTGGTGCTGTAGTCGCTCAAGGGCGTCCATGGCAACATTGAGTGTATTGGGGTCCAGGGAGCCGAAGCCTTCATCAATGAATAGGGATCCTACTTTCATCCGGTTGGAAGAAAGGGAGGCCAGCCCCAGTGCCAGTGCCAGGGATACCAGGAAGGATTCCCCTCCGGATAGGGAATAGACGGTCCTGATCTCATTTCCCATATCCTGATCCATCACCTGTAGCCCCAATGTTTGATCAATGCGCTGGAGTACATACCGTTTGCTAAGGGTGGCCAGATGAATATTGGCATATTGAAGCAGTACATCCAGTGTATATTCCTGGGCAATTTGTCTGAATTTCTTTCCATCGGCAGACCCTATGACTTCACTTAAGCGGGCCCAATTTCCAGCAATCTGGGATTGTACTTCTATGTCTCCAAGCAGGGTTCCGATTTTACGTTTATTTTCTTTGTCTTGCTGGACGCTAAAGTCTATGCGGAGGGCCGCTGCCTTTTGTTGCTCCAGTTCCTTCCTTGTTGCTTCCAGGAGCGGACGGAGTGTTTCGGCGCTTCGCTGAGTGGATCTTTGGCTAAGGTGATCATGCAGGGTAGCCCTTCGGTCCTTCATTACAGACTCGGATTCAGTAAGTGTCTTGTCAATGGCAGCCAGGGAAAGCCGCTCCTCCTGTATCCAAGCGGAGGAGTAGGCCAAAAGATCACGAAGTGCTGATTCTGTTAGTGGACTTGCATCCTGCAATTGCCTGCGCAGGACAAGGGATTCCCCGGCTAATTTTTCAAGGTCTTTCATCAGGTGATCTTTCTCGGCTAGGGAGCGCAATGTTTCTGAGTGCTTCGCCTCTTTTTGCGACTTGAACCGGTTAAGCGCTTCCTGAGCCTGATCCAGGGATGATTTAAGGCGCCCTTCTATTTCGGTGACGGGCTCCCCATTAAATAACCCGTTGCGATCCGTCAATAAACCGTTGTATTGATCTTTTAATTGATCTAGCTGCTGGTGGCTGGTGGATACTGCTTCATTTAATGCCTCCTGCTGAACTTGCATACTTGAGAGGGTTGTCTCTACGACGGCAAGTTGGCCGATGTTCGTATCTAATGCCTGGGTCTTACGTTTCCAGTCTTCAGCGAATCTGCTGATGCTTTCTGTGAAAGGTTCCGGGTGTTCCTGAAAGCTTTTGAACCAATGGGGATTGCTGAAATAGGGATCCAGTGTGGACTTGATTTCGCTCAACTCATGGCTCGCTTTGGCTTTTTGCTCCCCTATGCTGTTGCGCCTTTGTGATGCGAGTGTTAGGCTGTGCTGGGATGCTGCGTATTGAAAACGAAGGGCCGACTCCTGCTCTTGTTGTGTATCCCACTGTTTTTTTAAGGTTTCCAGTTCCTCTTTCTGTTTGTTAAAATCCTTGATCTGTTCAGATAGGGTTGTTTGCTTTGTTCGCCCAGTTTCCAATTGTTCCTGGATCCAGGATGCTATTTGTTCCTGGCGAAGGTCTGCCAGCGGAAGTATGGAGTGGTAAGGCTGAAAAGCTGATTCATACCGGGTGAGCGCTTCTGCTTTGTTGTTGATTTCTGTCTGTTGCCTTGTGATCAGGATCTGCAACTGGGAAGAGGCGCCTTGAAGACGGCTTTGCATTTGGACCAACTGATGGAAAACGGTTTCCCTTTGCTGTAGCTCTTTTTCCAATTCCAATAATACCTCATTCAATAGCGGATTATGATGTGCATAGGGATGTTCCAGGCTTCCACAAACCGGACAGGGTACCCCTTCTGCGAGTTGAGCCCTCAAAGATTCAGCCCCTTTGGTAGCTGTTAACCTTGCTTTGTCCAGTAGCGCCTGAGCGGTATTCTTCTCCGTGAGGGCTTCCTCTTTTTGGGCGAGTAGATTGGCTTCCTGGGTTTGTTGTTCGGCCAGCCTCCGCTGGTTTTCGTCCATGGATTTTTCCAGGGCCTCTTTTTCCTGTCTGGCCTGGTACAGTAAATTCCAAAGCCCCCCTGCTTCCCATAGCGCACCTACTGCTTGGTCCACGGTTTCCTTATCCTGTAGCAAACTGGCAATGGGTATGCTGTCGAGGCTAGCAAGCCCCAGTTGATGCCTGGCACTTACGTCCTTTATTTTTTCCTGTAGGGAGCCAATTTCTTGTTGTAGAAGGGTGGAACTACGTTCCTTTTGGGTGATTTCCTGATCGAGACGGATTATTTCTTCTTCCAGTGGTTGAAGGGTATGCAGTAGATGGGTGGCGTCTTTGAGTTTGGAAAGGAGGAGATTTTGGTTCTCCGCTACCGGTTGTCGCTGCGTGTTGTCGGCTTTCCACTGCTTTAGATTTTGTATTTCTTGCGCCAGGGAAGCGGATTGTTCCTGTTTTTGCTGATATAATAACTGATGCTGTTCGGCTTTGATGTTGACTGCTACCAACCTATTTTCTTCCTCCTTGATATGTTCTTGTTTGCCTTGCAGGCGTACGTCTAATTCCCTGGCTTTTGCCAGATCGGCGCTTGCCGTTTCCCGGGATTCCAAAGCGGATTGGAGGCGTTCTTCCTGAATTTGTACCTGCTTATTTAAGGTGCTTAACTCTTGTTGCTGATTGTCCAGTAGGACCTCCAGCGCATTCAGGTTTGCTTGCTTTTGCCCGGACTGATCCAGGTGACTATCTAAACGATCAACCAGGGTTCTTAAAGGCTGCGCTGCCTCTACCTGGCTTAATTTGTGTGCTCTGGACTGGGACTGGGCCTTAGCTTCAGTGGCTAAAAGGAGGGCCGTTTGCGCAGCTTCCAGGCGGGTAGTCAGTTCCGTGGCCTGGGTGACCCAGGCCCACTCCTGGTTCAATGTATCCAATGCCGCTTCCAGCGCATGTATATGACCGGTCAATTCATCCCGCTGTGCTTGGATCTGGGTTAATTCTTCTGGAGAAAAACTCGGTATACCTTCGCTTTGGGTCTGTAGCAAATTTAATTGCTGATCCTCCTGTCGGTTCCGTTCAAAAACCCTTTTGGATATTTCTGAATAGATATGCGTGCCCGTTAGTTTCTCCAGCAGGGACGATTTTTCATCCTTGCCGGCCTTTAAGAATGCGGTGAAGTCATTTTGGGCCAGTAGCACAGAACGCGTGAATTGCTCAAAGTTCAACCCCACCAACTGCTCTATTCTGGAGAGTAATTCTGTTTTTTTGCCGGCAATATCCGAACCGGTATTCAGGTTTTTCAGGGTTAAAGTCCAGGCTTGAAGATTTCCGTCGACTTTGTTTTTGGACCGCTTCACAGACCAGGTGGCCCTATATCTTTCCCCGTCAGTGGCCAAAAAATCTACTGCTGCAAACCCTTCCGTGGAGCCATCCCTCAAGATACCTCTTACATCATTCTGGTTGAGTGTAGCGCCTGAAGCATCAGCGAGCTCAATCCCCAATTCTTTTGCCTGGGTATAGCGGGGTGTTTTGGCATACAACGCCAGACACAAGGCGTCCAATATGGTTGACTTGCCGGCTCCGGTAGGACCTGTAATGGCAAATATGCCGGCAGACAGGAGGGGTTCTTTGGTAAAGTCAATCTCGGTTATGCCTTCCAGGGAAGCCAGGTTTTTTAATCTAATGGCCAATATTTCCATGCGAAACTTCTTGTATGACTTCGGTTAGCAATTGACTGATTTGTTCAGGAGGCTGGTGGTGAAACCTGGAGACATAGATCTGCTCAAATACCTGTAGGGGCTCCAATTCCTGGACCTGATCCAGGGTAAGGACGCTGCGTGCTGTTTGGTAATCTCCTGGATACTGGACATCAATCTTAGCCAGCCGGACTGCTTTTTCTTTGAGCGCGGTGTCTACCTGATGGCGCAGTCCTGGTTCGGGGCCCTCCAGGCCGATCCTGACTTCCAGAAAAGGGGCGAGGGTTGCAGGCCCGGCAGGTAGTTCCTTCAGGGCTTTGAGCACGTCTTGAAGCGGCGCATGCTTCAAGGGAACCCTTATCAATGGAACCAATGCAGGCACATCCAGGGCCCGCAGGTTTATTAGTTGATCACCCTGGAGCTCCAATAGGGATACCTGGTGTTTATAATTCAATTCTGCAAAGGATAAGGGAAGTGGGCTTCCGCTATATCTTATATGGTCCTTACCTGCAACACGTTGAGCTTTATGAATATGCCCCAGGGCTACGTACCGCAGGTCTTTGTGAAAAGCATCGGCGGACAGGCATTCCACCCCTCCCATGATCTGCCTTTCCAATTTATCCAGTTCGGACACTTCCGCTGCTTGGACATGGAGGTGGCCCATGGCAATGATGGCTTGCCCTTCCGATCGCTTTTGATCTACAGCCTGAAATGCTTCCGCATATAAGTCGGCTACCCCTTCTGCGTAGGGATCTTTGTATTCCGGGCTGAAAGGATAGTCGCCCAAGCGTAAAAAGGGCATGGCAATACACCAGCCCAATACCTCTCCTTTTCCATTCTTGAGGGGAATAATCAGTTTGTCAAGGTCTACCGTTCCTGCTTTGGTTTTCTCGACCAGCCCAACAATATGGATATTGGATGATTCCAGTAAGGGTTTGGGGGACTCCAGCCTGGAGGCCGAATCATGATTACCGGCGGTAATAATAATTTGTAAGCCAGGTCTTAGAAGGGTTGCCTTATTCAGGAAACTATAAAACTGTTTTACAGAAGCGGCGGAAGGATTGGACAGATCAAATACATCCCCGCTGATCAATAAAACATCGATGGCTTCTGATACCAATGTGTCCGATAACCAATCCAGGAAAAACTGGTGTTCCTCCGTTCGTTCATATTCATAGAAAAGCTGCCCGATATGCCAGTCGGCTGTATGTAGAATATTCAAGGTGTTCTCTGCTGCCTTCATAATGTTGGTAAAACCGGTTCCGGTTGGAACTTGGGTCCGATTAAATCCGACGGAAATTTAGGCAATTCGCACCGAAGATCTAAGGCTTTTCGTGGAGGCACAAGCTATTGCCATCCAAGTCCTTTAGCCAGGCAAACTTCCCCCAGGGCGTATTATCAATGTTGCCTACCTGGATACCCTTCTGGTTTAACGTCTTTGCTTCCAGTTGAATATCCTCCGTTTGGCAGATGATGCCCTGAAAACTGGCCAGGGATATCGTAGCAGGGCTTCCAGGAAGGTGCATTTGGAGCCAGGCCCCCCCATGAGCATCGTCCGCTTCCATTAGGACCTCGAACCCCAGGGATTGATAAAATGCTTTGGCCTTTGACTGATCCTTTACGGGAATCATGATGATTTCTATGGCATTCATAGCGCTTATTTTACAATAAAGCTAGTGGTAATTGTGGACGCTCATGTCCAGTGATTACGACAAACTTGCACGCTGAATGCGACATAGTTAAACTTCAAGGGGGTTAACCTTATTCATTATCTTAGTACCATGAAGCACGTATCCATTTTAGCCCTCTATGATGCCACGATTGCCTCTATTGACAGTAGCCAGCAAATGCTGAACAGGGTAAACGATTTCTTGAAATATAAGCATATGCCGCCTTTCTATGCCATTGATATTGTAGGTGCGGAAAGGAATATCGATATGAACAAAGGGGTATATCGGGTTCAGCCCACCAAATTGCTGAAGGAAGTGGAGGCTACAGATCTGATCATTATTCCCCTGTTGTGTGGGAATTTCCCGCAAGCCATCCAGGCTAACAAGAAATACATTGATTGGATCATAGAGCGATACGAGCAAGGTTCCGAAATCGCTTGTTTGTGTGTGGGGTCCTTTGTGCTGGGTGCCACCGGGTTATTGAACGGGAAAAACTGCGCCATTCATTGGGCGGCAAAAAATGAGTTCACGCGGACCTTTCCGGAAGTCGTTCCTGTAGATGATAAAATCATTACCGATGAATCAAGGATGTATACCTGTGGTGGTGGGTATGCTTACCTCAATCTCTTGTTGTATGTGATCGAAAAGCAAGTAGGCAAGGAAATATCCATACTGGCCTCCAAGATGTTTGAAATCGATACAGACAGGAAAAGCCAATATCCCTTTGCCATTTTCGTGGGGCAAAAAGCGCATAATGACCGGGAGGTGCTTCAGGCCCAAAAGCTCATTGAGGACCAACCTTGTGCCTCCTATTCTGTCGATGGTATTTGTACTGCTGTAGGTGTTGGCAGAAGATCCTTTGAGCGAAGGTTTAAAAGAAACACCGGCAATACCATTGCGGAATATGTGCAAAGGGTTAAGGTGGAATTTGCCAAAAAACAGTTGGAACTCAGTGATAAAACCATCAACGAAATCATTTTCGAAGTAGGGTATAACGATTCTGATACTTTCAGAAAAATATTCCGGCGTTATGCAGATATGTCTCCTGGAGATTACAGGAGGCGGTTTGGATAATTTTTTTCTACCGGACAGAGGGGTAACCCCTTCCTTTCCCGTCTTGTTACAGAGACCGGTAATAAATGGACAATCTGAAGCGATTGGCTCCCGATTTTAATGGCCCCTCCCTGCGCAATCAGGAAGATTTTGAGCCCCTGTTTGCCGACTGGTATGGCGGGCTTTATCATTATGCTTATTCTGTACTGAAAGATGTTGCGTCTGCCGAAGAGGTAGTGCAGTCGGTGTTTTGTGCTATCTGGGAGAAAAGAGATAAGGTCCGGGTAAACACCTCCATGAAAGCCTATTTGTTTAGTTCGTTCGGTGTACCATGCCTGCATAAACCGGATGAGGGACGAGAAATCGACAAAGGCTTATTCCCTTCATGTCTTTGGCAGCCAGGGGGAAGAAATGGCTTCCCATGCCGCCGCTGGTGTAGAATTGAGTGAATTGGAGAAAGGATTGCACGAGGCTATGAATGAACTCCCGGATCGATGCAGGGCTATATTCCTGTTGAGCAGGTTCAGCGGACTCGGCTATAAGGACATCGCGCGCGAATTGGATATTTCAGTAAAAACAGTGGAGGCTCAGATGGGGAAAGCCCTTAAACACCTCAGAAAGAGGCTGGCTGAGTTCTTATAAAATGACGCTTATGGACAATTTATTGATCAAGTATGTAATGGGCGAAGCGGATGCTTCGGAGCAAGAGGAGGTCCAGCGCTTGGTGGACAAGGATGCAGCGGTAACCGAAAGGCTACGCCAGTTTAATGCAAGCCTTGGGCACATGGATAGGATGCTGCTTCCTCCTGCCGGAAAGGGGATCCCGCTTGGTATGGAGGCTGTGGCCGGTTCGGCAGCCGCAGCTGATTGGCGTGCCGCCTACAATCGGTTCAGGGAGAGGCTGGAGCTTGGCTCATTTGGGGATGTTCCGTCAGGCTTTGGCAGGAAGGAGGCTTTGGAACCCAAGGCCTTGAAACCCTCGGCGGTCCTTAATAGGGGGCTTTTGAACTGGCGTTGGGCTGCTGTATTCATTGGTTTGCTGGCTGTAAGTGTAGCTGGTTATGTGATCTTGCATCTTGATCCGATCACTATTTCAAAGTCGGGTATGATTCAGCTTCCTGATGGCTCGGCGGTTAGTCTGAGTTCGGGCGCCCGCATTACGTACGATCGTTCCTTTAAAGAACGTTTCGTTATGCTGGAGGGAAATGCGTTTTTTCTTATATCATCAAACCCGTCCAAACCATTTGTAGTGCGTGTTGGTGATATAGCCATCCGGGTGTTGGGTACTTCATTCATGGTAATGGATGGGAGGGACAGTATCCTCATTGAAATGAAAACAGGAGCTGTGGCGGTGAGTAAGGAGGGGAATCAAATGGTAGTAAAAGCCGGGGAAGTGCTCAAGGTTTTCCGTGAGTCCTCCATAATGGTGGTTAGTCGCATAGATACGGCGCCGGCGCTGGGACCTTATGTTGGGGCCGCGAAAGATACTGTCCCGGCCACTGCCCAGAATTCGGTGCGGGCAAGAGATACTGTACAACCAGTGCGGCCTAAGGGGCGGCCTCGCAAAACCCATGTCGTTGCGCGGGTCCTTCCAGTTAAAAAGGGCACTATTCCTACCGATGGCTCCTATGATCCAAGGGTGGTATTCCGCCAGATAATTCAGGAATTGATTGCCAAAAAAATTGTAGCTGATAAGGATGAGGTCACCTGGTTTGGACTGGATGATCATCAGTTCATTGTCAATGACAGGTCTATGCCGGATTCTTTGCTGGTAAAGTGCAGGACGGAATTTATCACAAAGCGAGCGCCTGTACTCTTTCCTCCATGTTATGGCCCAGCATGACCTGTTCAATGGAACCATCGTGGCTACGGTACATGGAAAGATCGTCTATGAGAAATCAATCGGGCTAGCCGATAGTGCTACAGGAGCCCAAAACGGCGATACCACACTTTTTAACCTGGCTTCTATGTCCAAGCCCTTTACGTCATTAGCCGTGCTGCAATTGGTGCAAAAAAGGAAACTTCATCTGGGTGACCACTGGGTTCAGTACTTTCCTGATTTTCCTTATCCGGATATTACGATTCGACAACTGCTAAGTCATACATCCGGATTACCTCAGGTGGAGATGTTTGAACACGATTATAGTAAAGGAAGATGCTATTCTCATGTATGAGAAATCATTGGCTATAAATCCGGATAACCCCAGGGGGGCGGAAAATTTAAAAAGACTTTTGGCTGGGCCTGCGGGTGGGCGCTAATAACAGGGTTTGGGGGGGCGGTTCAGCCGGACTAGAAAAGTTTCTGTCGGTTAAATGGGGATTATTCAGAATTAAATTCTGATTATTATATTTATATCGAATTTTTGGCTTGTTTTGGAGGTTTATATGTATATTTATATTATACAACTCAGACTGCCATGATTAGCCAAAGTACACGCACTGCTCCTTCTATTACCGCCAGTGGACTAGCCGCCCCTAAAAGCCGACGCATCGAATCCATTGACCTACTTCGGGGCATCATCATGATCATTATGGCCCTGGATCATGTACGGGATTATTTTCACGCCTTTTCTTATTACCATGATCCTACCGATTTTAGTGTTACCACTGCCCCTATATTTCTAACCAGGTGGATCACGCATTTTTGTGCCCCCATCTTTATGTTACTGGCGGGTGTTTCTGCCTCTTTATATGGTGGGAAGAACGGGCAAAAATCCCTTTCCATTTTCCTGGCAACCAGGGGCCTATGGTTAGTGTTTGTAGAGCTGTTCATTGTAACGTTACTCTGGACATTTAATCCGTATTATCCCGCATTTATCCTACAGGTTATCTGGGCTTTTGGGATTTCTATGCTGGTGCTTTCCCTGTTGGTCTATTTGCCCAGAACAGCTTTGTTGATTATAGGCGTGCTCTGTATTTTCGGCCATAATGCTTTGGACGGGATACCCCATACCGGAAACAGCGCAGGTGCGTTTCTCTGGTCATTCCTCAACTTCCAGAACCTTGGATTGCATATTGGCGCTACCCGAGTGCTTATTGGGTATCCGGTGCTATCCTATATCGGAATTATTACCATGGGCTATTGCCTGGGGGCTGTCTATGGACCGGAATTCACACCCGAGGCTCGTCATAAAGTATTGCGGAACCTGGGACTGGGGGTGATAGGACTATTTATAGTTGTGCGCGGGATTAACCTATACGGAGATCCCTCCCATTGGTCTTCACAAAAGAACCTGTTGTTTACCATCTTCTCCTTTGTCAATACGACCAAATACCCGCCCTCTCTGTGTTATACGCTGATGACCTTAGGGCCTGCACTGCTTTTTCTGGCTTATGCTGAAAAGCCGTTGAATAAAGTCAGCGCTAAAATCATTGTGTTCGGAAGGGTACCTATGTTCTTTTACCTGCTGCATATTCTCGTTATCCACGGTTTGGCTGTTCTGGCTTCATACCTGTCGGGTCATACTGCCGCTAACATGGTGGACCTGACTACCTGGGTATCGGCTAATGAAAAGTTGAAAGGATATGGATTTTCTCTACCGGTGGTATATCTGGTTTGGATTGCGGTGATTGCACTTACTTTCCCACTGTGTTTGTGGTTTAGCAAGTATAAGCAAGCCAATCAGGGAACCAAGAAGTGGTTGAGTTATATGTAAGCTTCATCCTTGTCCCAATCCTTACTGAATCCATGCATCCACTGGTGATACATTTCATCACCGCTGTGCTGGGTATACTCAATGTTGAGTTCGTTTTCGGTTAAGCCCAGATGCTGGTTAATGGCGGCTACCATGGCTTTGCTTAATTGTTCTCTGGTAGCGGCATCCCGGCCGCTGCGGATTTCACACATAAGCAGGGCTCCGGGATGTGGGGGCGTGGTGCCGCACCTCCATACGTTTCCTTCCCCGAGTTCGCGAAAAGTGACGGTCATGCGACGTGGATCGCTGTGCATGAGTCTGCTGAATATCTCGCTAAGTTGACCGGCCAGGGCTTGCTTGACTTCAGTGGGGTATTTTTTATTGAGGTCCAGGTGCAGGTAGGGCATACGTCGCGTTTAAGGGGTAAAATTAATAAAAAATGGAGAGGGTGGCTTACTTTAGCTGTATGGAATCTCCATTGATTACTCACCTGTTGGGCTATGGGTCTATACCTGAAAAGGATAGGCCTTTGATTGAAGCGGCCTTTGAGCGGAGGGGTGCAAAGGAGGGGGAGAATCTGTTTAAAGGTAGCAGGGTATGCCGGGAGCTTTTCTTTATTGAAGAAGGTGTCCTTAGGATCGTCAATATCAATTCCATTGATGTGGAGGTGACCTATTACTTTATGAGTGAACAGCAGTTCTGCTGCATCTTGCATAGTTTCAATGATGAGGTGCCGGCCAGTGAATGCATACTGGCGGCTAGCGACGCTACCTTATTGGCCATTTCGAAGCCTGACCTGCTGGCCTTATACGGGGAGTTCCCTTATGTGAAACCTTTATTCGAGCAATCCATGCAAGACAGGGTGATGAAAAAGATTCAGCTGAGAAACGCCTACCTGGGGCTGGATGCGAAGTCCAAGTATAAGTTATTCCTGGACCAACAATCCAATATTGCCACCAGGGTCCCTTTGCGGGACATTGCTTCCTACCTGGAGATTACGCCCCAATCCCTTAGTCGTATCCGGAAGAGTATGCATTAACTGAAGCATATGTTTTTTACCAAATGGTAATTCGTCGCCGCTTTCCTGTATCGAATTTTGTAGGTACAAAATGAAATGAAATGGGAAATTCAAAGATCAAGGACGGCGTATTGTCCAATAAGAAAGTAATTATTCTAGGCGGTAGTTCAGGAATTGGTTTTGCTACGGCGAAGTCGGCCCTGGCAGCGGGTGCGGATGTAACCATTGTTTCTGGTAATCTTACCCGCTTAGATACGGCCCTGGCTCAGTTGGCAGCGGGACCGGAAATTGGGCAGGCAGCGGGACCGGAAATTGGGCAGGCAGAGAGTCGGGAATTTGCACAGGCAGGGTGTCGGGGATTTGCTGTGGATCTTCGCGTGGAAGAAGATATCAAGCGCTTTTTTGAGGGAGCGGGTGTTTTTGATCATTTGGTCTATACGGCGGGAGAAAACTTATCCCTGGCGGAGATTTCCGGAACGGACATGGAACAAGCCAGGCAATTCTTCAACATCCGTTTCTGGGGTGCTTTTGCGGCCGTTAAATATGGAGCTCCCCTTATTAATGCGGGGGGCTCTATCAATTTAACGAGTGGTATCGCTAGCTCCCGTCCGGGTAAGGGCTGGTCCCTGGCTTCCAGTATCTGTGGGGCGATGGAGGGTTTTACCAGGGCAATGGCTGTTGAGCTCGCGCCCATCCGGGTGAATTGTGTTAAGCCGGGTGTAGTGAAGACGCCGTTATGGGATGGTTTGGAAAACCGGGAACAGCTATATCAGGCTACGGAGGCGACTTTGTTGCTTAAAAGGGTAGGAGAGGCAGAAAATATTGCTCAGGCTTTTCTCTACCTGATGACCCAGCCCTTTGGCACGGGTCAGGCCTTGGTAATTGATGGGGGAGCAGAGTTGGTGTAGTACATTAGCGTATGCTACAAAACCGAGTCGATCCAATGGGCAATCTTATCCGGGCTGGTCGGCATTTCCCTGTTGTTGGCTATTCCTGTATCTTATTGGATGATGGCAAAGTGGTTGCAGAATTATGCTTATCACGCTTCCATGCCCTGGTGGATATTTGCTGCCTCTGGGATGGGCATCTTCATCATAACGTTGGCTACAGTCAGTTTTCAGTCGTTAAGGGCAGCCCTTATGAATCCTGTGAAGAGTTTGAGGGTTGAGTAAACAGTGCTGACAACTCATTGCATAACGATTTGCCCTTATCGGTGTTGTACCATTGCTGAAGGGCGACTTTGGATGTTTCAAAGTCGGCTTTTTGGGCCCTCAGCCCATAGAAAAGCGCCTGGGCTCCTTTAGGCCTGGGACCCCAGGAAAAGATATCATTACCTGTTTGGTCTCTGACGATGAGTTTGGGTATGCTTTTGCTCCCATCGGTCAGATAGGCGGTTATCAGGAAAGGAGGACTGTCCCTTAATTGAAGTTCATAGGTGATGAGCGGATTGTGCTGAACCAGGCGCATGAGGAAGGGGAGGATATGGGCTGCATCTCCACACCAGGGTTCTGTGATGATGATCCAATGTTGTTTATTTCTGATCGATTTTATGGTCCCGACAAGCGCCTCACTAAGTTCCAGTTGCTTGTCCCAACGTTTCATGCGTGCCTGATTGAGTCTGGTATAGTTCATGTAATGTTCATCATCATATGGATGCTCAGCGTGCCGCTTGCTCAGGATATAATCGAATAGTTGCTGGTAGTCTCCGTAGGTCATAAGCGCTCAAAATTAAAGCTTTTGGACTTTCGGCTACAAACTAAGGTATTTTGGATACAGCGTTAGGTATAGAATGGAAGGATCTTTGGGCGGAGAATAAATTAAAAGCAATGAAACATATTTTGATTACAGGCGCTAACAAAGGCGTAGGTTTTGAAACGGCAAAGCAACTGGCTCAGTTGGGTAATTTTGTGTTCTTGGGTTCAAGGGATCTTTCGGCGGGGCAACGCGCTGTCGATCAGTTGAAAGCTATCGGAATCACTAATGTGGAGGCCATTCAAATAGAGGTGACCGATCCTGATTCCATTAAGGAGGCCAAGGCTACATTGGATGCCAAAATCGGGACCCTGGACGTGCTGATTAATAATGCGGGTATTTCCGGCGATGCGCATCAGCAGTTATCTGAATCCAGTATGGAAAGCATTCGACAGGTATTTGAGACTAATTTTTTTGGGGTCCTTCAGACTACCCAGGTTATGCTGCCCTTGCTCAGGAAGTCTTCCGCTCCATCGATTGTTAACGTATCGTCTGAAATAAGTTCTTTAAGCATGAATATGTCCGAGAACAGGAACAGCAACTGGAAGCATTATTCCACCTATGGTAGTTCCAAGACGGCTTTGAATGGACTTACGGTTATGCTGGCCAATGAGCTACGTGAGGAAAACATTATGGTCAATAATGTAACCCCGGGTTATACGGCTACTGACCTCAATCAGTTCAAGGGGCTAAAGACCCCGGAAGAAGGTGCCAAACCTATTGTTGCATTAGCGATATTAACGGATAGGACAGTGACAGGAAAGTTCTTTAAAGATGGGGGCGTTGTCGGGTGGTAAGAGATGGGAGATTTGCGGTATATTGCGAACATGGTCAAATACGTCACCCTCCTGCTCCTTTGTACTTTTCAGATCTGGTCCGCCAATGGCCAGGATACTACGCACCCACAGGCGGCTAAAGTTGCGCCTAAAGATACCCTTCCAGGGATACATCTGCTAAAGGAAGGCACAACCAAATCAGGCAAGTCAGAGCGGCATAAGGTGGAGTATTTTAAAGATACCATACGTCGGGAAAGGAGACAGTTTGACTCCTCCTTGTTTTCGGCACTTAGAATTCCCACCACCGGGGATTATGCCCGGGATCTGGGTAAGGTATACGAAACCCTCAGCCAAATACCTGGTGTAACCGGGTCCTTTACCAGCCTGGAATCCATTCGGAGAAACCTCAATCAGGATGATTCCGCACTGGATATCATCAGCACGCGGATGGCCCAAAATGACCGTACGTTCAATGTGCGTAACCTGCAAATGATCAATACCCTGCTGGAGACTTTAGACAACGCTACGGATGACTATGGCAACTATTTAGATAATTGTGATTCTTCCCTGGATGAAGTGCGGGAAAATATCGCTGATCTAAGGAATGATACGCTGATGCTGAGGATTTTCAGGGACTCTTCCCTGACGGCCACCTTTAAGCCTCAGCTTGACCAACTGAAATCCAAATGGAGGGAAGTGGACAGCCTCGTCACCGAAACCGGAAAGGACATCAATACGTTGAATTCCCAGGCTTCTGCTCATTCCATACTGATCGGTGAACTTCAATCCCGGGTTGCTTCGGAATTAAAGGCGGTTGGATCCCGGGCTTTCGGAAAAGAGCAGCCCTTTTTATGGGAGGATCAGATTACGGCGCATTCATTTAACCACGATGCATTTAAGCAATCGGTTGCCGAAGAAAACCAACTGACTAAGTTTTATTTCTCGACAAAGCGTAATAACAGGATGTGGCTCGTGATCATGGGGGCTGTTTTTTTCTTATGGATTTTTATAAACTTCAGGTCGCTTAAAAGGCTCCGTAAACTCGATGCGTTGGAAACGTTGCATCTGCGTTTCATTGATAAAATGCCTATCGCTTCATCCTTGTTGTTTATGCTCAGCCTGGCTCCTCTCTTCGACCTGCATGCGCCTGCTATATATGTGGAGTCTATACAATTATTCTCGATGGTGGTGCTGACTTTTGTATTGCGCAAGAAGGTGCCCAGGGAAGTGCTGGTGGGCTGGTGCATATTCGTCGTGTTGTTCCTGTTATTAACCGTCTCCCGCGTTGCCCTGGTTTCCATACCTCCTCAACGTTGGGCTTATTTAATCATCAATTCCGCCGCATTATTCCTTTGCATATTCTTCCTGCTCAGGCTTCGTAAAATCTACGGCACATGGATCGTCTATGCCTTGAGCCTGTATTTGTTTTTTAACCTGGCTGCCATCGTCTGTAATCTGTTCTCCAGGGTAACCCTGTCTCAGATATTCGCTTACACGGCTGCTTATGCGTTTGCTCAACTGATCGGTCTGGTCATCTTCGTCTATTTGGTGGTAGAAGCCTTTTTGGTGCAGGTCATGACCAGCCGTATCCGCAAAAAATATCCTGAGGTATTCGACATTGAGTTTATTGCCAAATCCATACGGCGCTTTGCCATCATTGTGGCGGTAGTGTTATGGTTGATCGTGCTGGCTATCAACCTGAACCTCTTTGATGCCGGGTATGAACTGCTGTATGACTTCTTTAATAAGGTCCGGAAGGTGGGCAATTTCAACTTTTCCATAGGCGGTATCTTATTGTTCCTGGGCATTATATGGTTCGCTAATTTCCTCCAGAAATATGTCTCCTATTTCTTTGGGGATACGGGTGATGATGCGGCCTTTGATGATAAAGGACAACGATCCAAATTGATGGTCACCAGGCTTATCCTGTTGATCGCCGGATTTTTGCTTGCCGTGGCGGCATCAGGCCTGGCAGTGGATAGAATTACTGTAATCCTCGGTGCATTGGGTGTTGGTGTCGGTTTGGGCCTGCAAAATATCGTCAATAATTTTGTCTCCGGTGTTATCCTCATATTTGACCGGCCCCTGCGTATTGGTGATACCGTTGACATTGGTGACAAGCGGGGAAGGGTCAAGGAAATCGGCATCCGTTCCAGCACCCTGCTTACTGAAGACGGAGCTGAAGTGATCATTCCCAATGGAGATGTGCTGTCCCATAACATTGTCAACTGGACTTTGAGTAATAACCACGCCAGGGTGGCGCTGTCCTTCACCATGGAGAAACCTGCAAATGCAGATGTTTTGGATCCGGAAGCTATTAAGCATATAATAAAGGAAAACAATAACGTATTGCCACAAAGAGAGCCAGAAGTTACCATCAACTCAGTGAATACCAAGAACGTTGAAATGGAGATCTTCTTCTGGATTATTGATTTTAATAAACAAGGAATAACGGCCGCAGAAGTGAAGACGGCAATATACAGACATTTTGAGGGTAAAGGGATTGTTATCGGGTAGGATTCAAGGTGGGTTGCCTCTTTCAGGCGCCTGCCGGCAGCCGTATATGAAAGGTTGCACCCTCAGTCTGTTCGCTGAAAGCGAAGATCTCTCCTTGGTGATTCTCGACTATTCTCTGGCAAATAGCAAGTCCTATCCCTGTACCGCTGTATTCGTTTTTGCGATGGAGGCGTTGAAAGATATTAAATATCAGTTTGGCTTGTGAAGGGGGGAAGCCAATACCATTGTCCGAAACCCGGATATGCCACGTGTCGGCCTCGCGGGTGGCGCTGATATCAATCCGGGGCGGTGAATCAACCTTAGCATACTTAAGGGAATTTGAAATTAAGTTGCTGAATAGTTGCAGCATTTGCTGGGGCATGGCCGTAAGCGTGGGTAGTTGACCAACCGTAACCTGGGCTTGCTTCTGTTCGATGAGCAAGTCTAAGTCTCCAAGGACATTGCGGATGATGGCATTCAGGTCAACGGATTCAAAAAGTTCTGGAGTAGGCTCTAGTTCAGAATAAGTAAGTATGTCACTGATCAGCAACCGCATTCTGTTGGCGGCATTGTTAATCTTTGTGAAATAACTTCGGGTGCTCTCACTGGTATCCGTTACACTGGATTGAATGATGTCCAGGTAGGTGGTGATCTTACGTATGGGCTCCTGCAAGTCATGGGAAGCAATGTGGGCAAACTGGGTGAGGTCGGCATTGGAGCGTTTGAGTTGGCGGTTGGCTTCTGCGAGCTCACGGGTATTTTCAGAAATGAGTTGTTCTATATGTTGACGTGCACGGATCTGTTCGGTAACGATGATGGCCACGGCAATAATGCCGATAACGTTGCCATTGGGATCTGTTTCGGGTTCATAAAGAAAGCTGATATACTCGTTACTGAGCTTTCCATCCCGAGGTAAAGTAATGGGCCTGTCCTGGATGGATATCGTTTTACCATCGTGGTAGACACTATGCAACAGTTCTTCGAATCCTTGATTCCGGACCTCAGGAAGGCCATCAAAGATGGGTTTGTGCATCACTTCCTTGGTGGTTTTGCCCCAGAGTTCAAGCATGCGGTCGTTGGCGATTTCTACTATATAGTCGGGTCCTCGGAAGATACAAATGGCAACGGGCGCCTTGAGAATGGTGTTACGCATGTTCTTTTCATTCTCCTCAACCTGTTTTTTGGCCAGGTTGAGGGCCGTAACATCAGCGCCAGTTGACATAACGCCGTAAATATGGCCGCTAGCGTTTCTTAAGGGAACAAAACTATAGTTGAAATACTTCGATCGCCTCATGCCATCAAGGCCTAGGTTAACTTGGAAATTTTCCCCATGAATGGGCTGTCCGGTTGAATATACCTCGCCTAATTCTTTAATGATGGATGGGGCCATTTCCGGGACCATTTCATGGAGGGGGTGTCCGATCACGTTTTTGCCCCTACCCCAGGAATCAAGCATGGCCTGGTTAGCCAGCGCAATTTGTATCTCAGGGCCAATGAAAACACCAATGGGAAAGGAAGCGCTTTCTATGAGGTCGCGGACCTGCTGCTCACTGCTTCGAATGGATGCTTCTGCATTTTTAAGTTTCGTTATATCTGTATAGGAACTGACATGCCCCACAAAGATTCCGTCGGCTGTAAACCGGGGAGACCCGTTAGCCAGCACCCATGCATATTCTCCAAGGTTATTGCGGATGCGGAATTCTCCTGTAAAACCAGATTTTTTGGCGACTGCCTCTGAAAAGATGCAGGTGCATTTTTCCAGGTCGTCGGGATGTACAAGATTTGCCCACCCAATGGAAAGAAAGTCTGCAAGCGGCCACCCGGTAAGATTGGTCCAGGCTTGATTCAGATAGGTGAAATGCCCTGTTTCGTTGTTTACGGCTATGAGTACATTTGATCCTTCGGCCAAGGTTCGGAAACGTTCTTCACTTTCCATCACCGCCTGTTGGAAGTCTGCTTTTTCCTTTTCCTGTAATACCTTCCGGGTGGTTTCTGTGCAGATAACCAGTACGCCCTCGATCTTGCCGGAATCGCCCATTACAGGGCTATAACCGAAGGTCCAATATACTTCTTCCAGGGAGCCATTACGATATATGGGAACTAGCATATCTTCGTGGTAGGTCGCTTCTCCAGTGCTTAAAACCTGGTGCATCAGGGGATAAATAACCGGCCATATTTCCGGCCAACATTCCTCACCTTTTTGTCCAAGCGCCCCAGGGTGTTTGCCCTGATCGCCCAAACTGGGACGATAGGCGTCGTTGTAAAACTGGATATGGTCTTTCCCCCACCAAAGGAACATGGGTGTTTTTGCGCCCAGGAGGATAGATACGGTGGTGCGCAAACTGTACGGCCAGGAGTCAGGAGACCCCAAAGTCGAATTTGCCCAGTCATAGGCGCGGATTAATTTGCCCATTTCGCCTCCGCCATTCAGGAAGTAAAGAGCCGTCCTATCTTTCTCAGTCATATTCATTTATGACTATTATGATTTGTTGGGAAAGTTACTGATTTTAACACAAGGCAAAAAAGGGGCCGATTATGGGTGTATTTACCCCCATTGAAATTTGGGTCTTTGTGTGTTGAAAGTTGTTGCCATACCGCTACAATACATGAGGAAAATAGGTGACATGTTCTCATTCGAGCTGGGCTTTATAGGGATTAAGCCTGGCATGGTTTTTTACCTACTTTTTATATTGTTTATTAAAACGCACTTGTTATGTTACGCTGGACAATCATATTTCTCATCATTGCCATTGTGGCTGGAGCTTTTGGCTTTTTTGGTATTGCCGCCGGAGCAGCAACTATTGCCAAGGTGCTGTTCTTCATATTTATTGTCTTGTTTCTGGTCTCTCTGATAGGGGGTAGTAGGGGCTGGGGCCGGCGTTCAGGTTAATTTTCGATTTAACGGTTCGATTCTTTTCGAAGGGCTTCGATCTTTGCATGAAGTTTCATGTTAAAGGTTTTACATCAAGAAATGCCTCCTCGGAAAGATTTTCAAGATCATTTATATGTTTGCCAAGGAGCTCTTTTAAGGTGCTATCAATTGTATTCAGGCAGCAGGAAGGGTTTGCTTCCTTTAGTTTTAAGGCAGTGGACAAAAACGCCTTGAGGAGATTGGTTAGCTGATTGATCTGGCGTAATAGGTAATCCGTTTGTTCCATTTTTCGGGTATTGGATTCGAGTGTATGGATGATTTCGGAGGCCGCCAACCAATCAATCTTATTCTGCCATTTGATTGAGGAGGATATATTGGCGCTGGTTAGCTGAAAACGTAGCGCTGTCCGAGGTTAATGTGAGGGGCCTGGTCACGAGTAGCTCATCACTGATGACTATCCCTTTTTTAAAAACTGTATAACCCACCCAGTGATTTTTTCCAGGGGTAATTTTCATATGGATGGTTTTGCCATCTTTTACGACATTGATTTCTTTCTGATCGTTATCAAATGGGCCATCGCCATTTCCTTCCCGCTTGAGGGTTACCGTCTGATCCGCAGCATCAGCACTGATGACTGTAATCTTTTGCCAGCCGGGGCCACCCAATTCCCAGGGTTGGGTAAGGTTGATTTCCCAGGAGTCTCCGGCTTTTAACTGAGCTGGCGGAGTGCCCCAGATTAAAGGATTGTAGGACATGCCACTCCCATCCAAATAAGGGACCTTTTGCCCTTTAAAAATGACAGCTTTGCCTGAATCGGCAATTTGAGGATGGCCCTGGCTCTCCGGGTGGCCATCATAAAGGACATCACTATCAAAACTTACCACGCTGTCCGTTACCTTGGTCACCACATAGGTCGCTGTGCCACTAATCCGGAAGACGTTAGGTTGGAAGTCGCTGCTGGTGGTGGCAATGGTTCTGGAAAAGATGTTTCCATATTTTTCTCCTATATGATAGTCCGGAATTAAATAGCTGCTTCCTGAAAGCTGGGATTGTGCATGGAGTTGATGGAAGGCTGCGAAGCAAATGGTCAGGAGAGCTATTTTATGATGATTCATTGTTTGGGTATTGGTGAATCCCTGTGTGTGTTTCCATCTAATTTAAGCACAATGGCGTAGTCCAAGGGTGCAAATCAATGGATGGTGATCATATATTCAATGTCCGGCTTCAATGGTAGGTGGTTTTCTTGATAGTTTGGTGGATGGAAAATGTGGTTTTTTAGGTATTTCTTTTTCATAAGCTAGCTCTTAGGGATGGGGATTATCTAGAGAATTTCGGGGCATTGTTCGCTGAATCAGTGACGGTCTTATCCTGCATTGGTTACAGACAATAAAATTTACACGAACGGAGCGGGATCGGGCAGTCGGGCAATCTGGCGCTGTCGGATCGTGTTTAACGGCTTGTGCTTTTCAAAGCCCATGCTATGAGCACTGGTTGAAAGAATAGCCGTGCGAAGCGTTTTGAATCGGACGTCAAGCCGAAGGCATTGCGGCGATGGGTGTATTGAGCAATATTGCCGGGAAATACGG
>CAJCIQ010000077.1 GCA_903970475.1 Beijerinckiaceae bacterium
TCTATTTGGATTCCCCTATTGCTTGAAACCATAACCCAAACTCAATTTGATTGTACCATGGCAGATAATGTTTATGACGCGATTGTCATTGGCTCCGGAATAAGCGGAGGATGGGCTGCAAAGGAACTTACCGAAAAAGGCCTCAAAGTATTGATGCTCGAAAGGGGAAGGGACATTGTGCATGTGAAGGATTATGTCAATGCCAATAAGGCGCCCTGGGAATTTCCGCATAGGGGATCCAGGACCCAGCAAATGATTAAGGACTATCCTGTACTTAAAAGAGATTATCCGCTTAGTGAGACCAACCTCGATTATTGGGTAAACGAAAAGGAATCTCCTTATGTGGAGACCCAACGCTTCGATTGGTTCAGGGGATACCATGTCGGAGGACGTTCCTTGATGTGGGGCAGACAGAGTTATCGCTGGAGTGACCATAGCTTTGAAGCCAATGCAAAAGATGGCATAGCGGTCGATTGGCCGGTACGTTATAAGGACATAGCGCCCTGGTATGATTATGTCGAAAAATTTGCAGGCATCAGCGGATCCATAGAACATTTGCCTCAATTGCCGGATGGACAGTTCATGCCAGCCATGGAAATGAATGTCGTGGAAAAGGATGTGGCTGCCCGGGTAAAATCCTATTACAAAAATCAGCGTGCCATGATCATTGGTCGTACGGCTAATATCACCGTTCCGCTGCCAGGAAGGACTAACTGTCAATACCGCAATAAATGTGCATTGGGTTGTCCTTTCGGAGGATATTTTTCTACCCAATCCTCCACATTGCCCGCAGCCAAGGCTACGGGTAACCTGACCCTGCGCCCTTGGAGTATCGTAACCAAAATCCTTTATGATAAGGACAAAAAACGAGCTACAGGTGTAGAAGTACTCGATGCGGAAACCAACCAGACCTATGAATACAAATCCAAAATTGTATTCGTGAATGCCTCCACCATGAACTCTGCCTGGCTACTCATGAACTCAGCCACAGATGTTTGGCCGGACGGTTTGGGTAGCAGCAGCGGAGAGCTGGGGCATAACCTTATGGATCACCACTTGTCGGTAGGTGCATGGGGAACCGTGGAAGGTTATGAGGATAAGTATTATTTTGGACGCAGGGCCAATGGCATATATGTCCCTCAGTATAGGAATCTCTTTGGGGACAAGCGCGATTATATACGCGGCTTTGGATACCAGGGCGGCGCCAGCCGTGAAGGCTGGAGCCGGGAAATTGCCGAATTGAACATAGGCGTTGATCTGAAGACTGCGCTGTCCGAACCCGGTGGTTGGAGCATGGGATTAGGTGGGTTTGGAGAAACACTTCCTTATCACGACAACAAGGTCACCCTGGATAAAACTGTAAAAGATAAATGGGGCCTGAATGTATTAAGGGTGGATGCTGGTCTCAAAGACAATGAGCTGAAAATGCGCAAAGACATTCAGCAGGATGCTATTGAAATGTTGACGGCCGCTGGCGTAAAAAATGTGAGCGGCCATGACGACAACCAGGTACTCGGCAGGGGTATTCATGAAATGGGGACGGCCCGAATGGGTAAGGACCCTAAAACCTCTGTACTCAATGAGTGGAATCAGGTTTGGGATGCACCCAACGTGTTTGTCACCGACGGATCTTTCATGACCTCTTCGAATTGCGTGAATCCTTCCCTGAGCTACATGGCCTTCACGGCCAGAGCAGCTAATCATGCTGTAGAAGAACTTAAAAAAATGAACCTCTAAAACCAGCGTAATATGCAAAGAAGAGAAGCCCTCCAAATGGTAGCCTTACTGCTCGGTGGTACCATAGTCGGTGCAGAAGCCTTTCTTTCCGGTTGTAAGACGCCTAAAAAGGAAGGGTTTGAGTTCACAGCAGACAACATTGCTTTGCTCGATGAGGTTGGTGAGACCATTCTGCCCACTACTGCCGATTCTCCCGGAGCCAAGGCCGCTCAGATCGGTCAGTTCATGAAAGTAATCGTAACCGATTGTTATAGGCCCGAGGATCAAACCGTCTTTATGGCAGGCATCGATAAACTCCAGGAATCCAGCCGGGCTCAGTTTGGTAATGATTTCCTGAGCCTTTCTGCCGATCAGAAACATACTTTGTTGGTCAGTCTGGATAAAGAGGCCAAGGATTTTGATGCAAAAAAGAAAGATACAGATCCCAAGCATTATTTTGCGATGGTCAAACAATTAACCCTTTGGGGGTATTTCACTTCGGAGGATGGAGCAACCAAAGCCTTGAGGTATGTAGCGGTTCCGGGCAAGTATATTGGCGATTTCCCCTACAAAAAGGGGGATAAAGCCTGGGCAACCTAGTGTTAACCAGAATTTTAGTTATATTGAGTGGCCGCGTCTGAGCAAACAGGCGATGCCGCAGATAGGTCCGCTAAGGTGGTCAGTGTCGCGGTATGTTAGCGGCCAAACGATTGTATTGATCCATAACCAGCCACTTCATGACTTCTACCACCCGAGTCAAACTATCCACCATGATGTTTCTGGAGTTCTTTATCTGGGGCTCCTGGTTTGTTACCTTAGGAACTTATCTTGGCGCAAATTTGCAGGCAAGCGCTACTCAAACAGGGGATGCTTTTTCAACCCAATCCTGGGGGGCCATCATTGCTCCTTTCATCATTGGGTTGATAGCAGACCGATATTTTAATGCGGAAAGAATCCTGGGCATTCTTCATCTCCTGGGTGCCGTGTTGATGTACCTGATGTATAAGTCTACTGGTTTTGGAGGCTTCTATCCTTTGGTACTAGGATACATGATCCTATACATGCCCACCCTGGCGTTGGTCAATTCCGTGTCGTTTAATCAGGTGAAAAGTGCCGAAAAAGAATTCGGCAGCCTCCGGGTATTTGGTACCCTTGGCTGGATAGTAGCCGGGTTGCTGATCAGTTATGCTTTCCACTGGGATAGCCCTGAAGGCCAAACTGCGGGTATGTTGAAAAACACGTTCCTTATGACGGCCATCGCTTCAGCAGTGTTGGGCCTTTTTAGCTTCATCTTACCCAAAACGCCTCCGAAGGTCAACCGCAGTGAAAAGGTAAGCCTCAGTGGTATTCTGGGCCTGGATGCTCTCAAGCTGTTAAAAGACAAAAACTATCTGGTATTCTTTATTACTTCTATTCTCATTTGCGTTCCCCTGGCTTTTTATTATCAACTGGCTAATCCATTCTTAAGCGAAATACACATAGCTAATCCGACGGGCAAAATGACTTTTGGTCAAATGTCAGAAGTCTTGTTCATGTTGCTGCTCCCTGTATTTTTTATCCGTTTCGGCTTAAAGAATACCTTGCTGATTGCCATGTCTGCCTGGGCGTTGCGTTACCTGTTGTTTGCCCATGGAGACGCGGAAGGTCGCGCCTGGATGCTTATTTTGGGTATAGCCCTTCATGGTATCTGTTACGATTTCTTCTTTGTAACCGGTCAGATCTATACCGATACCAAAGCCGGAGAGCAGGTAAAAAGTGCCGCACAAGGGTTGATTACCCTGGCTACCTATGGTTTGGGTATGCTCATAGGGTTTAAGATAGCTGGTATTGTGGCAGACTTCTATAAAAGAGACAATGGTAGCCACGACTGGGTGCATATCTGGTTACTACCGGCTGCGATCGCCATTGTTATCGTAATCCTGTTCGCCATTCTGTTTAAGGAAAAGGGTACCGCCGGCGCGAAAGCCCAAAAGGCTTAGAACCCTTGTTTGTGGATAAACGTTATGGCCAGCGCCAGCCAATCCACGTTCGAAGTTGGATTGTGTAAACCAAAACCATGTCCTCCTTGCTCATAGAGGTATACTTCCTCGGCTACATGATGTGCCTTCAAAGCTAGCGCAAAGTTGATACTGTTATCGACATTAACTGTCTTATCATCCTTAGCGTGTACCAGGAAACTGGGAGGGGTATGATCCGTTACCTGCAATTCATTGGAGTACTTAATGATGGAATCGGCAGGTGGATTTACACCCAATAGCTGGTCCCTGCAACCTCTGTGTCCTATAGAATCGCTGAAGCTGATGACGGGATATCCAAGGATCATGAAATCGGGTCTTAGGCTGGTATGTTTGGGATTGTCGATGTAGCTGTGTTGATAGTGGGTTCCTGCTGTTGACGCTACGTGTCCACCTGCGGAAAAGCCCATGATCCCTATCTTATGTGGATCCACGCCCAGGCTGGCGGCATTTTCCCGTACGTATTGAATCGCTCGTTGTGCATCCTGTAATGGGCCAATCGTTTTGTCTACCATGGTTGAGTCATCCGGTAAACGGTAATGAAGGACGATGGCAACGATGCCACTATCGGCAAAGCGCTGGGCAACATCTGAGCCTTCGTGAGCCGCCGCCAATACCCAATAACCCCCGCCGGGGCAGATAACAATGGCCGTCCGGCCCTTCTTGCCGGATGCCGTGGAATTGGGGATGCCGGATGCCGCGGAAGTGGGAACCCCTGCCGGCATATAGATGTTTAACGTTGGTCTGCTGACCTTTTGAATGCGCAAAATGCCACCATCCACAGAGGATGTCTCCTCGTTGGGGGTTGGTTTGCTATTGGGAATGGGTTGATTTCCATAAAGGGGTATAGGGGTCTGGGCTTGAGTGGACATAGAATAAATTAACGTTAACAATAGCAGGCAAACACTGGTAAATAGGCGCATGATGGTCAACGGTTTGATCGGGGAAGTTAAGAAATCAGGGTCGAATATGTACATTAGCGCGCATGAATAGCAAGGGATTTTCTTTTCTGGGATTAAGCCTGATTGGCTGCTGTGCACTGATATATTTATGCGGATGGCATATTCCCCTCATGGAGATTGATGCCGTACAATATGCCAATCTCAGTAGGGAAATGTTGCGCAGTGGAAATTTCCTGGAGTTGTATGACCGAGGGAAAGATTACCTGGATAAGCCTCCCATGTTGTTTTGGCTGAGTGCCCTAAGTATGAAGCTATTTGGTATTAATGATGCAGCATACAGACTGCCTTCTTTTTTATTTGCCTTACTGGCCATATTTTCTACGTTTAAACTAGCCAGGTTATTCTATTCCGGAGAAATAGCCTGGTTGAGTGCCATTGTACTGGCTGGTTGCCAGGCTTTATTCCTCATTACCCATGATGTACGAACCGATACCATGCTCATGGGTTGGGTTATTTTTACGATATGGCAATTGGCCGCCTGGTATAGAAATGGGGCCTGGAAACATCTCTTACTTGCCGCCGTTTCTTTAGCAGGAGGAATGATGACCAAAGGACCCATTGCCCTGATGGTTCCTGTTTTTGCTTTTGGCGCCCATTTTATCCTGCGCAGGGAATTTCGCCAGATTATACGCTGGCAGTACATTCCCTTGTTAATCATTACAGGGCTATTGCTCATACCAATGTGTATAGGATTATACAGGCAGTATGATCTTCATCCCGGTAAGGTCATTGATGGACTGACTATACATTCAGGGCTTCGTTTTTTCTTCTGGACACAAAGCTTTGGCCGTGTAACAGGGGAGAGCCAATGGCATGAAAATGACTCCTTTTTCTTCTTGTTCCAGAATATGCTTTGGAGCTTCTTGCCCTGGATTATCCTTTTTGTGATAGGCCTTGTTCGGGATCTGAAACAAATCTGGAAGCAACGATTTACATTGAGTCAGGAGCAGGAATGGATTACTTCCGGAGGATTTTTAGTGACGTATTGTGCGATGGGCATGAGTCATTACCAATTACCTCATTACATTTTCGTTGTGTTTCCCTTTGCGGCCATCATCGCGGCTAAGGCCTTATATCATTTCTTTTTCGCGCGTCCGGCGGTAGCCACTCCAATCGAGGCCGGGACGAACATCGCTGACGTCACAGGCCCGAAGGGGCGCAAGACGCTGTTTATAACCCATATCGTTATCTATAGCCTGCTTTGGGTAGCATTGGTTGCGCTGTTGTATATTCCATTTCCGGAAATGAATATATTGCTGAAGATAGGTGGTGTAATGGGAGCAATCATTTTTGCAGTATTACTGAAACGGTTACCGAAGACTTCATCCAGGTTCCTGATCTTGAGCGTATACACCTTGGTGATGGTAAACTTTTTCCTGGACCTGGGCTTTTACCCTGCACTGTTAAAGTACCAATTACATTCGGTTGTAATCGAAGGCATGGAGCTGGAGCATATTGCTCCAGAAAAGTTGTACGTATACCATATGGATGAAGAAAGGGCCCTGGATTTTTATACGGATCATTTGTATCAACACATCAACAATCTGGATTCACTCCCTTCAAGTTATTATATCATGACCAACCAGCAGGGGATGGACGCTTTGCAGGCGGCTCAACCCGGAACGCAGGCGGCGGCCCAGTCGGGACAAGCGCCGGACGCTTTGCAGGCTCCCCGACCCGTAACGCGCCCGGCCCGGGGAGCGCTGGATCTAATCTACAGAGGGAACTACTTTCACGTATCCACCCTGGATCTGCCCTTCCTCAATCCTGCGACGAGGGAGACTGAACTTAAACCGGTGTATGTTTTGAAACGCCCATAATCCAGCTCCGCCTATAATGGAACCGTAAACGGCTCCAGCTAGCACATCCAGGGGAAAGTGTTTACCTACGTATACCTGACCATAGCAGATCAGGGCTGCCCAGGCAAATAGCCAGTACCATTTTTTTCCATTGATTTTATGGACGGCCCCATACCAGAATACGGCCAGACAGCAGTGATTGGTCGCATGATTAGAAGGGAAAGAAAACAGGCCCCCACAACTGATGAGGTCCCTCAGGTAATCCATGGTGTCGGGATCGTAGCAGGGCCTCCACCTGCCCACCCAGGGTTTGATCAGGTTTGCTGCTGTGAAATCAGTTATCCCGACTATGATCAGACTGAATAACACGAAACGGAAAGCCGTCTTTCTATCGCTCTTCAGGATCCAGTACAACATAAATATATATACAGGAATCCAGGTGAGTGGGTTGCGGACCACCAGCATCAAAGGGTCGATTGCGGGGCTGGTCAGGTGCTGTTGGATATAGATAAAACAGCGCTTATCCAGTTGGATAAGCCAGTCTAGATGCGGCATACATGGGTTGTTTGGACCAAAATAGATAAATGGCTTCAGTCCTTCTCCCAAGGGATTGTTATCTTGTTATTATTAATAAAGATTAAAAAAATATTCACTAAGCCTTAACGGATGTGTATATTTGAAAAAATCCTCTAAAGCCCTACATCATGAAAGATCCCCAACAACATTCGCTAGGTTTTTTAAACCGCTCAATTGACAAAGACATCGCTATTGGCAGAACCACTCAGTGGCGGGGTTTGTACAAAGACACCATGAAGTGTAAAGATCCAGAAGTTTTGAGGGGGTATTTTATACCCATTGAAGACATTATCAGTTTGTATGAGTTTTTTAAGAATGGCGGAGTACCCATAAGGGGCGTAAGGGGTTATCTGGGATATGATCCCCTTAATCCCATTACACCGGCTCAGTTGAATCTGGATTTGCTGTTGGTGCCGGTCAGTATGGACGGTACTGATATCCTGGAGGCCCCCGCTCAGTTGGGACTGGGGGATGGTACTTCTACCATTTATGATTTTACGGAACCTTGCCCTGTGGAATGCGATACGAGTAGTGTACTGTATTCTGATTCCAATATCTGATTTTCAAAAAGATGACTTTACGACATATCTACGATGCCATCATTGTACCAGCTGCTGTTATCCTACCCTTATGTGCCGGAATATATACCTGGAGGCATTTGGGAAAGGCGGAAAAATGGATTTGGTTTTATTTAATCGCTGATGGGATTTCAGATATGGTTGCCAGCTATATGGCTCACCACGGGATGAACAATCTTTGGGTGAGCCATTTATATACTCCTATAGAGGCGTTGTTCTTTTTGGTCTACTACCAGCTGACCATCAAGGATATACTGATTAGGCGAATTATTGGGGTTGTGATGGTGGCATATCCATTGTTTTGCCTGGTTAACGCGTTTTGGATTCAAGGGTTGAATTTGCTAAATACTTATACACTTTATCCAGAATCTCTGATTATCTTGGCCCTGGGCATAATTTGCTTTATGGAACGCAGTGATGCCCCTGTCGCTGTAAGGGGGACGACAGAGGCCTCTATAGCTTGGTTCAATGCGGGTATATTGATTTATATGGCGGGATCCCTGTTCTATTTCCTGTTCTATAACTTTTTTGCCATCCATAAGGCCTTAACCCATGTTTTTGTTGTCGCCCATTCCACGTTCCTCCTGTCGATGTATCTATCAATGATGATTGGATTTTTAAGATGCCGCAAGTAGGAGTCAACTCGGATAATGTGTACATCATTACCTTCCTGGGAATGGTGGGCATGCTGTTGCTTACCCTGGCACTGATCCAATTCTACGTCCGTAACCAAAAGCGTCTGCTGCGCGGGGTGGAGGAAAAACGCCAGGCTGAACTGAAGCATCAGAAGGACCTGACTTTTGCCATCATCCAATCCCAGGAAGAGGAACGAAAGCGAATAGGCAGAGACCTGCATGATGACGTGGGGTCTGCTTTATCCAACCTCAAATTGTACACCCTGCAATGGGAGGACTCAGAAATTGTCCGCAAGCTTATTGACGGGATCATTGATAAGGCGCGTAATATTTCCCACATGCTGACCCCGGCCGAATTGGAATTGCTGGGTCTTGAAGAAGCACTGGAAGAAATGTGCAGGGTTATCCACCAATCCGGAAGTGTAAAAGTATTCATGGACAATGCTGCTGGCGAGGAGTTGGATAAAATACCTTATGATAAAGCACTGTCTTTGTACAGGGTATTTCAGGAATTATTTACCAATACCCTCCGTCATGCCGGTGCTACTGAAGTTCATCTCCATTTTGATAAACCCGGTGACCTCATCTTAGCGCACTACCAGGATAATGGCAGGGGTTTGAAGGGCAAACCGTCCTCGTCAGGCATGGGTATGCAAAATATGGAAAGCCGCCTGGAAATGATTGGCGCCACTTATGAGCTGGATACCTCAGGGACCGGGGGATTTGGTATCCGTATTTCATTACCTGTATAATTTTATAGTTGCTATGCCTAAGATCACCATCGCAATTGCGGACGACCAGATATTATTCAGAAAAGGTCTGGGTGCCCTCTTGGACAGGGAGGCTGACCTGGAACTGGTAGCCGAGGCAGACAATGGCCAGGAATTGCTGGACAAAATCAGATCCCTTCCACAGGCTCCCGATGTGGCATTGGTGGACATGCATATGCCCGTCATGAATGGGGTGGAGCTCAATGAATCGCTGCGTAAAGAATTTCCAGAGACCAAAGTGGTCATTCTCTCTGTATATGACCAGGAAAGATTTATTTCTAAAATGATAGAGGCTGGGGCCAGCGGATACCTCATTAAAAATACGGCCGTGGAGGAGCTGATGCTGGCCGTGCGTAAAGTCCATGAAAATGGATTTTATTTTAACCAGGCCTGCATGACAGCTATGAAAAATGCCTGGCAATACAGGACCCAGCAAATCCGCAACCTCAATCATATTCCCATCGAATTGACAGAAAGGGAGAGGGAAGTGCTCCAGTATATCTGCATGGAACGGACAAATAATGAAATGTCAGAGGCCATGCATATCAGCGTTCGTACCGTCGAAGGCCATAGAAACAACCTGCTGTTGAAGACCGGCTGTAAGAATACAGCCGGTCTGGTCATCTTCGCCATTCGTCACGAGATTTTTACCCTTATCGCCTGATTGTCAAAACAGGTATTTCTACCTGAACCCCTTCTATAAGATCATAGTACTTTAGCTACGTGCTTACGGTATCGTCGGGCACAACTATTCTGGGTGCCGACTTATGTAGAAACCCTATCTAGCGCCGGTGGATAGACCATGCTTACCTCTGTTCACCGGTTCTTTGTTTCTTTACTTGTGTTTACGGTTTATCCGCCGGTGCTAATTTTTCAAATTGGGTCGTTACCGGTTTCTCCCGCTGCCGGCGTTACCGCAGGAGGCATCAACTTATACACCACTGGCGTTACTACCCTGGACAATAAAGTCGAACTAATCAATCCTCCGATAAGCACTATAGCCAGCGGAGAAATCAATGGGTTGGTAGAAATGGCAATGGGAATAAGTCCTCCGATGGCCGTCAGGGAAGTCAGTACGATGGGTAGAAACCTGATCTCCCCCGCTTCTTTAATGGCTTCGTTCAAGGATTTTCCATGGGCCCTGAGTTGATTGGTGAAGTCTACCAGTAAAATGGTGTTTTTTACTTCTATCCCCGCCAGGGCAATGAGCCCGATAATCGCTACGAAGGAAAGGGTATTACCCGTCAACCATAAGGCGACGGAGGCTCCCACAACTCCCAGGGGAATCACGCTGAGTACGATCAGGGTGCTTTTAAAGGTGCGGAACTCCAGTATAAGGACCGCAATAAAGAGGAATATGGTGACGATAATGATGCTTCCGAATCCTCCAAAAGAGTTATTCCTGGCTTCAATTTCTCCCCCCATTTCATAGGAATAACCTGCGGGCAGGGGCATGGTATTCATTTGCCGGATGACATCACCCAGTACGCCATCTACCAGAAAGCCTTTTTGCACATTGGCCTGAATGGATACCACCCTCCTTTTTTCCTGGTGACGGATAACGGCAGGAGAGGCTTCCAGTTTGAGGTCAGCCACCTGGGCCAGGGATACGGGACTTCCCTGGTTGTTATTGACATATAGGTCCTTAAAAGCGTCCATGTTGGGTCTGCCTGGTTTGTCCCTGGTCAGCAGCACATCATAGCTGTCTTTGCTGTCGGTATAGAATTTCCCTACGTTCAATCCGGTAACGGCCATGCGTACGGCCTGGTCAATGCCGGAAGACGGAACCCCCAGCATCTGGGCCTTTTCTTTGTTGATGTCTACTTTGATATCGCTTTTCAGGAGCCTGACGGGATTGGTCACATAAATGGTTCCTGCGGTATGCTGAAGCAGGGTCTCCACTCTGGAAGCCAAACTCCTTAAGGTATCCAGGTTGTCTCCAAATAACCTGACTTCAACGGGTGCGATGACGGGAGGACCTTGTTCGAAGTTTTTGACTTCTACCTTTGCCCCTGGGTAAGGGGTCCAACGGGCCCTTAATTGTTGAATAAGGTCCAATTTCCGGGCGGGGGTTGTGTTGTTATCGAGTTGCACGAATATCTGGGCATAGTCGCTGCGTTCGTTCTCCTGTGATTCATTGTAGTATATCCGTGGATTGCCCTTGCCTACGTTGGAGGCAAAAAACTTGATCTCCGGCTCCTTTTTGAGTTCTGTTTCGATACGCCGGGTAATGCTATCGGTATAGGGTAGGTTGGCTTGGGAGGGGGCTGTGATATTGACAAGGAACTGGGGCTTTTCAGAGGACGGGAATAAGCTGAAGCCTATAACTTTAAACAGGGAAATAGAACCGCTAAATATAAGTAAAGCCACGCCTATGGTCAGCCAGGGCCTGTTCAGGGCGGATTCCAGCCAGCGGGAATAGCTTCCGTGAATGATTCTTTTCAATCCCCTCATGAATATATTCCCTTCGGGATTGCCTATATGGTCCTTTAATACCTTGCTGGCCAGGAAGGGGGTAATAGTCAGGGATACGAACATGCTTGCCAGTACACAGAACATGACTGCAACAGGAAGGCTGCGTATGAAATCGCCCGCAC
Organism: Beijerinckiaceae bacterium; assembly: GCA_903970475.1. GTDB lineage: Bacteria > Bacteroidota > Bacteroidia > Chitinophagales > Chitinophagaceae > Dinghuibacter. The sequence goes on from CAJCIQ010000077.1 coordinate 11,649, forward strand.
CTTCTGGAAGGAAGGCCAGGGGCATAAATGCAATGATGAGCGTCACTGTACAGCCCAATACGGCCATGGCTATCTGATTGGTTGCTTTAAGGGTTGCGTCCAGCCGGCTATGGCCTTCCAGCATCCAGCGTTCAATGTTTTCCACGACGACTATGCTGTCATCCACCAATAGTCCGAGCGCGACAACCAGGCCAACGATGGAGAGTTGGTTTAAGTTGAACCCAAACAATTGCAGCAGTACGACGCCGATAGCCAGGGAAAGCGGAATGGAAATCATGACGATGATGGCCGAACGGCCGCCCAGCGGAAGCAGGGTAATGGACACCAGCAGGATGGCGATCAGAAAATCCCTTCCCAATCCACTCAAGCGCCGGTTAACATTGCTGGCCTGATCGAAGGGCACCACCAGGTCTATATCTTCAGGCAGGGTTTTCTTGAAGGAGGCTAAGACAGGAAGGTAAATTTGCTGGGCCTTGGAGATGTTTTCCTTATCCTTCAGGCAGGCGCCTACGAATATGCACCGGTGCCCGTTGAGTCGCGTTTTATAGTTGTCATCAGCGTATCCAAAATAGACCCTGCCTATATCTTTAAGGAGAATGTTTTTCCCTCCGGCTGAAAACACGACGGTCGTGGCAACTTCCTCCAGGCTCCGGTAGTCATTGGTCCTGATATCAAAGGTCTGGTGTCCTGCGTCAATGCTACCGCCCGGTACGTCGGCCATTTCAGAATGCAGGCTATTGGTAACGGCGGTTAAAGGCAGGTGCATTTGAGCCATTTTTTCCAGGTCCAGCTCTATGCGCACTTGTTGGTCGGGCAGTCCGAAAATGTCCACTTTTTTCAAGGGGGACAATTTCTCCAGTTCATCCTGGAGTTTTTCGGCGTAGTACTGCAGTTTTTCCCTGGGCGCGTGTTCTGAGAGCAGCGCGATCTGAAGAATATTCACGTCAGAAGGCTGGAATTTCCGCACTTCTATAGAACTGATGTCTGCCGGAAGATCGCTGCGCTTTCCATTAACCTCCCGGACGATTTCCTGGTATTTGGCGTCAACGTTGGAGTTATAATTGTATTCCACCTGAATAACGGCTACCCCATCCGTGATGTTGGTGCGTACCCGTTTTATGTCGTCGAGTGCGGAAATTGTTTTTTCCAGCGGATTTACAACCCGGTCTTCAATATCCCTGGCCGTAGCGCCGGGATACACAATGATGATGGGGAAGGTAGGCGCATGGACTTCCGGATCCTCAGACCTGGGCATGGTCAGAATGGTGGTCAGACCCAGGGCAATGATCATGATGAAAATGACGGTGGTAAAGGCAGTATTTCGAACGGCGAAAGCCGGTAAGGACAGTTTCATGATCTCGGCATTTAGCGTTGTGAAGAGATAATCCTGATGGGACTGCTGTCGGTGAGGTAGGCGGATCCGGAGACGATCAGGGTTTGACCTTCCTGTAAGCCCTCTCCAATGACGACGCTGTCTTTTTCCATGCCAGCTATGCGCACCTTAATTTTCTGTGCTTTTCTGTCTTGGGTAGCGACAAATACGTAACCGCTGCTTCCGTCTCCGTCGAGCAGGGACTCAAAAGGTATTTTCCAGTTTTGGGCGGAGGCGCCGATTGCCGCATGGGGCACTGCGCTGCTGGCTGTTGCCAGAAAAATCTCTCCCTTTCCAAACAAGCCGCTGGCCAGGGTGGAAGGAATGTTTCCATTGAGCCTTATGTCTGCCGTAAAGGATCCTGTAGCGGGATCCACCTGGGCTGATTTACGACTAACGGTGCCGGTCAACGGCTGATTAGGAAGCGCGTTGGTTTGGATTGCAGCTTTGTCGCCCAGGTGAACGATGGCCCATTGCTGGTCGCTGAGGCCGACGCGAAGGAGCCATACGGAAGGCGCGTCCGCTCCGTTGGTCTGCAAGACAGCTGTACCGGCCGTAATGACTTGTCCGGGATTGGCTAGTTTGCGCAACACGAATCCGTCCTTAGAAGCCCTGATCTGGCTATAGTCCAGATTGAAATGAGTGGAACGGACTTGTTCGGTGGCTACATCCAGTGTGGTTTTGGCGTTTTGAAGTTGTTCCAGGGTGGCTACGCTGTCGGCGTATAAGTGCTGGGTCCTGGTGTAATCTCGCTGGGCCTTTTCCAGGTTGAGTTGGGCCTGGCTTACCTGAGCGTTGATCTCCGTTAGGTTAAGGGTAGCCAGGAGCTGCCCTTTATGGATTCTATCGCCTTCATTGACCAATATGGCAGAAATGATCCCCCCGGTTTTGAAGGAGAGCATGGTTTCGTCGTCTGTGGTGAATTGACCAGAGACGGCAACCCCGCTGGACAAACTGGAGGGAGCGCCCAGGACCATGACCTGCACGGGAATGGTATCGGTCGTAACGTTGGTTGTTGCTTTCCCGGAGGCTGGGGCGCCGCAGTACTGAAACAATAAGGCTGCAGCGGGTAACAGCAGTATGGATAACTTTTGCATATGATCAGGATTTCTTATTAATGGGATAAGTGGCTAAGTCTCTTTCAAGTTGGGCCCTGGCAATTTGAACACTTGCGTAGGCCTGAGCCAGCTGAAGCCTGGCATTGGTGAGCTGGTTTTGGGCGTCGAGCAGTTCTACGTACAACAATTGACCTTCCCGGTAAGCCTTGGATTGATCTGTAAAGTATTTTTGGGCAAAGTGTAATTGGGCTTCTGCGCTATGGTAGAGGTCTACGGCGGTATTGTAATCGTGGTAGGCTTGTTCCAATTCCAATTGGAGCTGTCTGGCTGTTTCCTCGTATCCAGCTTGCGCACTTTGCAGGTCGGCATTGGCTTCCCTGGCTTTGTAAGTGTGCTGCCCGCCGGCGAATATGTTCCAGGACAGGGTGACGCCAAAGAAATAGTAGGTCGTCTTGTTGTCTATAACGCCTTCACCCTGGGAGCCCAGGTCCAGAAAGGTACTGAGTTGAGGGATCAGGTAGGATTTTTCCATGTGCAGGTTTAAACCGCTTACGTTTTCCATGCTCCTCCACTGAGTCAGTTCTTCCCGGCTGGAAACACCGACACCACTGGTGTCAAAGGCTTCCGGTCTAAAGAAAAGGGTGGTATCGAGTTCAATGCTATCGGTCCCTGGCCGGTTGAGCAGGAAGTTGAAATAGGCCTTCGCGTTCAGGGCGTTGTTCATCGCTTGTCTTTGCTCGGCCAGGGTTCTTTCTTGTTCAGCCAGGGAACGGGTGAGTGCAGTGCTGTTGCGCACGCCGTTGTTCAGCATGCTTTGGTTGACGCGGATGTTTTCTTTGACCAGTTCCAGGGCTGCTCCATAGATGGCTATGGCCTGCTCGGATTGGTAATATTGAAAGTAAGCGGCTTTGATATGGTTAACCAACTCCCTTTTATACACGTTGACGGCGGCCTGTTGGCCACTGATGGAGGCTTGTTTGATTTTCCGGTTATAGTATAATTCTGCATTGACCAGGGGCAGGGTGGTATGGATATGAGCGTCGTAAAAGTTATTGGGGTTGAGTAAAAAAGACTGGTTCTCCAAGTGGGGGAAAGCATGGGTAGAAGTGAGTTGGTTTAAGGTGGTATAAACGCCGTTGAGCAGGTCACCTACAGGAATGTCCACTGCGCGGCCTCCACCAGCGGCATTATAACTACCCTGTAGACTAACGTTGGGAAGAAAAAGGGATTTGGCTTCATCCAGTGCGGCCAGGGACTTGTCTAGCTGAAACGCTTGCTGTTGCAGACCCTGGTTGGCGCTGAAGGCTTCCTGGATGTATTGGTCGAGGCGGGTAGGGGCGGTCTCGCCCGGTGCTGCTGGACCTCCAACGGTGAGCTGGGCTGCTGGTCCTCCGGGGGGTATCTGCGCTCCTGGACCATTCTGGCCGGCTGCCGAAATACTTATCATGATTCCGACCATGAACGACAGTCTGTAATTGTGATACGTTGACATAATGAACAGTGTTTATTAGTAGGGCCTAAAAAAACGATAATCGGGTTATCGTGAAAAAAAGGGATCTACAGTTCTCGGGGGCCCGGGTGACCCGGCCTACGAGTTGGATTATCGTTTAATCAGGCGTATGTATTCGTCAATGGCTTTATGCAACAATTCGTCTATATCATTTTCTGCCAGTTCCAGTACTTTCAATCGGCACCGGACAACAAGGGAAACCAGTCCATGACCCATAGCCCAGAAGGAGAGCATAGCTATACGCGGATCTTCATAGCGCAACAGACCCTTATCTATACACTCGCCCAAGGTTTCCATGACTAAGCTGAAGCAGTCTCTCCCATTGGTTTGGTGAATGTGTTCATCGACGTTCATAGGAGCCCGGATAATGAACATCAGATCATAAAGTTCCGGGTTGTTCATACCAAAGCGCAGGTACGATTTGCCTATCTGTTCTAAGCGTAGCAGGGGATCCAAAGCGGTGGCCTCTCTTTCAAAGGTCTCCAGGAGCTTGTCGAAGGCTTCTTTCTGTACGGCGTATAATAGTTCGTCTTTATCTTTATAGTAGAGATAGATCGTAGCAGGACTATATTCTATGGCATCTGCTATATTGCGAATAGATGTTTTGTTATATCCCTCCTCCAAAAACATGTGCATGGCCGCGTCTATGATACGCTGGCGCATTTCCTGTTTTTCCCTTTCCTTTCTTTCTACGATGCCCATGGAGTGGTTGAATTAAGATTACAGTGCAAACCTACTGAACAGTGTTCATTAAATCAAGTTTTTCTCAACAATTTTTCAAGTCGGGCCCAAAAGCTAGGCATTATTTCCCGAAAAGCGAAAAATAGGGGGAATCATTCCAGCGAATACGCTGATAACCAGGGGTCTTTTGAAAGGCTTTGGGGATGCCTTCCAATATAGATTCGCTGACTTTTTTAAGGATGGCTTGTTTGGGAAAGCTTTGATGCACGACCAGGGAGATTTCCCTGGCGGGTTGAGGGGGCCTGAATTGTTTGATGCGGGGATCATCGGGTTGTCCGGCGATGGATAAGGCGGGTACCAAGGTGTACCCTTGTCCGGCCCTGACCAGGTTCTTAAGGGTTTCTATGGACCCTGTTTGTAATTCCATGTTCAGGGGATGATCCAGTGCTTTACCGGGATGGCAGACCTCCAGGAGCTGGGAGGAGTAACAATATTCTTTATTGAGCAGGAGCAGGTCCTTGGTGTTCATTTCTGCCATGGATAGTTTTTTCTTTTTGCTTAAGGGATGGGTAGGGGGGATATAACCCACAAAGGGCTCAAGGAACAGGGGGATTTCTCTTAAGTGGCTTTTGCCCGTAGGGGTAGCCATGATCGCCATGTCCAACAGGTCCTGATCTAGGAGTCGAAGGATGGGACCCGTTTGTAACTCTTCAATGATCAGATGGGCCTGGGGGCACCGCTGTTTAAACGAGGATAAAAAGGCAGGGAGTATATAGGGGGCCAGTGTGGGAATAATAGCGAGTCGGAAGTTACCGGTAAGCCCTGTTTTTTCTTCCTGGACAAAAGCCGTCATGTAATTCAATTCCCTGAGCACTTGCCGGGCCCTGACGATGATTTCCTTTCCTGTATGGGTGGGTTCCAGGGGCTGTTTACTTCTGTCGAATAACTGCACGCCCCATTCCGCTTCCAACTTTTTTAACTGAATGGTAAGGGCCGGTTGGGTCACGTGACAGGCTGCGGCAGCGGAGGCAAAGTGACGGAAATGATCCAGGGCTATGATGTATTCCAGTTGTTGTATGGTCATTCAATATAAGTATTGCTTATAAAGGTATTAAAACTATTAATTTGACTTATAACAGGGGGTTTACCAATTTTGACAAAACGTTTCATATGTCCGTAGAATGTACCGATGCCAATTTCCAGTCCTTGGTGCTGGAAAGCGATAAAATAGCTGTAGTGGATTTCTGGGCCACCTGGTGTGGACCCTGTAAAGGGCTGGGTGTAATATTAGAGGAACTGGGCACCCAATACGAAGGCCAGGTGACCGTAGCCAAAATCAATGCAGACCTCAACCCCGAGGTATGCGTCCGTTATGGGATCACAGCAGTACCCACTGTGCTGTTTGTTAAAAACGGAGAAGTGGTGGACAGACAGGTAGGGCTTGTACCTAAGAATAGGCTGGAGCTTAAGATCCAGGCTTTAATGTAAAATACGGGGGGTAAGGGAAAATAAAATATATTGGGGAATGGCTGCATCTCCTCAACAACTCAAGCGCACCCTTACTCCCCTTTTGCTTTGGGGACTGGGCGTAGGTTACGTTATTTCAGGAATGTATTTTGGCTGGAACCTGGGCCTTCGCGAGGGAGGTACATTGGGTTTGGGCATTGCGACCCTGGGAGCCATCGTTTTGTATTTGACGTTTACCTTCAGTTATGCCGAACTGGCCAGTGCTATTCCCAAAGCTGGAGGCGCCTTCGATTATGCCCGGGAAGCCTTGGGTAGCGACTGGGGTTTTGTTACGGGCATGGCTCAGATCATTGAGTTTATATTTGCACCGCCTGCCATCGCTTTTGCCATTGGTGCTTATTTTAATTTGTTTTTCCCCCAAATACCTGTGGTAGCCATTGCTATGTTCAGCTACCTCCTCTTTACAGGACTCAATATCTATGGGGTGAAAGCCGCAGCCTCCTTTGAACTGATCATTACCATCCTGGCCGTTGGGGAATTACTCTTATTCTCGGGCGTTTTGCTTCCACACGTAAAAATGGAGCACCTGACGCACAATGCTTTTCCCCACGGATGGCAAGGGTTTTTGGCGGCTACTCCTTTTGCCATCTGGTTTTTCCTGGGGATAGAAGGGGTGGCTAATGTGGCGGAAGAAGCCATCAATCCACAGCGCACGATTCTACGGGGATTCGGATCTGCCATCATTACCCTGGTTATACTTTGTGCCCTGGTCTTTATTGCTTCGGTGGGCGTTGGCGGTTGGGAAGCCGTCGTATTCAAGCCAGACGGCTCTACCACGGATTCTCCCTTACCCATGGCGCTAGGTTATGCAGTGGGGAAAGGGAATTTACTTTATCGGTTACTGATCACCATTGGATTGTTTGGACTACTGGCTTCTTTTCATGGGCTTATTCTGGCCGCCGGCAGAGCCAGTTTTGAATTTGGCCGGGTCCGGTATGCGCCTTCCTTTCTGGGGAAAATTCATGCGCGTTTTCAAACACCTGCGGCTGCTTTGCTGGTTAATATGGTGATCGGGATGCTGGCGCTGTTAACAGGAAAGACGGATCAGATCATTGTGCTTTCTGTATTTGGAGCCCTGACCCTGTATATCTTCTCCATGATTGCCTTATTAAAGCTCCGCAAGGCGAGACCTGATATGGAGAGGCCCTTCAAAGTACCTGCTTATCCGGTATTCCCATTGATAGCCCTGGTGCTGGCTATAAGCTCCTTTGGGGCAATTGCAGTTTACAACCCTTTATTGACCTTATGGTATGTGTTGATCCTGGGATTGGGTTTTGTTGCATTTAAAATTTATAAAAATAAATCCCTATGGATGGAAGTGAAATCATCCGGTATGTAGTCAACCACCCTCAGGGGAAGGTAAAGCTGGCCATAGCCGACATAGACGGCATCTTGAGAGGCAAATACATCAGCACGGAAAAGTTCCAGTCTGTTGTGGATGGAGGAACGAGCTTCTGTGACGTGATCTTTGGCTGGGATGCGGCAGACCTGGCCTACGATAATACGCAGTTTACGGGCTGGCATTCGGGTTATCCTGACGCGCCTGCCCGTATAGACCTGGCGACCTTTCGGAAAATTCCGTGGGAAAATGATTTGCCTTTTTTCTTGCTGGAGTTGGAAAATAAATCCGGGGGGCCCGCTCATGTGGATCCCCGCCAGCTATTGAAGCAGCTAACGGCCCGCGCAGAAGAAAAGGGGTGGACTCCATACTTTTCGCAGGAGTTCGAGTGGTTTAATTTCTCTGAAACGCCTGATTCTGCTGCCGAAAAACAATTCCGAAACCTCACGCCCCTGACGCCTGGTATGTTCGGGTATTCCATCTTAAGGTCTACGCTGAAGAATCCATTTTTTGCTGATTTGTTTGAGTTGCTTCGGAAATTCGGTATTCCCCTGGAAGGGTTACACACGGAAACGGGCCCTGGTACCTATGAGGCTGCCATTGCCTACGCGCCTATTGTGGAAAGCGCAGACAGGGCCGTCCTATTTAAAACGGCTGTCAAGGAAATCGCTTATAAGCATGGGATCATGGCCACTTTCATGGCTAAGATCAGTGAAAACCTTCCGGGCTGCGGAGGGCATGTACATCAAAGTTTATGGGGGGAAGGCAAAAATGCTTTTTATGATGCCGGCGATCCGAACAAACTAAGCCCCCTGATGAAAAGTTACATTGCCGGACAATTGTATTGTCTGCCACATATACTGCCCATGTTTGCCCCCACCATCAATAGTTATAAGCGGTTGGTAGAAGGGGCCTGGGCGCCCACCACCATAACCTGGGGAATCGACAACCGTACGACAGCCCTCAGGGTATTAAACGGCGGCGCCAAATCCTGCCGCCTGGAGACAAGGGTGATTGGGGCCGATGTGAATCCTTACCTGGCCATGGCTGCTTGTTTGGGTAGTGGTTTGTATGGGATAGAAAAAAACATGTCCTTAAGTCAACCTCCTACAACCGGAAACGGATACCGCGATTATTCAAACGGCGTATTGCCCGGCACCTTGTATGAGGCCACGAAGTTGATGAAGGAATCAACGGTGGCTCAGGAGATATTTGGTAACGATTTCGTAACACACTTTACGGATACCCGCTTATGGGAATGGAAACAACACCTCAAGGCGGTTACGGATTGGGAATTTAAACGATATTGGGAAATTATTTAACAGACCTGTCATGACTTTTGAGACCGTGTATCAGTATAATTTCCCGACCACCATTCGCTTTGGGGCGGGCGCTTCAGCCGAATTAGGCGATTACCTTATCCGTAATGGCCTCTCGAAACCTTTGATCGTTACAGATCGCACCGTGGAGCAATTGGACTTTTTTAAGAAACTCACCGCTGGACTGAAGGCAAAGAACATTTCCGTAGAAGTGTTTTCAGATATTCATAAGAACCCGGTGAAGTCCGATGTGTATAAAGGAACGGATGTATATGATGCTACACATCGTGATTGTATTGTAGGCATTGGCGGGGGAGCGGCCCTCGATGTAGCCAGGGCTATTGTGCTGAGGGTAGAACACAGAGAAGATTTATTCAAATACGATGACCTGATCGGGGGTGATGTATATGTAACCAATGGGGTGCCTCATTTCATCACCATACCTACGACTGCCGGCACGGGTTCGGAAGTAGGGCGCAGCGCCATCATAGCAGACGACCAGACTCACCAGAAGAAGATATTGTTTTCTCCCAAACTCCTGGCTAAGATCGTCTTTGCTGATCCCTTACTGACCATGGACCTGCCTGCCCCTGTTACAGCCGCCACCGGCATGGACGCCCTGACGCATAACCTGGAGGCTTATCTGGCAAAGATGCCGCATCCGCTTTCCGAAGGGATTGCGCTCCAGGGTATTGAACTTATTGGGGCCTCCCTGGAGACCGCTGTCAATCAACCCGACCTGGAGTCCAGGTCTAAGATGTTGATCGCTTCTCTGATGGGCGCGGTTGCTTTCCAGAAGGGACTCGGTGTGGTGCACTCCCTGGCTCATCCCTTGTCTTCGCTTTTGGATACGCACCATGGCTTGGCTAATGCGGTGAACTTACCCTATGGGATGAGGTTCAATATTGCCGGTTTTGAACATAAATTCCGCAGAATAGCCAGGGCCTTGGATCTGAAAGATGAAACGGGGGAAGGGGTGGTGAATTATTTGTTTGAGCTCAATACCAAGGTGCATATTCCCCACCGGTTGGGGGACATCGGTGTGAAAGCGGAGCATGTGGAGACGCTATCAGACCTTGCCATTGCTGACTTTGCCCATCCCAACAATCCTAAGCCGGTTTCCAGGGAGGATTTCAAGGCCTTATACCTGGAGGCGCTTTAATTTTGCCCAATCATGAAGATAGCATTGACGTATACGGGCTCTGAGGCGAAACACGAAAATTACAGACGCTGGATCTTAGCAAACGGCGGCGCGGCCTCAAGCGCTGCTTCGCACCTGGAAATAGTGCGGTTCTCGGCAGGCGATAATAACCTGGATCAACTGGATGAATGTGATGGGTTGGTTTTGTCGGGAGGCATAGATATACATCCCTCATTTTATAATGGGGCTGAGGTCTATCCCCATGCGGATGAATTTAATATGGTCCGGGATGTATTTGAAGTGGGCGTTTTTGAGCGCGCCAAGATGAAGGGTATCCCCATCCTGGCTATTTGCAGGGGACAACAACTGGTTAATGCTGTATTGGGTGGAACGTTGGTTCAGGACCTCGGTGCTTGTTTAAATAAGATCCACCGGGTGGAATCTGGGGTACCGGATCACCTGATGAGCGATGAGCCTTCGCCGGCGCCTGCCTTGCACCTGGATAAGATCCATGGGGTATCGGTGGTGGCGGGGACCTTGCTCGCGGAGATTGTGGGAGGCGAGGCTTACCGCGGGGTCGTGAACAGTGCCCATCACCAAGCCCTGGATAGGGTGGCCTCGGACCTGAAGGTGAATTGCTTTGCCGATGACGGGACCATCGAAGGGGTAGAATGGGCTGATCCTAAGGGCAGGCCTTGGATGATGTGCGTGCAATGGCATCCGGAAAGGATGTTTGTGGCAGGATTGGAGGGCATGCCCCTTTCTAAAGCTATTAGAGATCGCTTCATTGAAGAAGTTAAAAAAGTGAAAAGCGCTATATGATCATCATCAATCCGGCAACGGAAAAGCCGATTGCAGACATACCTGAAGACGACCAGGCTTCTGTGGAAAAGAAATTTCAAAAGTTACAGGCTGCACAACCTGCATTTGGGCATATGACCTTACCCGAAAGGGTTGGCATACTCCAACGTTTCTCGGAGTTGTTGGATACCCATAAGACCCACCTGGCAGACGTGTTGAGTTCAGAAGTAGGAAAGCCTGTTCAGCAGTCACTGAACGAGATTGGAGGCGCCAGGGCTAGAATAGGATGGCTAGCGGGCCATGCGACTACTTACCTGTCTGAAGAAACCATGTCGGTGACACCAGGGATGGAAGAGAAGATATCTTACGAACCCTTGGGTGTAGTATGCAATATCTCTGCCTGGAATTATCCTTACCTGGTAGGCGTGAACGTATTTGTCCCTGCCTTGCTGGCGGGCAATACCGTCATGTATAAACCTTCAGAGTATGCGACCTTGACAGGCTTGGAAATCACCAGGCTACTGAAGGAAGCAGGTATTCCGGACGATGCTTTTCAAATAGCCATCGGAGGCCCGGCGGTGGGCGCAAGTTTGCTGGAACTCCCATTTAATGGATATTTTTTCACGGGTTCCTATAAAACCGGAAAACAAATCTATGAGAAGGCGGCTGCCAAAATGGTGGTTTGCCAGTGTGAATTAGGTGGTAAGGATCCCCTTTATGTGGCTGAAGATGTTGTGGATGCGGCAGCGGTGGCGGTGGGTACAGCGGACGGTGCTTTTTACAACAATGGACAAAGCTGCTGTGCGGTAGAAAGGATTTATGTGCATAAGGATAAATATGAGGAGTATGTAAATGCGTTTGTGGCTGAAGTGCAGTCGTGGAAAATAGGATCGCCCACAGAAGAGGGGGTATACATTGGGCCTTTGAGCAGGCCCGGACAAGCGGCCTTTTTGGAAATGCAGGTAAAGGACGCTATAGATAAAGGCGCCAGGTTACTGACGGGTGGAAAACGCATGGACCGGACGGGTTATTATTTTGAACCTACGGTGCTCACAGGCGTAAACCACGACATGGAAGTGATGAAAGAGGAGAGTTTTGGGCCCATCATTGGCATCATGAAGGTGAACACGGAGGCCGAAGCAGTGGCTTTGATGAAGGATACGCCGTATGGATTGACGGCGGCCGTATACAGTGCGGATAAACATAGGGCAGAACGTATACTGGAACAGATCAATGCAGGCACTGGATATTGGAATTGCTGCGATCGGGTAAGTGCGGCAGTGCCCTGGAGTGGAAGAGGGCATTCTGGTTTCGGAGCCACTTTATCGCATGCAGGACTCCGAGCGTTTACTAAGCCTAAAGCCTACCATCTCAGGGGATAAAGGCCTACGGGTCATTTATTTACGCAGATACAACACGATTTATTTGGAGCGCGCCTCCATATGCTGTAACTTTGCGGACTTATATTTACATTTTAATGATTACAATGGACACAAAAATTACAGGAACTGTTAAGTTCTTCAACGAGGAAAAAGGGTATGGTTTCATTAAGCATGATGATTCCAACAAAGAAACTTTCGTACATGCCAACGGTCTGGTCCACGAGATTCAGGCTGATGACCACGTTGAATTTGAACTACAGGAAGGAAGGAAAGGCATGAACGCAGTGAACGTTAAGCGTATTGACTAAACTGTATTACCTTATACCGTTTGCTAAGGGCCGCTCATAACGAGCGGCTCTTGTGTTTTGGCCCAGGGGCGGAGCTCCTTCGCAATCCCTGGGCGCTGACGCGCCATTGCGGGGGCCACGGGCTAGCGCCAGGTAATCTTCACATTATAGAGCAACATAGTTTCGGCGCCTTGGGGCATGTCATCCAGGGCGAGGCTGGATAGGATGGCCATCTTTTGAACATATTGGGCCTTGAGGGCCACGTGTAGCAGATAGAAGCCCAGGTGGATGGATTGGCCGGGCCTGAGTACGATATTGTATACCTGGTCTGAATCTCTCCTCGCATCTCCTAAGCGGACCTGACTGATGCTGTAGAGGCTATCCAGGTCGTCTGCCGCTTTAGATAAGGAAGGATTGATATTGAACATGATGGAGGCGTTATTGTTGGACTGGTTAACCATGGTGAACGCCACGTCTACGGTGCCAGAGGATTTATGACCGACGGCCACGGCATGCAGCATATTGAGTGCCTTAAAGGGAGATTTAACAGAGGTTTCCGGGTTATTGGTAAAGGTCCCCAGGGAATCAATGGTTTGCGCTCGTGCCAGGGGCGCCGAAAGAAGCCCTGCCATTAATAGCAATACCCCAATTGATGTATGATTAGGCAGCATATAAGAAGTTATTTGAATCCGTTACCTTTGACTGGTGCCTGGATCCAATCTAATATACTCAATTAATGTGCAATGAGGGTGACCTTTGAAGCATTAGAAGGGGAATTTCTCCGGGTTTTGATAAAACGGGGATTTCCCGTCGGAAAAGCTACTATTTGCGCCCGGATTTTTGCGGAAAATAGCCTGGATGGTGTGCTCTCTCATGGATTAAATCGTTTCCCGGTTTTTATAAAAGCAGTGGAAGAAGGGAATGTGCGCATAGATACGGAACCTGAGCGTGTCTTAGGGGCAGGATCTATAGAATATTGGGATGGTCACTTCGGGCCTGGCATGTATACTGCGACCCTGGCCATGGAAGGTGCCATAGCGCTGGCTAAAGAAAAGGGGATCGGTGCCGTATCCTTAAAGTCGTCCAATCATTGGATGAGGGGTGGTACCTACGGCCTTCAGGCAGCCAACAGTGGATGCATAGGCATTTGTGCGACCAACACGATGCCAAATATGCCTGCCTGGGGTAGCGCAGAACCGCGTTTAGGCAATAATCCATTGATCATTGGTATTCCAAGGAAAGGTGGGCACCTGCTGCTGGACATGGCGCTAAGCCAGTTCAGCTATGGAAAACTCCAGGAGTATGAATGGGCTCACCAACCGCTTCCTGTGGTCGGAGGGTATGACGAGGCCGGTAATCTCAGTACAGATCCTCAGGCCATCCGGTCCTCTAAAAGAACCCTTCCCATAGGATACTGGAAGGGGTCAGGACTGTCGCTGATGCTGGATGTGCTCACAGCAGCCCTGAGCGGAGGATGGACGGTTGGTGATATTGGCGCACAGGGCAAGGAATTTGGATTGAGTCAGTTTTTCCTTTGCATAGATGCGCAGCATTTGGATAAAGGGAT
>CAJCIQ010000078.1 GCA_903970475.1 Beijerinckiaceae bacterium
GGAACCGGCGATCCGGATGAATCAGCGATCGTTCCCGCGATCGTCTTCTTCTCTTGTGCACTGGCATGAAAAAAACCCAGAGCCAGCACCATTAGAATCACTGATGCTTTAAGCAGAATTTTCATTTATATGTAATTTTGGTTGAGTGACATGGCCTGTGAGTAAAGCTTCGGCCGAGATAATTAAACAGTTAATTTTCGTTTGTAGGATTCTATAAAGCTATCCATATGGTGTTCGTCAAATCCTTCCATGACCAGGGCCGCCGCCCCCAGCAATTCTGCCTGATGTCCTAGTTTAGATACGATAATTTTAGTGTTCTCGGACAATCTCGGTATACAATGTTCATTCATCGCTTGCTGAATGGGTGCCTCCCATATTCTTCCCACCGATGCGCCTCTTCCACTCAATACGATCAACTCAGGATTAAGCAAATGAACCAGGACGGCAACGCCCCGCCCAATATTATATCCGGCTTCTGAAATCAGGCCAATGGCCAGTTTGTCCCCCCGCTGGGCCGCTTCTTTAACAACCCGGAAAGAATATTCAAAGTCCCCTTTTTCGATCTCTGCCATGGAAAGGGAAGACGGTTCCCCTTTTCTCAGGCGTTCCTTTGCTTTTTCAAGGATGACGAACAGGGAAGATTCCGTTTCCAAGCAACCGTGCTTTCCGCAAGAACAAAGTTTGTTGTTGGAAAACATGGGTATATGGCTGAATTCACCGGCAAATCCGCTGGCTCCACGGAACAACTGACCATCCAGGATCATCCCCAGGCCAACGCCCCATCCGATGTTGATGACCATCGCATTATTTACGTCGCCGACTTCCCCGAACTTCTGTTCGGCCAGGCCGATGACGCTCGAATCATTGTCTATATAAACCTTTATGCCTACTCGTTGGGAGACAACAGAAGTGATAGAGGACGAACCTTCAAACGAATAGTTGACCCCCTTTTTAGGATCCACAAAGCCAGGCATGGCAATACCAATGCCCGCAATCCTGTTTTTATAGATACCCGATGCCGTTACATAGTTTTCTATCTCATCGGCCAAGTCGTTGATATAGTCGGGGTTTTCGTAAAAATTGATGGCTGCTTCATGAACCCGGGAGACCTGTTGGTTTTGCATATTCATCAGGACCATACGCACGACAAACTGATCCACCGCCACGGCAAGGGTAAACATAAAATCACTGGCTAAAGAATACACCAGGGGCTTTCGGCCACCCGTGGAAGGCGCATAACCATTTTCTACCACTATCCCATGTGCCATCAGTTCGTTGAGGCGCATAGTAGTGTTGGGGAGGCTTTTATTGATCCTCTTACTTAGGTCCAGGCAGGACATGGATTTGTGGTAGTACAACTCCTTAAAAATCCCACCGGCCTTATCGGAAGTTTTGACAGCAATCAAGCAGTAGTTATTAAAATGAATATAAAAGTATTGGAATAATTTATTAAAGTACCGGAAAAATTTGCTTAAAAAAACGATTTAGCATTAAGTTTTAGTTTTTTTAATATTAGGTTATGTGGATAAATTCCCTTTTCTAGATAAGTTTATGGACAAAAAAACAGCATTTTGATAAAACGATTTAGCAATTAATTGTTTAAAATTGCCGGTCTAACGTAAAGCAAGCCTTAAACAATGATCATGATAAATGCACGGCTCCTGTTATTCCTGGTTATCCTGGGGCAATCCCTCCAGCTCCAGGCCCAAATCACAAAAACCCCAAATATCACCAAAGTCCCCCAAGGCGTATTGGTCAGCGCAGGTAACCAGTCCGTTGGGCTATATGCCGTTGACGGAGCCGCCTTTTGTCTGAGTGTAAACGATTCCACCACCCCGTCAAGGATCAACAGTGTTTTTATCGATCAAAATCAAAGCGTCAACACACCATATACCCTTATTGCGGAGGCCCCCATCTATGGCATCAAAACAGCCTATGGGAAAATGACGATCAACACCCAAACCAAGGAGTGGTCATTATATGACGCGGTTGGAAGGATGCTGATCCGTCATGGCACTTATTCCTCTTCCGACAGCACCATAGCCATTACCCAGGATGCGCAAGGGCTGTTCTATGGCTCAGGAAACAAAGCAACCAAGGCGCTTGAAAAAGCCGGATCTAGTGCTTCTGTAAGTAATGGGGTTGCCGATATCCCCTATTTTTGGAACAATACGGGTTATAGCGCGTTTGGCGTCTCCGCAAATGACAATACCCCTCCTACCTGGAATCGGTCCAAAGACCAAACCACCTTAACCTGGGTTTATACTGGCAAGGCCGCCAATGTATACCTATGGCCAGCCAAGACCATCTATGACGGTGCAAAAGGATATATAAAGATTACCGGCAGACCAAAGCTCCCGCCCAGGTGGGCATTTGGTTACCTGCAAAGTCAATGGGGCTGGCAGGACAGCGCTTATATATCCAATGTTGCACACACATTCCGCTCCCATCATTTGCCGGTAGATGCCCTCATATTTGACTTTGAGTGGTATACCCCTACCCCTGACTATTCTTTAGGCAAAGACGGCAAGCCCGACTTTAGTGACTTTACCTTCAACCCAAACTTATTCCCGCATCCTGTCAAGCAGATAGCCGATTTAAAAGCCCAGCACCTTACATTTATCGGTATCCGCAAACCAAGGCTGGGCAATACGGCACTACTGGATACCGCCAGGAATAAAGGATGGTTGATCAGCCCCAACACAGACAGCCGGGACCTGAACTTTGCCAATGCAGGTTTAAGAAAATGGTTTGAAGCCAAAACACGTCCTATGCTTCAAAAGGGTGTAGACGCCTGGTGGGATGATGAAGGAGAATCTTATTACACCTTGTATTATTGGTGGAACACGGCACAATTCAACTTGCTGGCATCGGCCCGGCCCAATTACCGTCATTTTACCCTGAACAGGGCCTTCAGCCCAGGCAACCAACGGTTCGGCTACTGCACCTGGAGCGGAGACATTCCATCAACCTGGTCATCACTGGCTGACGTGCCGAAGGACCTGCTTAATTTCAGCCTTGCAGGCATGTATTACGGGGCTTGTGATATTGGCGGTTTTCAAGGTACCCCGACTACGGAGATGTTGGTTCGTTGGTTTGAGGCAGGTGTTTTTTTCCCCATCATGCGCTCCCATTCCAACATAGGCACCACCGCCCGCTTTCCCTTCCTATGGGGTACAGTGGGAGAATCGGCTATGCGCAAGGCCCTTGACCTGAGGTATCGGTTATTACCTTATGTCTATAGTTTAGGGCATGAGGCTTATACTACCGGGGCTCCCATTATGCGCCCCTTGCTGATGGAGTTTCCCTCAGATACCACGGTGGCTGACATGACCGATGAATGGTTGATAGGTAAAGGGCTACTGGCCGCCCCCGTTTTAGATTCAGGAGGAATGCGAACCATTTACTTCCCGGACGATATTTGGTACGATTACTTTACCGGTGAAAAGATCAGGGGGGCCAAAACCATTTCCGTCACCAAGGCCCTGGATGAGATACCCCTCTACGTTAGGGCGGGCACCCTGCTACCCATTGGCCCTGTCATTGAATATTCGGAACAAGTGTCCGACACGCCCCTGGAAATCCATATTTATCCAGGAAAAAACGGAAGCTTTAGCATGGTGGAGGATGATGGTGTATCCTATGACTACACCAAGGGCAAAACCAGAATAACCTCCTATCATTGGAATGACGCTACCAAAACGTTGACCTGGACCGTTAGTGGGATGTACACGGGTAAACGCGTATATAAAACCATTAAAGCCGTATTGGGCAATCAAGAAAAAATTTCGGTTATCGGTCAAAAAGGGCGGCTCACTTTTTAGCGGGCCGGCCTTTTTAACCTGAGCCCCTTATTTCGCTATATCGATCTTGAGCTTCCTGTTCTTGAGCTTTTCATTTTTAATCAGTTCCAGGACATGACCCACATTGGATTTGCGAATGGCCACGAAACTAAAGAAGTCCTTGACCTCAATAAGTCCTATATCCTCTTTCTTAAGCCTTCCCTTATTGGTGAAAAAGCCCACGATGTCCACCTTATTGACCTTATCTTTCTTACCCGCAGAAATAAATAAGGTTGCCCACTGAGGTTTGACCGGCAGTAGGGCTTCATCGGGAAGCTCAATGGTATCAGGCTGTTCAGGAAGATAGGAAGGCAGGCTCTCCTCGGGGGAAAGGATGAAAATAGCCGTTCCAGTGGCTTCCATACGGGCCGTTCTGCCATTGCGATGCGTATACACGTC
This sequence comes from Beijerinckiaceae bacterium, assembly GCA_903970475.1. Lineage (GTDB taxonomy): Bacteria > Bacteroidota > Bacteroidia > Chitinophagales > Chitinophagaceae > Dinghuibacter. Next base: position 4,242 of record CAJCIQ010000078.1, read on the forward strand.
TTCCGTTGTGGGCAGATGATAATGGATGATATACCGGATATTGGGCACGTCCAACCCCCTGGCGGCCAGATCAGTCGTGACTAAAATATTGGAACTGCCATTTCGGAACTTTGCCAGCGCACTATCTCTTTCAGGCTGTTCAAGCGCCCCGTGATAGAAAACGTTGATCAGCCCCTTTTCCTTCAAAAAGGCGCTGACCCTTTCCACAGACTCCCTATGGTTGCAGAATACAACGGTAGACCGGTTCCCAAGCTTGCAGATGAGCCGGAACAACGTATCCAGCTTATCCTTATCAGGGCTGAATACTTGGCTAAGGGCAAGGCGTTCCGTCTTTTCGCCGGTCAGGAAATCCATGGTTCGCGCCGAATGCAGCCCAACGAAATCCGGAATCTCCGTGGCAGCCGTCGCTGAGGTAAGGATCCTTTTGTTCAGGAACTTCAGGGAGCCGATGATTTCAGACATTTCCTCCTGGAAACCCAATTCCAGGGATTTATCAAACTCGTCCAGCACCAGGGTCCGGATCGTTTCGGTGTGAATATTTCCCCTGCGTATGTGATCGGCCAAACGGCCGGGTGTTCCAATAATCAATGAAGGCGCTTCTATCAGGTTATTTTCTTCTGTCTCCCTGAGGTGCCCACCGTAACAACAGGTTACTTTAAATCCCGTGCCCAACAGTTTAAATACCTGCTCTATCTGGTTAGCCAGTTCCCGTGAAGGAACGATGACCAGTGCCTGGGTACCCTCCACCTGTTCATCCATAATAGCAAGTACGGGCAACAGAAATGCTAAGGTCTTGCCCGAGCCGGTATCAGAAAATAATACGAGGTCTCCCTCTTGTTGTGCAGTTTGCAGCGCCTCGACCTGCAATTTGTTCAATGCATCGATCTTCAGACGCGATAACATTTTGCCGATCAGCTCTTGGTTCAGTAACATCCGGCAAAAGTACATGACTTTGAAGACTCTGCGCGTAAAGAGGTCTAAGCCTTATAATGGGGCATATGATTGTCCATAAACGACTTTACCGCATTGTTCCAGTTGTCCGTCAAGGTTTTCCGGTCGTTATTCATCACCGCATGCTGCTGGTTGTATGCATTGACGCTGGCGTTGAAGTCTTTGACCGCACCGTTCTAGGCGTCAACATCTTGTTGGGTCCGGCTACTGGCAGGTTTGGCGTCCAGAGCGGTTTTGAGTTTTTCAAAATTGTCCTGTTTGAGGTAGAAATCTTCCACTTTGGGTAGCTCTGTCTCCGCCATGCGTTTGTAGGTATTCAAGGCATTTTCACAAATACACCGCTGGCCTGCTCTTTCTGGGCAAACCCGAATATAAACCGCTTCCCTCCGAAGGCTCCTTCGAACTGTTCCTTCAGCGTATTGGAGAAGAATTCCGTATGAGGGTCAGAACCGGAGGCCAGGGCATTACAGTACAGCAATTCAAGCATGCCCTGCAAACCGCCATGACCCTGGGTCAAACCCTGTATACTCCTTCGCACTATGTCCCTGACCCTACGCCTTTCTTTGGGTTCCGTATCCTTCCATCCACTGTCCAGGTCCCTTTGCAGATAGGCCATCTCCCCTTCCCTCATTAAAGCGCCCAGTTTGGAACTCATTTGTGCAAGGTTTTGGGGCGCACTCATATCTTCAATGGCATTGCCCTTGTAGGAATATGGCTGCTTCACCGGTATTTCACTGATCAGGGTCACCAGGGAATCTGCCTGGCGGATGCGCACCTTATAAATCCCTATGACAAGGTCCAGTAAGTCCGTCCGCTCCTTCATGACCTGTTGATTCAACTGAGGGCGAAAGGGCTCCAAACGGATAAGGTCCTTCCGGAGAAAAAGGAAGTGTTCGGCATCCATTTAATTACTAACTCCATTTCTCACTCAGGGCAAAAGAAACCATAAAATACACATCGGCAGGTTTAACCGGTTTGCTCATGAAATGGGCGGCCCCCAGCGCTTTTAGGGTGACGGATTCCTTCTCATCCCTGGAAGTGGTATAGACAATCACCGTCGTCTGGGAAAACCGGGTATCCAGTTTAATTTCTTTGAGGCAATCCTGCCCGCTCATCCCCGGCATCCGAAGGTCCAGAAATATCATATCAGGCAAAGGACTTTCCGGGTCGTTCAAATATGACAGGCCTTCGCTTGCATTAGCTTTGGTAATACAAATGATCGAAGGATCAACCGAAGCCACCGCCTCAAAAAAAAGTTTCCGGTCGTCCTCATCATCATCTACGAGTAGAATAATCATGTGTTTTTCCATTAAAAAAAATGAAGAAATATCCATTTTAGTGCCTGAACGGAAGTAGAACATGGAATTGGCTTCCTATTCCTTCCTTGGAGTGTACATAAATTTCTCCTTTATGATTCAATACAATCCTTTTACATAAGGCCAACCCAATACCAGTGCCTTCAAAATGCTGAACGGAATTCAGTCGTTGGAATATCTGGAAAATTTGATCTGAGAATTTTTGGTTAAACCCTATACCATTATCCGAAACGGTAATTTCAGCGTAAGAAAGGCTGCTACTGAGTGAAGGATATTGTCGAACCTCTTCAGCCGGCATGGACCGGTAGGAAATGTGGACCTCCGGTGCCGTATCCATTTTGGAAAATTTAAGCGCATTCCCTATCAAATTGTAGAAAAGCTGATTCATCTGTGAGGGAACGGCGTCGATGATGGGAAGCTCATCTTGGGTAATGACGGCATTTTTTTGCTCAATCAGCAAATCAAAGTCAATCTTTACATTTTGGAGGATGCGGTTTAAGTCTACCGGCTCAAAGATACTGGCGTCTAATACTTTTGAAAATTTGAGTACCTCATAGATCAAACCTGACATCCGTTGAACGGCCAGGTGTATTTTATGGATCAGCGTGCCGGCCTCCCCTTTAATATCTTTACTATGTCGTTCATTGAGCAAGGAAGAGAAGGTCTGTATTTTCCGTAAAGGTTCCTGCAAATCATGGGAGGCAATCGTTGCAAATTGCTCCAGGTTTTCATTGGCCAGTTTAAGCAACCCATTGGTTTCCTTTAGCGATAGGGTCCGTTCCTCCACTTTAGATTCCAATTCCCGGGAAAAGGTCAGCAGGTCCTTTTCCCTGCTTCTGGTGTCGGTAATATCTTCAAATGCCAATAGGATCAGTAATTCTGAGTCTACCTTCCTGTCTAAGCGGCATACATTCAATAGCAGGATTCTTTCCCCTATATCTTCAAATTTGAATTGAATCTCCACATCGGAGATCCGCCCTTCTGCCAGCAAACTATGATCCAGGATGGAACGTAGCGTTGGAATATCCCATTGCCCATTTCTGATCTGATAAAATGATTTCCCTTCCGTCTCGTCCTCCCTGGTCATAAATTTCTTGTAATAGGCACGGTTGGCCGTTCTAACTTTGAAGTCCTTATCCAGAATAAGGATGGGTTCCCGGATAGTGGCCACAATGGATTCAGCGTATAAGCGCGCAGCATTCAATTGGTCATTGCGATCAAATAATTCCTGATTGAGGGAGGTCAGTTCTTCATTGGTGCTTTGTATCTCTTCCTTGGACGTCTCCAATTCCTCATTCAGGCTTTGCAGTTCTTCCGTGCCGGACAATAATTCCTCATTGGCACTTTGCAATTCTTCGTTAATGGCCTCCTGGTCTTCCGTTATGCTCCTCATGTCTTCCCTGGCCTGGGCCAGTTCCTTTTCCAATTGCATAATCCGTGCCTTGTACCCTATATCCTCACCCAAAGCATCTCTTGAAAGAAGGGGGTATATTTCTTTTTCCCTGTCGATGACGGTATCCCGAAAAAGAATCAGGTAATAGCGATCCAACGTATTGACCAAGGGTATGACTTCAAGGGATACCAGCCGTTGCTTCTCCCCTGAGATCAATGGTATGCCTTCCTTGAGCGCCGGCTGGCCATCTGCTTTTGCCTTATGCAGGACACTGCGCAGTTCAAAAGCAAGCCCCTGCCTGACCATTTTCAGGATATTAAGGCTAGGTTTTCCCGGGGACGGTTCCAGCCAGTCGCCCGTCTGCCCCCTGACCTGCACAATATCCATTTCTTCATTCACCACTACGCCCGGAGGGGAAAACCGCTTGATGATCACCTCATCTGCGCTTCGTTGAAAATCATCCCGGACAGCCTCATTTTTAGGCTGTTGACCGGTATCTTTCAATTTAATCTCCGCATTATCGTAGGCATACTGCGCCATTCTTCCCTGGACGGATTTTCGGGTAAAGATCTTTTCACTCCGTCCGTAGGCCGTAAATAATTCCGCCGCCGGGGCTACTGTCTCAGAGTTGCCCAGCAAAAGATATCCATGCTCTTTCAGTGCATAATGAAAAGTCGTGAGTGCCCTTTTTTGCAGGAACGGTTCCATATAGATCAGGACGTTCCGGCAACTGATAAAGTTCATTTTAGCAAAGGGGGGATCCTTTAAAAAATTATGGCAGGCAAACACACACATGTCCCTGATGGACTTATCGATTTGAAAGCTGCCATTTACCTTTTTAAAATATTTCCCTATTTGTTCGGCGTTAAGTCCTCCCATATCCCTTTTGGAATATATACCGCTGCGGGCCTTTGACACTGATTTTTCAGATATATCCGTTGCAAAGATCTGGATCTTATGGTCTTCCATCCGTTCACCCAGGTATTCGCTCAGGCAAATGGCCATAGAATAGGGCTCTTCTCCGGTGGAACAACCGGCGACCCAAATGCGCAAAGGGCCAGCATCATGCTTATCATTGATGAGCTCCGGGAAAACCGTTTCGCAGACTATCCTAAAGGTTTTGGCATCCCTGAAAAATCCAGTTACCGGTATGAGCAGATCCTGGTACAACAGGTCCTGTTCAATAACATTCTCCCTCAGGTAAGTCAGGTAATCTGTAATATTCTCTATCTTATTCAAACCCATCCTGCGAACAATCCTTCTGCGTATGGTCGTTTGTTTGTAATAGCTGAAATCCGCTCCTTTCCGGACGCGTAACAACGCGATCAATTGCCGGAAGGCATCTTCTTTGGTGGACTTCTGGTCGCTCTTGTCAACGACCAGGTGAATGTTCAATACCGCCGACAGCTTTGCCACCTCCAGTGGAATTTCCTCTGGCGTCAGGATGAAATCCACTACTTCGGCATCTATGGCACTCTGGGGCATGCCTGCATAAGCGGCTGAGGAAGGTTCTTGTGCGAAAGTAAAACCACCGTGCTCTTTTATGGCTTTCAATCCAAGGGTGCCATCCGTAGCCGTACCCGACAAAATCACACCGATGGCGTGGCTTTGGTGGACTTCTGACAAGGAGGTAAAAAACAAGTCAATGGGCATGTTTTTCTCGTTCTTAGGCCCCCTGGGGCTTAACTCCAGCCGTCCGTCATTGGCTGTCAGCAATTTATTGGCAGGAATCACGTAGACATGATTAGGCTCAACCCGGATGTTATTGGTAATTTCCAGAACAGGGACCCGGGTAGACCGCTGCAATAGCTCAACCAACATGCTTTCATGTGTAGGTTCCAGGTGCTGGACCAGTATATAGGCAACCCCAGAATCTTCCGGAATGGCTCTCATTAATTTTTTGAAAGCGTCCAAGCCTCCCGCAGAAGCACCAACACCTACCACGGGAAAAAGATTGTCCGAAGGTTCTTTGGTCTTATCTATATTTTTTATTCCAGCCATTAGCCACTTATTATGTTTACATTTATGTTCGAATCGTCGTTGTAAGGTACAGCTATTAACCATCATTCCTAAGACCTCTTTGCTGGAGGGCATTTAAAGCAACTAGCATTCAACCTGCACGCGACCCTATGAGCACTTCTCATTTTGCAATAACACCGAAATTGTGCTTTTGAAACTCAATGTCAGAAATATGGTTAGTCGTCGCTGCATAACAGCAGTGATGGACATCTTGGAAAAAATGGGACTTCAAGGTATGGATGTTCAATTGGGGGAGATTAACCTCAAAGAACGCCTGTCTGATGTTCAGCTTAGTCAGATCAGAGCGGCCCTGCTTCAATCAGGCTATGAATTAATTGAAGACAAGAAAAACATACTGGTACAGCAAATAAAGACCCATATTATTCAATTGGTGTACCATTCTGACGAACCCCTGGTTGAAAACCTCTCCGTCTTCCTCAGTGTCCAATTACATCATGGTTATACCTACATGTCAAATCTGTTCTCTGACCAGGCAGGAATTACGATAGAGAAATTCTATATCTGCCATAAAATAGAGCGAGTCAAGGAGTTACTCACTTATGGAGAACTCAACTTAACAGACATAGCCTATAAAATGCATTATAGCAGTGTGGCACATCTTTCAGCACAGTTTAAAAAGGTTACTGGCCTGACGCCCACCCAGTTCAAGCAAGCCAAAGACAATAAACGCGATTTTATTGAAAACGTCTGTCAGTAAGCCTGACCACCTCCCCATAAACCAGTAAATTATATAACATTACACCAGAACCATGTAATGTTTTGGATGGGCTTCCATTGTAGATTTATACCCGTGTTAGGAACAGCACAAATTACTTGGAAAGTAAATTTGATACGCACTCAGCCCTGATTAGTATTTTCTATGCATTGCCCTGCGACCCCAAAATTTTACTCTTGCTCCACTAAACCTGTATCCTGAATAAGCGATCAGTTTCTGGTCGCTTAATTTTTGCCTCCTATTGCCGGCGCCCGGCAGGATATTATTTCTTAAGGATGGATGTAATTTTCGACTTGAACATGAGTGGGCAAGCTTTCAGTATTTTTTCCTTGTCGGCATCAGGTATGGATCTGGGGGTAATCCAGGCTTCCAGCCCTAATTTATATTGACTCTGGTCGTAGTTGTGCCGGATCTTCCCATCGTCAAAAAAGGTATAGTCATTGTCAAGGTCACCTTTAGGTACTGAGATGGTGACGATTTCTTTAGATCCGTTCATAAACTAAAATTTTGCAGGGTTTTTACGAAAATAGCGTTTATTCCCAGGTGCTCATTACAAATTAACAGCCAAATCTTAAGCTAATTTTCCCTACATTTCGGCTTCCAACTTATTTTGCTAAATCGATTTACCATGAAACCGAGATTCTGGCTTTTTCTAGGCAGTCTGTTACCCCTGGCCTCGATTGCCCAACAGACGGACCACACGGCGTATAACATTGAAAAGGAACGCATATTATACGTCATTGGTTATTCCCACCTGGATACGGAATGGAATTGGGATTACCCGGAGACCATCAATACGTCTATTAAGAACATCATGACCCAGAACTTTCATATGTTCGAAAAATATCCTGACTACATCTACAACTTTACGGGCTCCAGGCGTTACCAGATGATGAAGGAATATTATCCCGATCTGTATAAGCAGGTGATTGACTATGTAAAGCAGGGGCGTTGGAAAATCTCTGGCTCTTCCGTAGACGAGGCAGAGGTAAATATGTCTTCCTCCGAATCATTGATCCGACAGGTATTGTATGGCAACGAATACTTCCGCAAGGAATTCGGTATCACCAGCCAGGATTATATGCTGCCGGACTGTTTTGGTTTCCTGGCCAATGCACCCAGCATCTGGCACTATTGCGGTTTATTGGGTTTTTCTACCCAGAAACTGACCTGGGGTTCTGCCGTGGGCGTTCCATTTAACGTAGGCGTCTGGAATGGCCCTGACGGAAAAGGAATCATTGCGGCCTTAAACGCTACCGACTACAACGGCTCTGTGGTCCCGCACCTGCAAAGGGATAGTGCCTGGGATAAGCGCCTCTCAGAAGATCAGGCCAAATACGGTATCAGCTTCGACTACCGCTATTACGGCGTTGGCGATCAGGGTGGCTCTCCCAGGGAAAGAGACGTAAAAAACGCCGTCAATAGTTTGCAGGATGCCGAAGGCAAGTTTAAGGTTATCCTTACCGCTTCAGACCAGATGTATAAGGACATTACGCCTGACATACGCCGGAAGCTGCCCGTTTACACTGGGGACTTGTTGCTGACCCAGCACAGTGCCGGTTCATTGACATCCCAGTCTTTTATGAAACGGATTAACCGCAAGAATGAATTGCTCGCCAAGTCCGCCGAAGCGATGGCCGTTATGGCGGATTGGAGCGGCTCAGCCGCATATCCTACGTCCAAATTAACCCTTGCCTGGAACCTCGTATTAGGCAGTCAGGACCACGATATTCTCCCTGGTACCGCCTC
>CAJCIQ010000079.1 GCA_903970475.1 Beijerinckiaceae bacterium
ACGCCAGCATGGTATATGGAAGCGCGAGCTTGCCAAGCTTTGGTGTAACCTATAGCGGCTGGGCCAATGGGGACGGTCCTTCGAGTCTGACGACGGCACCCACGGTATCGACAACAGCTACAGCTGTTTCACCAGTCGGAAACTATCCGCTGACGCCGAGTGGCGCAGTAGATCCAAACTATACCATCGTCTATGTGAATGGAACTTTTTCCATTACACCAGCTACACTGACCATTACAGCCAACAATGCCAGCATGGTATATGGAAGTGCCACCCTGCCGGCGTTTACTGTAACCTATAGCGGCTGGGCCAATGGGGACGGTCCTGCCAGTCTGACCACCGCTGCAACGGTTACGACTACGGCCACGGCTACGTCACCTGTTGGAAACTATCCGCTGACACCTTCCGGAGCGGTAGATCCCAACTATATGATCACCTATGTGAATGGCACCTTCTCCATTACCCAGGCGGCGCTTACGATTACGGCTACTAGTGCCAGCATGACCTATGGAGGAACTGTTCCCAACCTGACCTATACTTATAGTGGATGGGTAAACGGAGATGGTCCTTCTATGGTAACCACCGCACCCACGGTTAGCACAACGGCCACATCGAATTCCAATGTAGGTACCTATCCCATTACCGTGAGTGGGGCAGTGATATCCAATTATAGCGTCACCTATGTAAACGGAACCCTGACAGTGAACCCGGCTACCTTACTGGTAACCGCGGCTAGTCTGAGCAGATATTTCAACACGCCCAATCCGACGCTGACCTTTACGTACAGCGGATTTGTATTGGGCCAGACGGCAGCTGTAATAACGGATGCGCCGAGCATTTCGACCACCGCCGTACAAAATTCCCTGCCTGGACAGTATCCCATCACCTTAAGCGGAGGCACATCGCCCAACTATGTATTCCAATACCAGGATGGGGTATTGACCATCATACAGTCCTTAAACAATACGATTACCTTTGACCCACTTGTTCAGAAAACATACGGGGATCCTGACTTTGCCCTCTCTGGCACCGCTAGTTCCGGGTTAGCCGTACGCTTTGTATCTGCCGATCCCAGCATTGCAACTGTTTATCAGGATAACGGGACCTGGATGGTACACATCGTATCTGCTGGAACTGTGACCATTGAAGCCTTCCAGGATGGAGACGGGCAATATGCACCTGCTACAGAAGTGGATCAACCCCTGGTGATCAATAAAGCCAATCAAACAATTGTATTCCAAGCTCCGCCCACCGGATTAACCACAGGACAGGTTATCCTGCTGAACGCTACTGCGAGCTCTGGTCTTCCAGTGACCTATACCATTTCTGATCCGACCCTGGCCACCTTAAATGGCAATCAGTTGGTGATCACCGGTACCGGTACGTTCACGATCACTGCCAATCAGGTTGGTAATGAGGATTATAACCCGGCCACCCCTGTGAGCTATACCATTAATACCTTTAATTCAGCTGGATTTAAGGGCGGTATAGGATTATTCCCCAATCCGGCACATGGAACCACCCATCTCCGCTTCAGTGTAGATTACTTGATTACCAAGTATTCCATTTACAGCATCGATGGGCGTTGTGTACAGAATCAATCCATGGTGACCAATAACAGCAATGATATTGAGGTAAATGTGGCCGGTCTGGCCGCTGGATACTATCTGGTGCATGTCGCCTGTGTAGAGAATCATGTAGTGGAAGACCTTGTATTCAAGCTGTTGGTATATTAAGCACCTGTTTTTCCTGGATACAATCAGCCCGGCCCTCAAAAGCCGGGCTGATTTTTTATGCGCCGGAGCAGCCCCTGACGGAGCGTTCAGTCCTGTCCGTGGCGCCGCAAGATTTATTCCCCCGCCGGGCTCCAAAACGATAATCGGTGAAACCATAATATGAACAGGTGAACCGGAATACAAGGCTTAAACATACGCTGTAACTTGAGTGTCAAACAATCCTAAATTCAAAACATATGCTGAAAATATGCGTACTCTCCGCTTGTTTGTGTGTAGGCTCCGCGGCGCTAAAGGCCCAAACCTCCGGGGGAGCACCTGCTGATACCACTCACAGGCATTTTGCACACAAAGACGGACAATTTAAAAGAGGCCCAGGGGGACATCAATGGGGTGGACCCGGTGGCGTAGGGGATAGGCAATGGGCTGGCCGTGGAGGCTGGGGTAGACCCGGCGGATGGGGGCACCATAGAGGACCTGGTTTTGGAGAAATGGCGCATGTTAGGTATACACCTGAGCAACGTAAACAAATCCAAAGCATTGACGCCGATTACCGTAAGAAAAAAGAAGAGCTCTATAAACAGGATAACCTGACTTTGGGTGCCTATAAGTCCCAGTTAATCGGGCTGGATAAGGATCGCAGATCCAAAATGCAGGCCCTGCTAACCGATGACCAGAAAAAGCAAATTGCGGACTCCAAACAAAGGGCTGCTGAAAATGCCCAGGTCATGGCGGCCGCGCATTTGGAATGGATGAAAATCAGTTTACAACTGACCGATGATCAGGCTTCCAAAATTAAAGCTCAGTCTGAAACTTTCAGGGCTCAGGTCCAAGCCATCCGTGAAAATGATAATTTGCTGCCTGATCAGAAAAGGGAGCAAATGAAGGCTTTGTTTGACAAGCAAAAAGCGGATTTTGCCTCCGTACTAACCCCTGATCAGCAAGCAAAATTCAAAGACATGCACGCCCACCTTGGGGGCACGCGCGGACCTGGTGGCCCCGGTGGTAGGATGGGAGGCCCTGGTGGACCTTCTGATGGAGACCCTGCTGGCGGACGTCCCGCACAGGATCTCAACTAATTGCTAGATACCTAAATAAGGTGGTGTAGCCCCGGAAAACGACCTGTTTTCTATTGAATATGCGTTGGTTTCTACAAAAAGAGCCCCGGGCAACCGGGGCTCTTAGTATGTTGGGCCCGGCACCGGGGCTCGTTGTCTGGCGTCCGTAATGGGGCCGCCGGGTTTTAGAATTGTAACGTAAACGTGGTCCCTTCGTTCTCCACAGAGGATACCTGAATATTTCCTTTGTGCAGCATCATGATTTGCTTACCCAGGCTAAGTCCTATACCGGAACCGTTTTTCTTGGTGCTGAAAAAGGGGATGAAGATTTTATCCATGACTTCTTCGGGCATACCGCTGCCATTATCGCTCACCTTCAGCAAGGTCTTTTTGGCGGCGTTTTGCATGCCAGAAAGGGTGATTTTAGGATTTTCCTGTTCCTTAACGGCATCCACGGCGTTAACGATCAGATTAATCAGTAATTGGTCTACCAGCGCGGTATCCGCTTCGAGAAACAGACCTGGATCCTTGAGGATGATATCCATTTCTATATTCTTTTGGTTCAGGGTAGGCTCCATGAGGTGATGCAGGTTCTCAAACACATCCCTTACATATACTTTCTTGATGTTGAGGGTGGTAATCTTGTTGAGGTTACGGTAGGTTTCTGCAAATTTCAGGAGTCCTTCACTTCTCTTTTTGATGGTCTCTATACCCAGGGCCAGGTCTTCCATGGTGCCATCGTCTCCGCTAAGATTAGGCAGGGTTCGAGCCAGGCTTTTACCCAGGGTATCTGCCAATGAAGAGATGGGGGCAACGGAGTTCATGATCTCATGGGTCATGACACTGAGCAACTTTTGCCAGGCCTTGGATTCCGTTTCATCCAGGGCTTCGTTGACGTTTTGAAAGGCGATCAGTTTGTATTTACGCCCATCGGTTTGGAAAGCGGTAGCACTCAGCAAAACCTTATAGGATTGAAGCCCCGTATGCACGGTGGCAATGACGTTTTCTCCCAGGGGAAGGGCCATGATTTCATGGTAGAGATTCCAGTCTCTTTTGGACAGAGCATGAATGGTTTTCAAATAAGGCACCGATAACAATTGTTTCAGGGCCTCATTCATCCATACCACCTCTCCGGAACTGATCTCATACGAAAGGATACCCGTATTGACCAGTTCCAGGATCTTTTGCAAGTATTGGTATTGGGTTTCTTTTTCTGAACTAATGACCTTGAAGGCATGGTTAAGTTCATTGAAGCCCTTTCTTAAAGGCCTAAGCTCCGCAGGGGCATGGCGTACGTCGAAATGCCTGGAGAAATCGCGATATTGGACCGCTTCCACGAATTGTTCCACTTCTGTCTGGGTCTTCTTATTGAAGCGGTAGAACCCGATCAGTTGCCAGAAGGTCCAGGGAAGCAATATGACTTCATAAGTCCTGGTATTGGCATTTAACATGCAGTAAGCCGCAGCAGCCAGGGTGACAAACAGGAGTCCTACCCTAAAAATGATGCTCCATTCGTATCGTCTAAATGTCATACTTACTCAACCTCCTATATAGCGCAGTTCTGGTCAGGCCCAGTTCTTTAGCTGCTTTGGTGATATTGCCGTTGTGTTTCTCAATGACCTGCAAAATGGTGGTCTTCTCTATGGAAGAAAGATTTAAGTCTGTTTTTTCTTCCACTTCCATCGTGGGCGCAGATTCGATAGGGGAGAAGATCAGGTCCCGGCCGGTCAATTCGTTTTTATCACTCATGATGATGGCGCGCTCTATGGTATATTGCAGCTCCCTGACATTGCCGGGGAAGTGGTAGCGCTGGAGCTTTTGCAGGGCTTCGGCGTCAAACTCCACCGGGGGTTTGAGGTACTTTTCCGCGTATACCTTGGCGAAATGCCTGGCCAGCATCACGATGTCTTCCGTCCTTTTTCTCAAAGGGGGGAGCGTAATTTCTACGGTATTGATCCTGTATATTAAATCCTTACGAAATCTTTGTTCGTTGGCCAGTTCCTGGAATGGCAGGTTGGTGGCACAAACCAAGCGTATATTGATGGGAACAGGGGTATTGGAGCCCAAGCGGGTCACCTGACGGTTTTGCAATACACTCAATAATTTAGCCTGTTGGGCCAGGCTGATATTACCTATTTCATCCAGGAACAGGGTTCCATCTTCGGCGGACTCAAAACGACCTACCCGGTCTTCTTTGGCATCGGTAAAAGCACCTTTCTTATGGCCGAACAATTCAGATTCAAACAACGTTTCCGTGAGTGCTCCAACATCCACTTTCACAAAGGGTTTGGCCGCTCTTAGAGAGCGTTCGTGGATTGCCCTGGCCACTAAATCTTTTCCCGTGCCATTTTCCCCAAGGATTAGTATATTGGCATCCGTTGGAGCGATTTTTTCTATTTTAAAGAAAATATCCTGCATGGGCTCAGAGGCGCCCAATAGTTCCGTACCGATGATCTTTTGATCTGCATTTTTAGCGTTGGAAAAGGATTTCCCCTTTCCTACACCACCAAGCAGATCTTCTATGGTAGTGATGAGTTTTTCGTTATGCCAGGGTTTGACCACAAAATCGGAAGCGCCTTCCTTCAGTGATCTTACCGCCAGGTCTATGTCTCCGTAAGCAGTGATCATTATCACCGCTATATCCGGCTTTAACTCTTTGATCCTTTTTAACCAGTAAATGCCCTCATTGCCTGTATTGATGGACGCGTTGAAGTTCATGTCCAGCAAAATGAGGTCAAAGGCATGTTTGGATAACAGGGAAGGAATGTTTTCCGGATTTTTCTCCGTGATCATTTCTTTTACCTCAGACTTTAAGAGTAAGCGAACTGCGGTAAGTACGTCAGTATCATCATCAATGGCTAAAATAGTGGCTTTCTTTAAGGTCATATAGTGAGCGTTTCTTCGAATTGTGTGCTATAAAGCTAAAGAATTGAAAATGAATATTGATATTCCTGTTTTTTCATATCCTTGTATCGGGACCGTACGAAAAGTGTATCATTTCCGAACAGTGTCAGGGGGTAGTTAAAGCTAATGTATTGATAATTAACGATTAAGAAACTGGCATCTTGCTGGAATAAATATGAACCATGGACAGAGTATTACAAAAAAAGAAATGGAGTAAAAAACGGATCCTCACCATCCTGGGGATCACAGGTTTAATCCTTTTGATTGGGGGCAGCTTCTACATGACCTCCGGGAAATCCAAATTGAACCAGGACCGGGAAAGGATTACCATCAGCGATGTGACTAAAGGACCTTTCCAGGAATCCATATATGTGAACGGAGTGGTCATGCCCATTGCTACAGATCTTATCCCAGCCTCAGACGGAGGTAAGGTGGAGGAAAAGTATGTTGAAGATGGAACCATGATGAAGGCCGGTGACCCCATTCTCCGTTTGAGCAACTCTGACCTGGCAGTCCAGATGGCCACGGAACAAACGGCGGTATTCAGCGCACAGGCTCAACTGGAATTGTCCAAAGTTACGGCTGAACAAAATACGGTCAATAAATTGAATGCACTGGAAGACGTAAAACTGGTTTTTAAGGAAGCCGAACGCGTGTATAACATGGATAAAACCCTTTATGCCAAGAACGCCATTGGTTCCCAGGAATTTCAGACCGCTCAAAACAATTATAACGCGGCAAAGCGTAAACTGGAACTCAATGAACTGATCCTGAAACAAGATTCCGTCTCCAATAAGGCTCAGCTTGAACAGCAGGAAGAATCCTACAAGAACATGCAACTGGAATTGAGTCTGTTGCGTCAAAAGGTATCTGATCTGATTGTTAAAGCGCCGATTGACGGACAGTTGACGGGCTTGGATGCAGAGATCGGGCAGACGAAGAACAAGGGAGACCTCTTAGGCCAGATAGACGTGCTGACATCTTATAAAGTCAGGGTAGATGTAGACGAGCACTATCTTTCCAGGATTGTGGAAGGATTGAGGGGCGAGTTCTCCTTTGCCGATTCTACCTATCAAATGGAAATAAAGAAGATTTTCACTACCGTAAAAACCGGGGGTACCTTCCAGGTGGATATGTACTTCCTCGGAAGGGTCCCCAAGGGAATCCGCCGGGGTCAGACCTTGCAGATCCGTTTGGCCCTCAGTGATGAAACCCAGGCCATCCTGGTACCCAAGGGTGGATTCTTCCAGGCCACCGGTGGTAACTGGATCTTTAAGCTGGATGCCGATGGCAAAACAGCTTACAGGGCAGATATACAATTGGGTCGTGCCAGCCCCGATTATTATGAAGTATTGTCAGGCTTGAAACCTGGGGACAAGGTGATTACGAGCAGCTATGACACCTACGAACACATTCAGGAAATTGTATTAACCGGTAAATAAAAACAAACGTATGATCAAGATCACTGGCCTCGAAAAGTTATACCGCACTGAAGAAGTAGAAACAGTTGCGCTGAACAAGCTCTCCATGGAGGTTAAGGATGGAGAATTTGTTGCAGTGATGGGTCCTTCCGGCTGTGGAAAATCAACTTTACTGAACATTCTGGGTATGTTGGATGATCCCGATGGGGGAAGCTTTCTGTTCAATAATATTGAAGTGGCCCATTTCAATGAACGTAAAAGAGCAGACCTAAGGAAACACAACATTGGTTTTGTATTCCAGAGTTTTAACCTGATCGACGAACTTACTGTGTTTGAAAACGTAGAACTGCCCCTGATCTACACCGGCGTGAAAGCTGCCGAGCGCAAAGCCAGGGTAGAAGAAGTACTGACCAAAGTGCAGATCATGCACCGTCGCAGCCACTTCCCCCAGCAGTTATCCGGTGGTCAGCAACAGCGTGTAGCCGTGGCCCGTGCCGTGGTAAACAAGCCTAAACTGATCCTGGCGGATGAACCTACGGGTAACCTCGACTCTTCCAATGGTAGTGAGGTTATGCAATTACTGACCGAACTCAATGAAGCTGGTACGACCATCGTGATGGTTACGCACAGCGAACATGACGCTCGTTTCAGCCATCGCATTATCCGGATGCTGGATGGTCAGACAGTTACTGAAAATATCCTTATCTAATTAGATATAATCAAAAGTATAGCCATGAAACAGCATATTCCGCATATATTTCGTCATCTAACCCTCAGCATTTTATTTGCCGGTGTATTGGCCCTTTCAACCAACGCCCAATCTGATGATGAAAAGCCATATTTGACAAAACCCTTTGCCGGGGCTTCCATTTCCAAGGTGGACGTAGAGACTTCCGGCGGGGGCATTACCCTTGCAGGAGGAGACGCTTCCCAAACCAGGGTGGAGGTGTATGTTCATAGCAATAACGGTCGCAGGCTGTCCAGCGATGAGATAGCCCAAAGACTCCAGCAGTATTACAACGTTAAAATCGAACGGGATGGAGACAAGCTCTATGTGAGTGCCAAACAAAAGCATGACTTTGACTGGAACTCGGGCCATGGGTTGAGCATTTCATTCAAAATCTATGCACCCACTTCTGTATCGAGTCACCTCAATACCAGTGGCGGTGGTATTGCCATTCATTCTTTATCTGGTGGGACCCAGGATTTCACCACCTCTGGAGGCGGTTTGGATGTTAAGGATGTCAGCGGCATCATTAAGGGCTCCACCTCCGGTGGAGGAATTGATGTGGAAAACGCTGCTCAGGATATTGACCTCAACACCAGCGGTGGTGGCATAACTGCCCGTCACCTCAAAGGCAAAATCCGCCTGGAAACATCCGGTGGTGGTCTGGAATTGCATGACCTTTCCGGCGATATCCGCGCCACGACCAGTGGTGGTGGCATCGAAGGAGACCATGTTTCCGGAGAACTCATTACCAGCACCTCTGGAGGAGGAATAGACTTAAGGGATATGGCTTGTTCATTAGCGGCAAGTACTTCCGGTGGAAGCGTTGCGGTAACGATGGCCTCCCTGGGAAAATACATCAAACTCAGTAGTTCCTCCGGAAACGTCGACCTGCGTGTGCCTTCCGGTCAGGGAATGGACCTCAACCTGGAGGGGGATCGTGTTGCCACGAGTAACCTGGGATCCTTTAATGGTACCACAGAACGAGATCATATGAAGGGCACGGTGAACGGGGGAGGAATTCCAGTGAATCTGGAATCCTCTGGAGGCAGGGTCTCTGTCTCTGCCCGATAAGCCTTTGGAGGCGATTCCACGTGACCCGGTATATAGAATTGATGACCATTGGAAATGCCCAGTGGACAGTGGATTTGTTTTATCCTAAACTTCGTGCGTCATGATGCAGAATTACCTGAAGGTTGCCTGGCGTAACCTCATGAAGAGCAAAGTATTTTCTTTCATCAACATATTCGGTCTGACCATTGGCCTGACCTCCTGTGTGCTCATTTTCATATACCTCTATCATGAGACCCATTACGACAGCTTTCAAGTATATAAGGATCGGTTGTACCAGGTGGATGAGACATTCCTATCCGGTGGACAGGTAGAAAGATGGCCCGGGTCTCCGGCTCCGCTGGCAGCTACGCTCAAACAGGTCTTTAGCCAGATAGAAGCTACCGCCCGCATACTTCCCTTAACGGGAGACGATAAAACCATATTCCAGATAGGAGGTAATTCTTCTAACCTCAAATCTTATTATGAGGAAAAAGGAATCCTGGCCGACTCTGGTTTTTTCAAATTATTTACCTATCAGTTCCTCCAGGGAGATGCGGCAACGGCCATGTCCGATCCCTATTCCATTGTGTTGTCTGAGGAGATAGCCACAAACATTTTCGGCTCCCCGGATGCGGCCATGCATAAGGCCATCCATATCATCAGCAATTCCCAGGGAGAATATGATTACAAGGTATCGGGGGTTGTCCGTTTACCCCAGGGCCCGTCCCATATTGATTCCCGTTTTTTCCTTTCCATGTACGGAGGCTATTACGGAGATTGGATAAGGAAGAATTCCAATAACCTGGCCAACAACAACATGTTTGCTACCTATATCCTTTTGAAAAAGGGTACAGATCCAAAAACGCTCGATAAACAGTTCCCGGCATTTGTGGATACTTACGAGGGAAAGGATCTTAAGGTATCAGGATTCTATAAAAAGCAATGGCTTACAAAGGTGACGGATATCCATCTGTATGCTAACATGACTTATGGAAAGGATATCACCCCCTCAGAAAGCGTAACCTACCTCTATATCCTGGGTAGCATTGCCTTGTTTGTGCTCGTGATTGCCTGCATCAATTTCATGAACCTGGCCACCGCCAGATCGATTAAACGTGCTGCGGAGGTAGGGGTTAGAAAATCCTTAGGCGCCAGCCGTCTGTCTTTGATCAGGCAGTTCATGGGAGAGGCCATGCTGATGGCCTTGATTGCAGCGGTCGGAGCCGCCGTTTTGAGTTATGCATTGTTTCCTGGTTTTGTAAAACTATCAGGTAAAAATATTATAGTAAGTCATTCAGAAGTTATGGGGCTGGGAGGGCTGTTATTATTGCTGGCTCTATTTACCGGTTTGCTGGCAGGCAGCTACCCGGCCTTTTATCTTTCTTCGTTTCAGCCGGTGCGCATATTGAAAGGAAAGCTTACCAATTCGTTAGGGGTGGTCAACCTCCGGCGAGGACTGGTGGTGGTGCAGTTCATGATTGCTGTCATCCTGATCGTAGCCACTGTGACCATCATGGATGCCATGAAGTACCTAAGGAAGGTGGATCTGGGTTTTGCTAAGGACCAGCAGGTGATTCTCCCCTTAAGGGGAACCTCCGCCCAAAAAGCATATACGTCTTTAAAGACGGAATTGCTCAAAAATCCTAAGATACTTTCGGTGACGGGTGCCGCCTATTGCCCCGGGATTGATAACCGCAGTGATGAAATCTTGTTTGGGGAAAAACAGACGCCACAGGAGGGCCGGGATGTCCAACTCAATTTTACCGATTTTGACTATATCCATACATTAGGCATTCAGCCCCTGGCTGGCCGTATGTTTTCCAGTGCATTTCCTTCCGATAGTGTGGATGGGGTAATTCTCAATGAAACCGCTTTAAAGGCCGTAGGCTATACCCTCCAAAACGGGGTGGGTAAGGTGATCCATCATGCTCTTCCGGAAAAAACACTTGTCTACAAAATCATAGGGGTGGTAAAGGATTTCCATTTCGACGACCTGCACGTGCCGATTAATCCGATGGCCTTAATGGTAGACCACAATTTCAATAAGTTTAACTACCTGATCGTTCACCTGGCGCCTGGAGATCCCGGGCCTGTATTGGGTTCTATACAAAATGTATGGAAAAGGCTAAACCCGGAAGCGCCCTTTGATTTCCGGTTTATGGACGACCGGTTTCAACAGAATTATGATTCCGATAACCGCCTCAACGAGATAGTAGGCTATTTCACCATAGTCGCTATCTGCATTTCCTGCCTGGGATTGTTTGGCCTGGCTGCGTTCAGTGCCGAACAGCGCACAAAAGAAATTGGCATCCGCAAGGTGCTGGGGGCCAGCGTCCTGTCCATTGTCCGGTTGCTCTCCGGAGACTTCCTCAAACTGGTTTGCATTTCCATCCTGATGGCTTCTCCTATAGCTTGGTGGCTCATGCACAGATGGTTACAGGAATTTGCTTATGCGCCGCCTTTGCAGTGGACGGTCTTTTTATATACGGCCCTGCTGGCTGTATTTATCGCTTTGATCACCATTAGCTTTCAATCCCTCAGAACGGCCTTTGCAAGTCCGGTGAAGAGTTTGAGGGCTGAATAATATAGTATAGTATGCTGAAGAATTACCTTAAAATAGCATTACGCTCCTTGAGTAAAAATAAGCTATACGCCATCGTCAACGTTGGTGGGCTTACTTTAGGCATAGCCGGTTGCTTATTCATTGGTTTGTATATATGGAGTGAATTAAGCTTTGACCGCTTCCAACAAAAGGGAGACCGGACGGTGCGTATGGTTATGGATTATACCATTTCAGGGGGCGAATCCCATATAGCCGTCTGCGGGACCAAAGCGGGACCCCAAATGAAGCGCATATTCCCTGCGGTGGAATCTTTCGTGCGCATTGATAAGCTGGCGCAGACGGTTATTACCGGCACCCAGGCCTACGAAGAAAAACAATTCTTGTTTGCAGATTCCAACTTCTTTAGCGTTTTTAGTTTTCCCTTGATCGAAGGCGATCCCCGTACCGTGTTGGATGGCCCCAAGAAAATAGTACTCACCGCATCGATGGCCAAAAAATATTTTGGCGCTGAAGATCCGGTAGGTAAAACGGTCAAATTAAACGGTAACGCAGACTATGTCGTGAGTGGGGTAGCCGCTGACGCACCGTTGAACTCCCAGATAAGATTTGATTTTGTGACAGGGTTCTCCAATCTTAATGCAGCCAAGCGTCCGGAAACCTGGTGGAATGCCAACTACGCTACCTATTTGGTGCTTCAGAAACCTTCTCAGATAGCGGGGTTACAAAAGGAAATCCATACCTATATGGCCCAGGTGGCAAAGCAGGAATTGGATGTGAAGGGGAACGATTACTTTACTTATCAGTTGGAACCCTTATACCAGGTGCACCTGCATTCTACCGCCGGGGATGGATTGGTTCCTCCCGGTTCCCTGACAGATATTTACGTGCTGGCGACTATAGCCATACTTATTTTGCTGATTGCCTGCGTGAATTATACCAACCTTGCCACGGCTCAGGCCGCCTCCAGGGGTACAGAAATTGCCGTGCGTAAAGTCCTGGGTGCCCGTATGGACCAATTGTTTAGTCAATTCATGGGCGAATCAACCCTACTCACGATCATTTCCTTAATACTGGCCCTGGCTATTTGTTTGGTATCGTTGCCACTGTTTAACGCTATCACTGGAAAAGCATTTACCATAGGTATGCTCCTTCAGCCTATACCTATGTTGGGCCTGTTGTTGCTGGGCGTGCTGATCAGCTTTTTGGCCGGCAGTTATCCGGCCTTCATCCTCTCCAATGCTGCTGTGGCAGGCATGCTCAAATCCGGAATCAGGATTGCTTCTTCCGGAGATGGTATGCGTAAATCCCTGATCGTATTTCAATTCGTTATTTCTGTGTTCCTGGTGATATCCACCATCATCGTGCTCAGACAACTGTCCTTTATCCGTAACCGGGACCTGGGCTTTGACAAGGACCATGTATTGGTACTTCCTGTCGATGGTAAGATCAGGGCTCAGGAATGGGCTTTGAAGGATGCATTTAAACTCGATCCCCATGTATTAGGGGTAGCAGGTACTTATCAGGCTCCCACCAGTGTGGGTTGGGGAGATGAGCTCAGTGGAGACAATGGGCACGGGACCATGCGTTTCAACACCAACGCCATGCCTGTAGATGAAGATTTCATCGGGACGATGAAAATGACTTTACTCGCTGGTTCCAATTTTAACCGGAACATGTATGCCCTTCAGGATACGTCCAATAACGGGGAGAACTTCCGTAATTCCTTCATTGTGAATGAACAGGTGGTCAAATCTTTTGGCTGGACACCTGAGCAAGCCATAGGGAAAACCATTTCCAAAGGCGCTCCAGGATTGATCGTGGGTGTGGTAAAAGACTTTCATTATACGTCCTTGCATCAACCTATAGGCAGGATGGTCCTGTTTTTGGATACCTCAAACAATTCGGAACTGCTGGTACGCATCAGTGGAGAAAACATGACCGCCACCCTTGCTTACCTGTCTAAAGTATGGAAGGAGCGGGTCACCCATCGCCCCTTCCAGTATAGTTTTATGGATGAGGATTACAACGACATGTATGCTACAGAACAAAAGGCGGCCAAGGTATTTGAATTGTTCTCTGGTCTGGCCATTCTGTTGGCATGTATGGGACTGTTTGCCATGGCGGCTTATGCTACAGTAAAACGTCAAAAGGAAATTGGGATACGCAAAGTATTGGGCGCTTCCCTCAAGGACATCACCTTACTGGTTTCCGGAAACTTCTTGAAACTGGTATTGATTGGCTTTTTCATTGCCACTCCGCTGGCTTGGTTGGCCGCCCATCGTTGGTTGGGTGACTTTGCTTACCGCATCAGCATTGAATGGTGGGTATTTGTGGTATCGGGTGTTTTATCGGTATTGATTGCAGCCCTCACCGTAGGTTACCATGCTATACGGGTAGGGTCGGCTAATCCCATTGACAGTTTAAGAGCAGAATAGAAAACCTAATTCATGATGTTCGCAACGCATATCAAATCGGCTTTCCGGAGGCTAGTCAAGCAGCGGTTGGGCACTACTATTCACTTGGTTGGGCTATCTGTTGCCATGACTGCTTCTATCCTGATTTTTATATGGGTGCAAAATGAGTTGAATTACGATTCGGGGCTCAAGGATGCTAAACAAATATTCAGGATCACAGAAAATTCCAAGTACAACAACAGTCCGGAAACCAAAGGAGAGGGCATACCCCTGCGTATGCAAGACCTGATCCGAAACCAGGTACCCGGAGTGGAAAGGGTAGGGGTCATCCTCCCCATCAGCCACCTCCCTCCGGCCGTAAAAGTGGGTGAGCATGTATACAGGGAAAAGAAAACCGCCTATGTAGATACGGCCTGGTTGAATATGTTTCCGCCAAGTATCATAAAGGGGAGCATGTATGCTTTTATTCAGGATCCAAATGGATTGTTGGTGACCGAGGCAACCGCCAAACGATACTTTGGTACGCAGGACCCGATTGGTCAGGTTGTGCGCATAGATCAATCCCTGTTTACCGTCAGGGGGGTGACTATGGACAACCCCACCAATTCAAGCTTTGATTTTGACCTGCTTCAAAATATACAGGCCAGGCTTGAAGATTCAACGACCAAAAAGTCCGAAATGGCCTGGTATAGCTTTCATACGGTGACCTTTGTTAAAGTATTGCCCGGTTCGAACCTAACCCAAATCGGAAATACCATTACCGAAGTATACAGGAGCGCAAGGAAAGTAAATAATAAATTTACCTGGTTTACCCTGTTGCCCCTCAAAGACATTCACTTTGAAACAGATATTCCTTTTGCTTTTCTTCCACACGGAGGAGACAGGGCTACAGTATCCATCAATGCTTTGTACAAGAATGATCTCAATAGCGCCAGGCTTTTCATGGATTTTTCCTGGATGGCGGTGCTGATATCTGCATTAGGATTGTTGGGGCTGGCAGCCTTCACGGCTGAACAAAGAACCCGGGAAATAGGGATACGCAAGGTATTGGGCGCTTCCGTTTCCCAATTAATGGTGTTGTTGTCCGGAAGCTTCCTTGGCCTGGTCATATTGGGTATACTAATAGGTACCCCAGTTGCCTGGTGGGCAGGGCATCAGTGGTTGCAAAAATTTGTTTATAGAACCTCCGTTGGGTTGCCCATGTTTATGGGACCTGCATTTGCAGCTATATTGGTGGCCGTGGTAACCATCAGTATACAAACCTGGCAGGCGGGCAGTGCTAACCCGGTAAAAAGTTTAAGAACCGAATAAAATCAGCAATTATGGTCTTCAACTATATAAAAGTAGCGATCAGGAACTTCAGGAGACATTCCCTGACTTCCTTTATCAACCTGACTGGTTTGGCAGTAGGGCTTACCTGCTGTCTGCTCATCCTGGTCTATATTCTCCATGAGTTGAGTTACGACCGTTATAATCAAAAGGCAGATCGTATTTACAGGGTATCCAGGGTGTTTAACGGATCAGGTGGATCCGTAGCCCTTCACCTGTCTTGTGTAGCACCTCCAATAGGCCCTTTGTTGAAAAATGAATTTCCGGATATAGAGGCCGTAACCCGTTTGTTGCAGGAACCAAATCTCCCTGTCCGGTACGGGGATAAGAAGTTCAACGAGACGCAATCTTTTATGGCGGACGAGAACTTCCCCAAAATATTCGACCTGGATATGGTGGAAGGGGATGCGGCTGCATTGAAGGACCCCTATATGGTGCTTCTAAGTGAAACCGAAGCCCATAAGTACTTTGGTAATGAAGATCCCGTTGGGAAGGCCATACGGGTGGATGATCATTTTGACGTGAAAGTGGCTGGCGTGTACAAATCATTTCCTTCCAATGCCCATATGCATCCCGAATTGCTCCTGTCCTTTTCTACCCTCAACAACCCGCAGATCTATGGAGAAGTGGGCTTGAGGACCAATTGGGGGAACAATGCGTTTTCTACCTATTTTCTGGTACCCCCTCATTATCCAATAGAAAAAATTCAGGCCCAGTTGCCTGCATTTTTGGACAAACGAATGCCCGCAGGGTACTATGGCGGGGTCCATCCTTCTTCCATGACTTCCCTGGAGTTGATGAAACTCACCGATATTCACCTGCATTCTCATCTCGATGATGAACTGGAAGAAAATGGAGATATCAATAAAGTGTACATATTTGGAGCTATTGCCCTGTTCATTTTATTGATTGCCTGCATCAACTATATGAACCTAGCCACGGCTCGGTCATCCATACGCGCCCGGGAGATAGGCATACGCAAAACCATAGGGGCACTTCGGAAAGAACTGATTTTTCAGTTTTTGAGTGAAAGTGTAGCCATCACCGTGCTGGCCATGTTGATCTCCCTTATATTGACGGCCTTGATGCTTCCTTATATGAGCAATATTTCCGGTCGGGTGCTGAGTATGCGTGCAATGGGCAGCCCCACCGTCTGGGTGCCTTTAGCATTACTGCCCTTTTTTGTGGGCGTACTTTCTGGCCTTTATCCGGCCTTATTCCTATCGTCTTTCCGTCCCGTATTGGTATTAAAAGGCATATTTAAGGCTGGAGGAGCGGATATTTCTTTCAGAAAAGCACTGGTGGTGCTTCAATTCTCCATCTCCATCGTCCTGATCATTTGCACGGCGGTGGTTTTCCAACAGGTAAAATACATCCATAATAAACCACTGGGTTATGATAAGGATCACCTGGTTGTCCTGCGCTACCAGTCTGACTTAGATGGGAAGTTTGATGCCTTCCGCAACCAATTGCTGAGTGATACCAAGGTATTGGATGCAACCGTTTCCTCCCGGATTCCGACGGGACGTCTCTTAGACGAGCAAGGCATATCCGTAGATAGGGGAGGGACTTTACAGCCCGTCAACGCCGACCTGAAGTACGTTACCGTTGATGATCATTTTTTACCTACTTATGGTATGGCCATGACCGAAGGACGCAATTTCTCCAGGAACTATGGCTCAGACAGCACCAATTTTCTCATCAATGAAACTGCTTTAAGCGCCTTGGGTTGGAAAACCCCTTCAGAAGCATTGGGAAAAGATATTAAGTACAGTGCTATCAGGGGCAAGATCATTGGAGTGATGAAGGATATCCACTTTGAATCCCTGCATGAGCGGATTACGCCCATCATCCTATTGTATTTCGGCGCCCATGGCCATATGGGTGGGCGGATTACCATCCGGGTCAGCGGGAAAGATATACCAGGCGCCATTGGCCATATAGCCGATACCTGGAAGCAATTCCTGCCGGACAAAGCCTTTGACTACACGTTCATGGATGATAATTTTGACAAGCTCTATAAGGCGGAGACCAACCAGGAAGCCATCTTTACCTTGTTTTCCGGTATTGCCATTGTCATTGCTTGTCTGGGCTTGTTGGGACTGTCTGCTTTTGCGATTTCTCAAAGGGTCAAAGAAATCGGCATACGCCGGGTATTAGGTGCCGGAACCGCCAGCATCATGCAGTTGATCTCCGTAGATTTCCTGAAGCTGGTTGGCATAGCTGCCTGCATTGCCTTTCCAGTGGCCTGGTATGCCATGTACAAGTGGTTGGAAAGCTTTGCTTACCGGACTTACCTGCACTGGTGGGTATTTCTGGCTGCGGGCATCACGGCTCTCGTCGTCGCCTTTGTGACCATCAGCGCCTTGGTCATCAAAGCGGCTGCCACAAATCCTGTTAAAAATTTAAGATCAGAATAATATCTTCACCCATTATTTAAAACAAAAGGTTTCATGCAAAGAGTTAAGCACATTCTCCTGGGTATAGCAGCGTGTTGGACGTTTACGATCGGATATGCCCAGGACAGTACCAAAACATCGCCAGGTACGATCTATACACTACAGCAGTGTGTAGACATCGCCCTGAAAAACAACGCCACAGTCAAGACTGGCATATACACCAATGAGATACAAAAGGAGGGCCAGAACAATGCATTGGGTCAGATGCTGCCTTTTGTCAGCGCCAGCGGATCCAATAGTAGTAACTACGGACGTAACCTAAACACCTCCACGTATACCTACGTCAATACCCAGAACACCTTGGCGAGTTATACCGCCTCAGCGCAGATAACTATATGGAATGCCTCTAATCTGAGGAACTACTTCAAATCCGCGGCGGCTACCTATAAGGGCGGTGAAATGGATGTGCAGAATGCCAAAGACCAAACGACCATTACCATCATATTGGATTACCTCAATGTTCTCGCTGCTACAGAGCAGTTAAATGTTGCTAAAGCATCTCTGGCGGCCATTAACGAAGGGGTGAGGGTTGAATCAGAGAAACAAGCCGTTGGGTCTGTTCACCCCAGTGATTATTATAACCTAAAGGGAAGCCAGGGCGCATCGCTGATTGCCGTCACCACCGCCAATAATGCCCTGACTCAGGCAAGACTTCAGTTAACCCAGGACATGAATATCAGCTACGATGCTACTATCAATATTACACCCATAGACGCCCAGGAAACCATGCTGACGCCTTACGGTTCAAACGTGGATGACATTTACACCTATGCCGTGCATAACCTGGCCATTATCCGCAGCGTGGATTTCAAGGAGCAAAGCGCCCAGTACGCGTATAAATCGGCTAAGGGATCATACTATCCCAGCATTTACCTCTACGGTGGTATAGGCACGAACTACTCTAATACCTCCTATCAATCCAGATTCCTGGATTCTAGTTACGGAGTCAATACAGGTTTATATACCTTAAACGGAGCAACTAAAACCCAGGTGCTCCAAGACGAAGCTAATTTCAACAACACGGTTCCATGGCATTATTTCCCCCAGCTACAGAATAACGTATACTACAATGTCGGCCTTTCTATCAATATTCCCATCCTTCAGGGTTTCAACATCCGGACCAAGGTAAGGACAGCTAAGATTAACCAGCAACAGGCCACTTTTAACAAGCAAACCGCGCATATCCAATTACGGCAGGCTATCGAAAAAGATTACATCAACATGACCTCTGCCTACGATACTTATAAGGCACTCGTACAACAAACCCAAGACTATACCACGGCTTATAATATAGCCCAGGCCCAACTGGATGCCGGAGCTATTGACTCATACATTTTTGTGCAGGCCAAAAACAATATTGACGGGGCCAACAACAACCTGATTGCTGCCAAATACAACTATATCCTCTACACGAAGATCATGGACTATTTCCAGGGACATCTGACGTATTGAGCGGGTGTCTCCTTGAGCGAAAAATACAAAACCCCATGGCCTAAACCATGGGGTTTGACGTTTAAAACGTCACAGCTATTTTATGAAAAATCCCAGTTAGGCGAAACTAACAGGACGTTTCCATGAATTGACTGCTTTCATGAATACCTCCTTTTGTTTGGTGACTTGTAGACCTAAATATACGATATAAAAAGAGTAATTTTAATAGCATGAAGCCCAAAGCCTATACGTATATTTGGGTGGCTATTGTAGCTATCCTAGGCTGCCACTCCGCTAATCCCAAACAGGAATCATCCCCTTATGATAGCTCCATTGTGGCTCCGGCCGGCAAGGATTCCCTCAGTAATAGACCCCCAGCCGACGTGGACTCTCTGGAAGCCCAAGTAATGTTACCAGATTCTGTATTTGAGGATGGGAGCAGGCCCACCACCTGGAAAGCCGCTGGTTTTAATCATCCTGACCAGTTTAAGCGCTGGTTGATCAAATACAAGGATTGGGTGAAAAATGACCAGGTTGATAGTTTAGCTGCGCATACGCATTTTCCCATACATGGAGCTGGTAATGCAAACTGGTTCAAAGAGCAATACGTCCATATATACACACC
The DNA here is from genome assembly GCA_903970475.1 of Beijerinckiaceae bacterium. Lineage (GTDB taxonomy): Bacteria > Bacteroidota > Bacteroidia > Chitinophagales > Chitinophagaceae > Dinghuibacter. Next base: position 19,718 of record CAJCIQ010000079.1, read on the forward strand.
ACACCTAAAGCAGGTTGTGGGCAAGCAACGCCTGGATCGGATTTTCAGAAATGGCCAGGGCGCTATGTTTGGAAACGGGGAGGTCTGGTTTATTGAAAAAGGCGGAAAATTCTGGGTGAATCAGGTCAATGGGTAAGAGTTATTGCCTCAAGTTTTCATTTCAATTATATATACATCACATTGATAAACAAACTAATTGCTAAAACATTAACCTATGAGTTATATTCCTAAGTGCCTATGGTTGGCTGCCCTTATAACAAGCGTTTTTTCCTGTGCCAATCCAACCAATGCTACAAATTCCCATACGGATTCTACAGCCAGTTCTCCCGATTCTGGAATGGCAGTAACGGCCGTTATGACCCAAGAATTGCAGGATACGATGACTCCGGAAGTCATTCTTCAGAAATTTAAAGACGGTAACCAGCGCTTCCTGACCGGTACCATGATCCATAGGGATTATATGCAGCAGGTAAAGCAAACGGCGAATGGCCAGCACCCATATGCAATTGTGGTGAGCTGTGTAGACTCCCGTAAGCCCGCTGAGGTGATTTTTGATAAGGGGATCGGTGACATGTTTAACGCCAGGGTAGCCGGGAATTTTGTGAATACAGACATCCTGGGAAGCATAGAATTTGCCTGCAAGGTTTCCGGCGCAAAATTGATCCTCGTGATGGGGCATACCGCATGCGGAGCCATTAAAAGCGCCTGTGACCATGTGGAACTGGGTAATATTACCGCTATGCTTAAAAATATCCAGCCAGCGGTGGATTCTGTGAAAGGTTTTGAAGGTCAGCGTAACGCCAAGAATGCAGATTTCGTCCAGGCCGTAGCTAAAGAAAATGTTTTGTTGGCCCAGGCTAAAATCCTCAGAGACAGTCCAATAATTAGGGACATGGTTCAGAACCATCAGGTTGAGATCGTGGGATGTATGTATGATCTGGCCACAGGCAAAGTCGAGTTTTACCAATAAGTTGATTAGTCGAAAATCGCCACCGTCGTCTTATAATTAATATTATGTTAAATGGGATACGGTGCAGCAATAGCCGGACAACATGTGGCCGGGAGACCTCCAAAAAGTCCGCGGCTTCCTGGGTGCTGATCTCCATCTCGCTTTGGATCACAGCTACAGACCTGCCTATGGACATTCCCGTTAAAATCTCGGCTATCATTTTAACGACTTTTACGGGCAGGCGCAATGGTTCATCACTTTCCGGGAAGGAAATTTCCACCACTTTCTTACCCGCTCCAAGTGAGCGAGACAGTTTTTTGAAAAGATTCACCGAATCTTTTGCAATGCGCTGATCTTCCCGTGTGGTCTTTTCCATTAAGGTATCCATCTTATTGATTTCTAAGCTATAAAGTTAGACAAACGAAATAATCGAACAGGGCGGATTTACGATAAAATTATAAATCGTTGATATCTAATATTTTAAAAAAATCTTTCTAGGAAATAATCGTATAAGTGGGCTAAAAGTAAGCAGTATCTAAGGTAAATATTGTGGTTAAATATGACTACGCATTAGTGTTCATGAACATATCTCATGAACGCGCTCCTACCCTATTGCAGTGTTTAAAGAACCTGAAAGGCCAATTCATCGGCGATATTGAGGGCCGACCAAATTTTCATGAACAACGTTCACCGTATACTTGTTAAATAATGACCAATGCACCAAATGTTCATATTCCCCCGCAATACCCTTTCTCAAATCCTTTTCTGTCCGTATTCCTAGGCCGCTGCAAAATGCCTTATCCCCTTCCGGTCGACCTTCTTTTCTGCATGCCACAGCTCGTAATTCTTTTGCAGATTAATCCAGAATTGGGCGGTGTTTCCGAAGGCTTCAGAGAGTTTGATGGCTAACTCAGGACTAATACCTGCCCGCTCGTTTACAATAGCAGAAAGATTTGCGCGTGCTACCCCCAAGCCTTCAGCTACTTCTGTAATAGTGAGGTTCAATTCCTTTATAAACATCTCTCTGAGGATTTCCCCAGGATGTGAAGGTGGTAAGTTTCTCTTTAACATCGTGGTCTATTTAATGATAATCTAAGTAATCAACATCGACAACATCAGGAGCTTCAAAACGGAAAATAATGCGATAATTCGCAGTAACCGTTAAGGCCCAGAAGCCCAAATAATTTCCTTTTAGCTGATGGATACCACTGCCTAATACTTTGATATCATCTTCCGATGACACGGCATCCAGTGCGGTTAATATTCTGTTTATTTTGGTTAATTGCTCCTTGGGCAATTTTGCCCCATTTCCTTCTTCATAGTAGAGCCTAAGGCCTTTATGCCGGATACTCTGTATCATTTGCAAATGTAACACGTAATATTACACGATACAAAATTTATTTGGTAGAGTAATATTATTAATATGTGTATACGAAAGGATCGGTCAATGGTCCGGGTAGCACTGCCACCTTTAACAGCCCTTTTGGTGTGGTGGTAGACAGCAGCGGAAATATCTATGTGTCGAATAGCTACAACAATATCATCCGAAAGCTGACGCCCAATAATTAAGATAAAAGCCTCCCGGTTTTATATCGGGAGGCTTTTAAATGTTATATTCAATAAGAATATTGGGCAAACTATTCAACTATATGTACAACCAGCAACGTATACTTGTTGAACTTTTACCTCCCCAACCAAAGCCCAAAGCCCTATCTTTCTGCCGAACCCTCTAGCTAAAATCAACCAAAGCTTATGTATTTACCCCCTTTTTTTTACGACGAAATCTATGAATTATCCACACCAGTAACAGCTGGAACACCCGCAGCTTCTTCCGGACCGGCCTCAACCCCAGGTTCTTCTGCTGCTGACCCTGGTTTAGCTCCCGCATCTTCAGCCTCCCCTCCTGCTTCCCCAGCTCCTGTCCCTACTCCTGTTACCATGGATCTAATCCTGGGAAGTGTTGGACAAAGCGCTGACTGGTCAGCACACCTTGATGATATTACCCTATTTGATCACGAATTGGAATCTCAAATAAATGTTCCTCTCGGGGACACCTCCTCTTTAAGCGGGAAGGTTTTGGACATCATAGGAAATATTGTCGATATGAACGACACGGACAATAACCTGAATTTAGATTTCAACATTAGGGGTGGCGCCGAACCATTATCCCTATCTTTTACTGTAGCTGGTAACCCGGGCGACGTTGTCAGATTTTTACTTAGGGTCGAATTTCTTTAACCACTCCTTACCTTAACCATTGCTGACTTATGGAAAAAAAACTTATTGGCATACTTTGCCTCACCTTTATATCCTATAGTGCCTACTGCCAGGACACCATGGTCGTAAATTTATTAAAGGCGCCCGTCTCCCCCGTTGCCCAATTACTAAATTTCTCCCCTACCATCATCGAAAAGCCAAGTGATATCCCTGCACTTTGGCTTTCTGTTCAGAATACTTCGAACAACCTTACCAAGTTACCTAACAGCTATGCGATCGATCTTTCTCCGGCAGAAATATTCAAAAGCAAGGACCAAACTCTGGAAAGTTTAAGGCGAGACTCTGCAAAGCCCTTCAGAGCTGTAGGACAAACATTCGTATTATCATTGGGGTATCAGTCGTTCACAGACAGCACTACGAAAACAACCTATCCCAAATTGGGTATTGGCTTTAAGACCTCGATCATACGGGCCAGGTGGGACGTGTCAACGGATGAGATGTACGATGCCCTGATTCATAAGCAGGATTCAGTAGTGGATTTTACCTTTCAGGCACATAGTATGACGGAAAAGGATCCTAATGTAATCCGGTTGAGATCGGCGCGGACAACAATGGCAGAGCAGCATTTACAAAATACACCCGGGTACAAATCCCTGGATAGCCTCCTTAATGCGACAGTGAGTACCTTAGACAGCGTCAATTACGCGAAGCTTGAAAACAATATTTCTTCCAGAATCAAAACATCCGCTTCTAAATTTGCGATCACCCGACACGGATTTTCTCTGGACCTGGCTGGCGGCTTCACGGGCGCATTTCCCACCAACCAGATCAATAATTCGGTGGCCAACAATGCCGGTGTATGGCTGACAGGCGGCTACGTAGGGATTGGAAAAGTACTTTCTGTCCTGGCCATTGCCCGTTATCTCTACCAACCTGACTCCATCTTTGCCGATACTACCGGCAAGGTGCCCACGGCCAAGGAGTCCACCTTTGATGCAGGTGTTAGCATCAACATTACGTCCGTTGACACAAAACTTAATGTAGCACTGGAAGGTGTTTACAGGAGCGTCCTCAATAAAAACACGCCCTTAACGCCGTCCTGGCATGTTGTACTAAGTGCCAGTTATAACCTAGGTAATAACAAATTGATCGGCTTCAATTTTGGGCGTGATTTCGATGGCGTCCTGACATCGGGCGGTAACCTGATTGCAGGCCTTAACCTGATCCTGGGTTTTGGTGGTGGCAAAACAATTCCCAACAATAAGGCTGCAAAATGAGGCGATCTGGAAGGCAAATTTTATTTTAGGGATATGTCCAGACGCTTAAATTCCCTGGCAACGGCCCACCCCAGTACTTCAATAATGGCAATGGCGGTGATGGCATCGAATACATTTCCCAGAACGGGGATCCAACCAAACAGGAACTCGGATACAGCCCTGCCGATCATGGTTGCCGCGGTGGTCAGGACCAGAGAAGTCCGGTAGGAATGCCGGAGCCGGATATGGAATACACTGCCGAGTCCAATGACCATCATGATTTCCAGGGGAACCAATATAACATTGTCACTGGCGGGAATCTGTGCCAGACCGCTGGCTACTAAACCTCCGATCAATGCTGATCCATGTATAATCCTTCGACATTTCCTTTGTTGTAACGGGGTCATCATCAATTCTTGGTCCATGGGTAAAATTTACTGTAAATAAATCGGTTATTTTTACGAAAATTTCCTTGTTTGACAGCGGATGAGCTTTATCAACGATTCAGGTTGGTTTTCGAAAATTACTATAGTGCACTTTGCCAATATTCCCTTTCCATCACCGGTCAAAAGGAAGTAAGCGAAGACATTGTACAAGAGGTATTTCTGAAGGTTTGGGAAACCAAAAAGGATCTAATCCCCAGGGAAGAGGTGCGGTTTTACCTGTTTGCTTCCGTTAGGAATAACAGCATGGGGTATCAAAGCAAACTTAGGCGGGTGTCCATCGTACCCTTTGAATCGAAGGAGCATACCCAGACCGCCCAGGAGGATACGATGGAATATGAATCGGAGCAAAAGGCCTTCAGGGAAAAACTCGTAGAGGGTATTCAGTCCCTGCCACCCAAGTGCAAGGATGTATTTCTGTTGAGCCGTATGGGAAAGATGTCTTACCAGGAGATAGCGGACCATTGCGGGATTTCTGTCAAAACCGTGGAGAACCAGATTGGGAAAGCATTGAAGCTCCTGAGAGCCTTCGTTTTGGCGGTCAAATTATTATTTCCCTTATTTTTTTTCTGAAAATCGTAGGGGAAACCGGTCATTTAACCTTTTACTATTGAAATAAATCGGCATGGGGGAATCGGAGGACTATATCATTGACATTATCGGTAAACAGCTTAATGGGACGGCGACTGCATCAGAATTGCAGCAACTGGAAGCCTGGCTGAACGCCGCTCCATCTCAAAGAAGGGAAGAATATGAGGCTTACAAGCAGATCTGGGATGAATCCGGGAGGTCGCCTTTTCCTGGAACGGATGCTTTTGATACCCGGGCCGCCTGGGAAAGGATAGATCGGCAGATGAAGGTTCCAAAGGTCCAGTCATCTGTTACCCCGGCGCTCGAGCCGGCCCCCAAAAAACAGATAACCCGATGGCTATTGGTCGCCGCAGCCATCCTTGTACTCGGCGTTGGCTCATTTTGGTTATATAAATCCATAAATGGAGATAGAACATTGACGGCTGAAACAGATAATCTGGTTGTGAGCCTCTCGGATGGTTCTGTGGTAACCCTTAGAAAAGGTGCTGTTTTATCCTACCCAGTCAAGTTTCGTCAAGGTCAAAGAAGTGTACAATTGAATGGACAAGCTTTTTTTGACATCCAAAAGGATGCCCGATCTACCTTTTCTGTGCAAACGGCGACTTCCACCATCAAGGTATTGGGAACTTCTTTTTTTGTGAGCATAGCCAGCGATACTGTTAACGTTACCGTTATTAGTGGTAAGATTCGGTTGGAGGACAGGGAAAATGTGGAAAGTTATGTAGAGCTGTCTGCCGATCAATCCGTCGGCCTGGCTTCCCACCGGTTTGTCAAGGACAGCATACGTAATACCAATTACCTGGCTTGGAAAACGGGCGTTCTCGACTTTGACAATGAGCCCCTTGACGAGGTTGTCAAGGATTTAAATAGTTATTACGGAGACTCCGTTTCTCTTGCACCTGAACTGGTACCTGTAGCATCGACGATTAAGGTAACGCTGCATTTCAACAAAGAATCCTTGTCCAGGGTATTGGAGGAGATCAAACTTACCACTGGTTTGAACAGTAAGGAAGAAGAGAACCGGACGGTCTTTTTTCATAAGTAGCTACATGCTGAAATTTTGGTTCGCGGCCTTGTTGCCTATTTTTGTACTCACTACTTCTACCACCATTGCCCAACAGGGGAATGTGTTGGACGTAAGGTTACGCAACCTCCCCATCATCCATACCCACCTGAAGCATGAGGGCTCCGTCAAACAATACATAGATTATATTAGCCGGATATCCGGGGCCGTCTTTGAATATGCCTCCAATATTTTAGATGTTCATAAAGTTATCTACCTACAGCCGGGTGATACGACCATAGAGGATGTACTCAGGGAAATAGCCTCCCAGGAACAGGTAACCCTCGTTGAAATGGGCAATAAGCTCATTTTTGCGCCTTCCTTACCCACTTCAGGGGTTAGCCAACCGTTGAGTCAATATACCTTATTTGGGTTTGTTCAGGAGGAAGGCAGCCGGGAACCCCTGATAGGCGCTACCATACTGGATTCCATTTCAGGAAAAGGGTGTATCACGAACAGTCAGGGATATTATAGCTTCCCGATATCGGGTGGTTCGCATGTATTTTGGATATCCTATGTGGGTTATCAACCGCAAAGCTTGCATATAGACCTCCATGAAGATGTACGTAAGGATTGCAGGCTTTCCCTGGATAATCAGCTTATTGGCGCCACAACCATTTCCGCTAAGTCACCCAAGAAAGAGGATGCCTTCAAAACCCGTTCTTCCAAAAGTGAATTATACAATAATTTTCTCGGGGAAAACGATGCCATAAGGGCCCGGTTGCTTGATCCTGGGGTCACCAGCACCGAAGACATCAATGGCATGCTCGTCAGAGGAGGGGATCCGGACCAAAACCTGTTTTTGCTGGATGGCAATGAGGTATTCAACCCAACCCATTTGCTTGGCGCTTTGTCTATTGTGAACACCAGTTCCTTACAGTCCATGCAATTTTATAAGGGCGATTTTCCTGCCCGTTTTGACGGAGGAATTTCCTCGGTTACCGATGTGTATACCAAGGATGGCAATATGGAGCGATGGACTGGGGATGCCAACCTGGGCTTGCTGGCGGGCTCTGCCACTATTGAAGGGCCTTTGGTGAAAAATAAACTGGCGGTCATGGCTAGCTTTCGGGAAGGCTGGCCAAATATGCTGTTGACGGAATTGAGCAAGAGCTATGATTATTCTTTTCAGGATATCAATCTTAAGTTTACCTACCTGATTAATAACAACAACAAGCTCGTTGTCAATGGATACAGTGGCAAAGACTACATGAATGGTGTTGACGATAACGCCAACAATGCGTTCAACCGGTGGGGAAACAAGCTTGCTTCGCTTAGATGGATGCATATATGGGGAACCCGGTCTGTCATGAACATCTCCATCAACAAAAGCCGCTATGATAACATGGCCGGATTTGTCAATTATTTCCTGCCGGATTCCGTTGCCTACCAGGATAGTACCTACAATACCTATTGTTATATAGACCATACCGATGCCAAGGCCCAACTGGAACTGTTTGCCACGGGTAAATTGAAATTCAATATAGGCGGGAGATTGGCCAGGACCAGGGTGCAACCTTTTGAAACCAATATTGACGATTCATTGGTGGATGATATTTCCGATTTCAGGGCATTTGCTCCCCTGGACTACACGGATGGAGACCTGTATTATGAGAATGAAATCCGACTCAGCAAACGTTGGTTTATGCGGCCAGGGGTTCATACCACTTTTTATAAATTCAAAGACTATAAATACGCATCTGTCCAGCCCCGATTTTTTACTTCCTATGTGTTGACACCGGAACAGCAGGTTTTCTTTTCCTATGCCAGAACAGGCCAATACCTTCATATGGTAGACAACCCTTCCCTGGGGGTTAACAATAACTTCTGGCTTCCCAGTACCCGGATCATAAAACCGGAAACTGGTACCATGTTGAATCTGGGTTATACCTATAAGGATACCAAGGCAACCAAAATCACCCTGGAGGCTTACTACAAAAAGATGAACCATATCATCAATTACAACGATGGAGGTAACGTCTTTTATGATGATAGTACCTGGGAAGCCGATATGGTAACGGGTAAAGGTTGGAGCTATGGCCTGGAGGCCCAGGTGGACAAAAAGCTGGGGCCTTGGTGGTCCATCACGGCTGGATATTCACTTTCATGGACCTGGAGGCAGTTCGATAGCATCAACAACGGGCAGAAATTCCCCTATACCTATGACCGGCGCCACCAATTGCAGGTGTTGGTATCCTATATGCCCAATAAACATTGGGACTTTAATGTGCATTGGACCTTTGTCAGCGGGGATGCCTATACCCCTTTTAACCTGAACGCCTTCGAGGATAACCCCATTGCGTATGGATCGCTTTATAATGCGGAAGGAATCAATGCTGCCCGAACCCATCCTATTCAGCGACTGGACCTTGCTGCGGCATACCGGTTTACTACCAGAAGGTTAGCTCACCTGATAACGTTGGGATTCTATAATATCAGCAGTTCGCCTGAACAATACAATTATAATCTGATGATCACAGAGGATGGGCAGCTTCAAGGTGCTGCCTCTCCAACCAGTGTTTTTGGCTTTACGCCTTATATTTCTTACTCACTCCATTTTTAATAAATAAACCGAAAAAGGCGTAGGGGTTTAGGTCGACTTCTTCTTTTCATAAATAAAAGCATTTATGAAGAAGATGAACATGGCCTTCGCCTCGGTTGCAGCGGTCTTAATGGTAGGCCTCGTAGTTGTATTGCCTGCTTGTAAAAAGAGTAACGATGGGTCTGCCATCCCTGAAGTAGTACAAGTGGCTACGGTGGATGCGGTACCGAAGGTTCCCTATGTTGATGTATACGTTAACGGGGCCAAATCGCCCAGCAGGGTAGCATACCTCGACCAGGCCCAACCTGCAACGGTAACTTATAGCTATGATACCCTCCATGGAGGTAACCTCAACCTTCGATTGACGGATAGTTTGAATAATGATATTGTAGAAGACGGTATCTCTGCCCAGCCTTATATGCATTATTCCCTGATCGTTTATGACACGCTATCCAATAGTGTAAAGAAAACAAAGACCTTACTGCTTGCAGACGACTTGATATCTCCAGGCAAAAAAATGTCTAAAGTCAGGTTCCTGAACCTGTCTCCAAGTGCCCCAGCGGTGGACGTAGATCTGATCAGTGCTAAAGACAGTATACGGGTAACCACCACGGCTGATTATGTGGGCGACAACCCCAACGCCGGAAGCCTTTCTGCTTTTATTAATCTGGTTTCAGCAGATTACCATATGAAGGTGAAAACAAAATCCGGAGGAAAAACAATAGTACTCTTTGATGATCCTTCCCTCCAATTGACCAGTGGTAAAATATTCACCGTGTACCTCAAGGGGTTGGGCCATTTGTCCAATAAGTACAGGGAAAGTATTCAAGTCATTCAACATAATTAGAAAAACCAATGATCTCTTTGAAACCCAAGACCCCCTCATTCTCTGAATCGAGGGGGCTCTCTGTCGCTTACCCGAATCGGGTTCAGATTAAGGTAAGTGTAGTCATGATCACCTTCAACGAAGGCCGTACTATTGGCCGCACCCTTTCGAAGCTGCAATGGTGTGATGAGATTGTCGTGGTGGACAGCAACAGTACCGATGATACTGTTTCCATTTGTTTGTCCTATGGGTGTACGGTATACCAGAAACCATTCTCAGGTTATGGAGACCAGAAGCAGTATGCCCTTTCTAAGGCTAACAACGATTGGGTGCTTTGCCTGGACGCTGATGAAGTGTTGACGGCGCCATTGGTAGATGAAATCCAGCAAATACTCTCCAAGCCTTCTTTGTACTCAGGCTATTCCCTGCCGATGAACCTGGTTTTCCTCGACCGGGAGTTCCGGCATGGAAGGGAGAGCGGCAGGCATTTCATCAGGCTATTCAACAAAAGGTGGGGGCATTTTACCAACGCATTAGTGCATGAGGGTATCCGGGTGGAAGGCAAAACCGGCAAGTTGAAAAATCACCTGCTTCATTACAGCTATACCAGCCACGCACAGTGGTTTGAAAAATGCAACCGTTATTCCACCCTGGCTGCTCAGGAAGCTGTCCGGAAAGGAAAGCGAAAGAGCCTGCTGGCCATTGCTACGGTCCTCCCCTACTATTTCTTCCGCTATTATATCGTCAACGGGAATTTTTTGAATGGGCGGGAAGGATTTTATTGGTCCGTCTACAGCACCCATTACCATTTTGCCAAGTATGTAAAGATCATGGAGCTGTATAAATGCAAAACCAACCGAAAATGAAACTACGCGTTTTAATGTATCATTGTGTATCTGAAGAAGGACCTACGGACGATCTTACCGTGAGCAAACAACAATTGCTCAGACAATTTAATTACCTCAATGAGCAAGGTTATAACAGCATTAGCTTTAGTCAGCTGATTGCTCATTACCACCTTAACGTGCCCCTGCCTCCAAAACCGGTCTTGATCACCTTTGATGATGGGTTTAAAAATAATTTTGATATTGCTTATCCGCTGGCATGCACGTTAAAGATCAAAATCAATCTATTCCTTGTCCCTGCATTTATTATCAAGGGCTCTTATCGGGGCCTGGATTGCCTTGGGGTGAAGGAAATCGCTCAAATGGACCCATCGGTCGTGCAAATGGGGCTGCATGCATTCGGACATGATAGTTATACAGATTTGTCTGCAACTGAAATAGATGCGGACCTGAGGCTTTGCAGACATTATATGGAGGTGTTGGGCATTACCTGGCAACCCTGTCTGGCTTATCCATTTGGCGCCTACCCCAAACGGAAGGGCGTTAAGCAAACGGCCCTGTTTAAAACCCTTGATACCAATGGCATACGGCTGGCATTCCGGATCGGAAACCGATTGAATCGTCTTCCGCTGGATAAGCCATTCCAGGTACAGCGTTGTGATATACGGGGTGACGAATCTTTCAATAAGTTTAAATGGAGCCTGAGACTGGGAAAGAAGTGGCTATAACTTCATCAGCTTTTCCGCATTTTGATGAGCAATTATAGCTTTGTCCGACTCAGAGATGGACAATCCTTCCAGAAACGCCTTGGACTTACTCATAGATCCATATGGATAGTCGCAAGAAAACATGATCCTATCAACGCCCACCTCTGAAAGCATGTTCTGGAAGGATGACTTATAGTTCCAGCCACTGGTGGTATAATAGACATTTTCCCGGAGGTATTCCCCTACCGGGCGTTTGAGTTTGGTTAACCGGGGGTTCAATACCGCATTCATCCGTTCCTGCATGAAGGGAAGCCCTTCTCCCAGGTGTCCTACGATTATTTGAAGCTTGGGGAAGCGATCGAATACCCCACCCAGGATGATCCGGATGACGTGCACCGCTGTTTCGATATGCCAACCCCATCCTGGTTTGGAAAGTATGCTGGTCAATTCAGGGGAGAAACCTGAGTAATAGGCTTCCACTACTGCTTTAGGTGGTTGGGTCGGATGAAGGTAGATGGGCACGCCCAGGGCTTCGGCTGCTTCCAGTACCGGCCAGAAGAATTGATTATCTAAATAACGCTCCTGTATATGCCCATTGATATTGGCTCCCACAAAACCGTGATCATTCACCGCACGCTCCAACTCTTTTACCGCCTCTGTTGGCCGGGCCAGCGCTAAGGCGGCAAAACCGCCAAAGCGGGTTGGATATGCTTTAATGGCTTCTGCCAGATATTCATTCGTTTCTCTTGCGGAGGCTACTGCTTCCGCTTCGTCTAATTGTTCTACGCCCGGTGCATTGAGGGACAGTATTTGTAGATCAATACCTGCTGCATCCATTTCCGCTACCCGCTGTTTGCCCAGGTCTACTAGCTTTGCTGGAATCTCATGATAAGGGGTGTTTGGATTGGCGGCCAATTCTTTTGTTTCTCTTCCTGCCGTGTCCAGCCAGTTAGGGCTGGCAAAATGTTCTTCTAAGGTTATCAGTCGCATGATAGATTCATTTTAGACCCCAAATATAAGTCAGCGTTATTAGTTTCGCTAAGTATCCTACACGATGATTATTTATTCAGGATGAGTTTTAGTTCCCATAAAACGATTTTCTTCATTGTCCGTGAATGGCTAAGTATGTGATATAACATTTTTAACAATAAAATTGATGGGATTGAACGCTTTGATACATTTTACGTATATGGGTATAAGCAAAAGCATTTCCCATGAGAGTGGACATCAGAGAAGAGACCAGGGAAGACCAAAGCTCCATTCATCGTTTACTTGCGGAGGCATTTGGAAGGGAAAATGAGGCCGGACTGGTCGATAAATTAAGAAATAGCCCTGCATATATTCCTGAACTATCCCTGGTGGCCCTGGTAGATGGTTCAATAGCGGGACATATCCTGTTTACAAAGAACCGGATCATCAACGAAGACGGTTCTCAGTTTGAAAGCCTATCGCTGGCGCCCTTGGCCGTTGGTGCAACCTTTCAGAAGAAAGGCGTAGGCAAGCAACTCATTGGTGCTGGCCTGACCAGGGCCAAAGTATTGGGTTATTCCTCCGTCCTGGTGTTAGGACACGAACATTATTATCAGAAGTTTGGCTTCCTCCCTGCTGATACCTGGCATATCGTTCCTCCCTTCAAAGTGCCCCGCAACGTTTTTATGGCCTTAGAGTTATCGCCTCAAAGTCTCCGGCATATTTCCGGAACGGTTATTTTTCCCAAGGAATTTGACCAGGTATAGGTGTGGGAATGCCGTTTCGACAACGTATTCGTAAATAAATTTCCCTGTGATTAAATCCCCGTCAATTTTTCCGACAATTGAAGCAACTGGGACCTGGCACCGGGATCGTAAGCCTGGGACAGGGCTTTGGTTTCCGTCTGGCGGTTAAAATATTTCCCGGATACGTGCTCAAGCTTTGGATTGGTTACCAGATTTACTACCGAGGCCACCCCATCCTCTACCGTACTTTGGGGCCTGAACATATGGGTCACAATTTTCGTAGGCATATAAGATGCTGGGTGCAGGGAATTAATTGTAACCCCCTTTTGGAGTAGGGAAGTCCCCCACTCTACTGCTAACATGATCTGGGCCAGTTTGGCCTGACAATAGGACTGTACACCATCCCAATGCTTTTCCAACAAAGGATCGGCAAAATTGATGGGCGCCTGGCCTGCCGAGGCGACGTTGATGATTCTGGCGGGGGCCGATGACTCCAGTAGTGGCGTCAGCAGTTTGGTCAGGATATAAGTGGCCAGATAGTCAACCTGGAATATCATTTCATACCCATCTGTACTGACCCTGCGCTTGGTTTCTACACCTAGTCCTGCATTATTGACGAGCACATGTAATTCCTTATGGTTCTGGAGTACGGTATGCGCGAGCTGCTTTATCTGGTCGATATGGGCAAAATCCGCGTTATAGTATACCAGGTCTTTATTACCTGTTTCTGTTTGGATATCTGCGATCAGCGCTTTTCCTTTCTCTTCCTTTCTTCCGTGCAGGATTAGGGAATATCCCTCCTTTGCCAGGTCAAGGACTACGCCCCTTCCTAATCCATCGGTTGCTCCTGTTATGAATACTGTTTGGTTCCGTCTATTCATATGCTATTATTTATGAAGGCAAAGTGACGGATTATTCTTATCGCTGAATAGGCAGCATTATGCTTTGTATGTGCAGTTTGATGCTTCGGCCGTTAGGGGGTGCGAGAAGCGACTCCCGTGTCCAGCGGTTAGAAAGATGGATTATCGGATCAAATCTTAGTTTATCGGGATAAAAAAATGGGCGAACCGCGAAATAATTGTTAAATATTGCCCTGTATTTTATCTAGAAACAAGGCTGGTTTATTTTTCCGTCCGTAAATGAAAGAACCGAAACTTTTGCGGCATATCATCATCTTGCTGGGGCTGGCTTTGAGTTATGATGCGGCCTCGGCCCAGGTCGAAATAAAGGGCACCGTTTCTGATCGAACCATGGGTAGTGGACTCCAGGGCGTAAGCGTTATGAGTACATCGGGAGCCGGCACCATCAGCGATTCGGTGGGGCATTATAGCCTGACCATAGGCGAAAAGGATTCGATTTTTTTCTCCTATCTAGGCAAAAGAACGCCTCATATACCCATAAAGGATATCCCCAGTGTATTGCATTACGACGTGATGCTGGATGTAGATGTTGAATCCTTACCCCCCGTTTTTGTAGCGGCCAATAGTTACCATGAGGACTCGCTGGAGCGGAGGAAAGAGTTTGCAAACATATTTGATTTTGAGGGAGGTGGTCCCATGAACAATATGTCCACCCGGGGCCGGGGTATGGGTGCTGGCTTTGACCTGGACTTTTTTGCCAAAAAGACGGTTAACCATAGCCGGGAATCTGTACAGCGTTATTTTGAAGAAGATGAACGTCAACGCTATGTGGATTTCAAATTCTCCAAACTCCTTGTCAAGAAGATTACGGGGCTGGAATCACCGGTACTCGAAATCTTCATGAAAGACTACCGGCCCAGTTATGATTATATCAAGTCCTTTGATTCGGAGTACGAATTGGATAAATACATCAAGGACTCTTATAAGTTCTTCATAGAAGCTTATAAAGAAGATCATCCGGACTATAAAGTGCCCACTCCGCTCACAGCCCAAACGGCCGACGATACAACCGATCAGGTACCCGGCCGGTAGGAACCCGTATGGAACATCACGAACTGTTCGATAGGTCCCTCAGCTAAGGCCACCCTTCAAAAATACTTCCTCACTTAGTAGGAAGAAAAACCGGCTCCCATGGGAGCCGGCCTGGTTTATGTGTAACCTGGCCAGACCAGGTTGTTGTGTGCTTGCCTGCAAATGTTGGCTTATACCCAAGCCCAGTAACCGTCTACCCAGTAGAAATTACCGTCGTGGCGTTGGTGCCAGTAACCCCTAACCCACATTCTGTGCGGATCCCTTGGCATCCAGTAACCTGGCTTATAAGCGAAGCCACCGTTCTGCCAGGTCCACTCCGCGTCAATCCAGACATGCTGGGGAGAAGGCGCCGGAGGGCGGTTGAATTGAGGTTCTGGAGGAATAGCGCTTACAAACACGTTGTCAGGGATTCGGTTCCAATAGCCGGCAACCCAATACCACTCACCATCAGGCCATTGGGCCCAGTGACCGCGGATGAAAACTTTATTGGGTTCAGGTACTATCCAGTAACCAACCTGGTATTTGTAATGGTCACCCAACCATATCCATTCCCCACTTACCCACATCGTCATGTTGGAAGGTCTGGGAGGCCTCAGATAGTCAGGTTCCGGAATCCAATTGGGTACGCCCATATGTGGAATAGGTTTCCAGTAACCTGGCTGCCAATAAACGGTCCCATCGGGATTGTGAATCCATTCACCTTTGATCCAGATCTGGTCTTTGGGTGGAACGGTCCAACTTCCTGGTTGTTTGACATAATGTCCACCTTGATTGACC
Source organism: Beijerinckiaceae bacterium (assembly GCA_903970475.1). Taxonomy (GTDB): domain Bacteria; phylum Bacteroidota; class Bacteroidia; order Chitinophagales; family Chitinophagaceae; genus Dinghuibacter. The sequence goes on from CAJCIQ010000079.1 coordinate 35,601, forward strand.
CATTCACCTTCGACCCAGATATGATTGTTAGAAGGTTGAGGAGGACGAACCACAAAAGGTTCGGGGGGAGCAATGTTGATAGAAATGCTAATCTGTGCACGACTCTGGGGGGCGAAAAAAGCCAACATTACCAGGGCCAGAAGGATTGGTCTCATCATAATAGATCTAAGTAGTGAATGTTTGTTAAGGTTATTGATATATCACAAGATTTGATAAGGCCGGACACGGAAGGTTTAATGGGGACATGTTTTTTCTTCATTAAATAACCTAACGCATGGGTGATCTATACCAACTGCTTATGCTACAATTGGGGCTGGCCGGAAAGCTTGCCCACAGCAATCCTTCCACCGATCACCAACGCCTATCCGTTATAAGGCAAAAGTGGAATATGCAGCACGTGCTTTGACGCATACGCAATTGGACCACTTGCGAAAAATCATGAATGAGGCCGTCGCTAACAGTGTCATATACGCGGACTGTACCCACATTACATTCCATATAAAGGCCTCCGACGATGCGTTGAAAATAGCCTATACCGATACCGGAGAGGGATAAGAACCATAGATGTTCAGGTGTCTGCACGGAGTTTTCCTACTGTTTCGAGGGTTTTAACGGTCTTTCCTGGGCCTGGAATCGCGGGTAATTTTTTTTATATTGTGGAATGAGGCTAAACCTGTGCAATCTATCGCTTATACTGGGCCTATCCCTATGTGCGCTCCCCTCCCTCCTCCTGGCCCAGAAACCTACTGAGCTTAAAAACCGGTTGAGTAACCTTCAAGCCCAATACCAACAGCATCGTCTTGGTGACACGGCGTATTTGAATCAGGTTGACAGCATCGCTCCCTTATTGGTTCATGAAGACAGCCTTCCTCAATTCCTGGAGGTGTATAGGCAGGTAGCCTTTAATGAGGATACTGCCCTGGGTAAGTACAGAGCCACTTATTTTGCCGTCATGTCGCTATGGGCGCTTAATAAGGGCAAGTTTGGGAGCGGCATATACTACTCGGAACGCAATAATGAAGAACGGGTTAAAGATGGTTTTTTTGACAAAGGGGGTATCCCCCATAGCGCAGCCTTGGCTATAACCTTGTACTACAATAACAGGGATTATACCAGGGTGTTTTCCCAATTCGATACGGTGAAAAGCATCCTGGTATCCATGCCCTCCGGTATCGATAGCGGGAAGGTGACTTCAGACCAGGCTTTCGTATCTACTATGATCCTCAACGCCGACGTATATGCGGCTTACAAACAAAAAGATACCATCAGGGCTAATGAAGGTATCATCCTTTCTGAAAAGATTCTTCAAGCCATAGGTAGGCAGCCTGGGAAATTTAAGCGCTATGCTATTGTTCATCATTTCGTATACCATACCCTGCTGTACACCAAAGAAAAGTATTTGAATCATTTTGATTCTGCCCAAAATGAGCTGAAAAAAGCAGTTGCAGAAGTCCAGCTACCTACTTTTCCTGCTAATTATCGTGGCTCTTATGAAGAAGAATTATACGCCGATGCGTTTGACTTTTATTTTGATCTCCATAAGATCGACAGTGCAACCGCTTATTTTAACCGGGTAAAGGCCCTCCATGAAGGGATGGTTAGCTACTCTGACCTGGACCAGGGTTTTCTGCCCCTGGCAGAAGCCAAATTGGAAGCGGCTAAGGGAGACTACAAATATGCTTACAACAAGTTGCAAAAGTTGTATGACATGGCCGACTCGTCCTCTTATGCGATCGTAGCCGACAGAGACAATAACCTTTATGCGCTTACGGAAGCCGAAGATACGCATATTGAATTAATGAACGCTGAGACCAGGGAGCATAAGGCGCGGATGCATTACCTCATCCTTTATATGGTATTGATGGGCATGTTGGTGATGGGTGGTTCCGGTTTTTGGGGTTATAGGGCCAAACAAAGGCAACGGTTGTCCCGTCTTCAATTGGGACTCGCCAGGAATTTCCACGATGATGTTGGTCCCATGTTACTGTATGCCAATATCCTCGCAAAAAAAGAAGCGGCCGCCAACCCTACCCCAGGCATGGAAGAATTGAAATTACAGCTGGCAACCCTGATGGAGTCCGTTAGAAGTATTTCCCATGACCTGAAAAGCGATAAACTCAATACGGTTAATAGCATCTATGCCTATACGGTCAGGCTATTAGAGCGCATCAAGGAGCCTACGCAAATTGACTTCAATGCGAGCATGGATGGAAGTAATAAAGTGCTTTCCCAGATGCAATTCGATCACTTGCGTAAAATCATGAATGAGCTCATCAGTAACTCTATTAAGCACGCTAATTGCACCCATATTATGTTTCATGTGCGCGTGGCTGAATCAACGCTCACCCTGGAGTATTCCGATAATGGTAAAGGCGTCCCGTTGGATACGCCCATCTCAGGAATAGGCATTCAAAATATGAAGGAAAGGATTGAAGCCATCCGGGGTAAATACCGGTTGTATAGTGCCGTTCCCAGTGGATATGGCATTACCATTGACATACCTATATGATCGGGGCGGTAGCTAGTGGTTCAGCGTTTTGATCAGCGCCCACCCTAGTTGCCCAGCAATTCGGCAGGCGGGTGCTCAAGGATATGGAGAATGGATTTTCCCCAGAAGTTACCTAGTACTTCGGCTCCTTTCTCATTGGGATGTAGATAGAAGTTCCCTACTTTTCCCTCCTCCGGTCTGTACAAATCCAGGTAATGTTCCCTGAAGTAATGGAAGGTGGCGGTGTCCCCTTCAAATACCTGTCCGGGATGCGTGGTTTGATAAGCAGCCGTCAGGGTATCTATTTCCGGAAAATAACTTTGTAGCCTTTGTAAGCCGGTTTCCATATAACGGGCTCCATTATAGGTATTGGGCGAATAATAGATCGGAAATTGAAGTATAATTTTACACCGGGGAAATCTGTCCAGCAGGCTGTCCACTATAGTTTTCATATTGGCCTTATAGGTTTCAGGGCTTGCCGCTGCCCCATTGGTGCCAAAATCTGCTGAATCATTGGTGCCGAGCATAATGGAAAACAACAGACTCATGCTGCTGTCTTTACTTAGGTTAGTCGTTGCCGTTACGGCCTGTTGGTAGGCGCCTTCTGCTTTGGGTAAGAAGTCCAGGGTCGTAAAACCATTATGGCCCTGATTGGAATAGACCAAGCCTTTAGGCATGCGCGTACTCAGATAAGCATAAACCATGGCCGGAGGCGCTATGTCAGGGTACAACCCGTAGCCCCAGGTAATGCTGTCACCAATAAATACAACGACTTGTTTTGGAGGAGGAGTTAGGTTACAAGAACAAAGTAGCAATAGGCTTCCCCCAGCAAGGCTGATCAGTTTATTCATACGCTCATTAAAATAGGCGTTTCATAAAATACGCATTTCCAAAAATAGGTGTTCCCCGCAATTTGCGAGGAACACAAGATGATAAACGGTATTAGTGTTTTATGTATGTCTTGTTACCGTTGGAATTTATATAGTACTGTCCGCCTCTAGGGCCCTGATAGATCGTTCTGCCTTTTGCATCTGTGCCAATCGATTTATCCGAACCGGCCACCGTGTTGCCGGCATTCGTTTTCGCTGTGCCAGCGGCGTTGGTTGCACTGGTTTTGGCGCTGTTTGCGGTGTTTGCCGCGCTTGTTTTGGCTGTACTGGCCGCATTCCCAGCATCCGTTTTTGCCGTGCCGGCGGTATTGTTAGCATCCGTCGCCGCTGTACCAGCTGCATTAGTAGCGGTGGTCTTAGCGCTTTTGGCCGTCTTGGCGGCGGTGGTTTTAGCGCTGCTTGCTGCATTGGAGGCGCTCGTCGTCGCGGCGCCGGCGTCCGCTTGAGCTTGCGTCTTG
>CAJCIQ010000080.1 GCA_903970475.1 Beijerinckiaceae bacterium
TGAGATCCCTGTACTGGGCCTGGGGACTTAGCGCGTTTCCAATATAGGGTGCGTCCTGGTGTCGGTTGGTGCCTACGATAAGCAATGGTTTACCATTGAGTTTAAACCCTTCAGCCCTGGTGAACGATAGCCAGCGTATGCCTATATGTTGGGTCTGAGAATCCAGCACGGTGCGTCCATCAGACAGAATAGTAACCAAGCGGTATAGATAAGGACTATCGGGTGACCAAAGGTGAGGATGATCCACATGGAGGGTCTGTTCGGAAGAGACCAAAGAATCGTGGAGCGACAAGGGCTCAGAAACGGAAGTGATTAGCCGGCCGCGGTTGTCATACAAATTTTGGGAAACCTGGATAACGATCAAATGCCCGAACGCATGGCGCTGAGGCGTTGAGCCGATCGGTTGGATCAGTGCCTTTGACCCCAAGGCTTGAGTCTGAGCCGAAGCCTGGGCAGAGGGCCCCATGACCTGAGTCCGAACCGCCACGGTAGCGGAATCAGAACAAACCTGGGTATACCGCACAAATATGCCGCCTCCGCCGATGGGCCCGGAAGCATCGAACATAGTGAGACCAGACATGGTGGTCTGCCAGGAAACGTGACCGTTGATCCTGGGATTGGCTGCCGTGGGTTCAACCGCATCTGTAATATGTACAGGACCCCTACCCTCTAACCAAACCTGCCTGTAAATACCGCTCCAATAAAGGAAGCCCAGCCTTGATAATGGTTTGCCTGGTGGAACATTGGGATTGTCCCTGTTGTCCAGTCGTATGACGATCTCATTGGTGGAATCAAATTGCACATAGGGACTCAAGGGAACATTGAAGGGAAGGTAACCTCCCTGATGCTGCCAAACGTATTGTCCGTTGATCCAGACACTGGCCACCTGCATGGCTCCGTCAAAATGTAGATAGAGGTAGTCCTTTTTCCAGGATGGATTGATGCGGAATTTCTTTCTATAATAACAGAGGCCGGAAAATTGGTGATCGCCCGGATTGAGGGAGTCTTCATAACGCACAGGGCATGGCAGCACAACCGGTTTCCACTTAAGGCCTGAAATGCGTGGATATTCCTTGGTGAAACCTGCGATGGCTTCCCCCACTTCTGAGCGTTGGATGGACGTTAACGAAGCCAGGTTTCCTTTGACGTGCTCATCGTTAAACTGGGATTTAAAGGAAGTGCCTCTATGGAAACTGGAAGACCCGGAGGAATCGGCTGGCAGCGCGTACAGCTCCCAGTTTGCATCGAAATTCAGGGTGAAACGGGGAGATTGCGCCCCGGCAGAAATGCTTAAAAGCCAGCACAGTAGAAAGCCCATCCATTTTCTCATATCAATATCGCATTGTACCGCTAAAACTAAGGATGATTGATCGTATACCTTGGCCTGTTTAATCCTATTAAATAAGGTTCAGTCTGTGATCACTGATCTTGGCCGGGAAAGCTGCCTTGACCTTATCAGGAGCTGAATCCCTGTACACCGAGGTGCGTCCTGCTATGGACATATGTCCGGCAGGATCCAGTGTCACAAAGGCGAAAAGCGCTTCTTTGTAATAATAGGCATCCCCATTGTATGCATAGGAGGCGCTGTTGAGCAGGAAGTAGTGCACCCCTACCCTTTCTCCATAACGGTCATCATGGTCGTGCCCCATGAATACCGCGCAAACCTTCCCGTTAGACCCCAGGTCGGCAGTCAGATTGGCCGCATCAAATATGGTTAATATATCATCGGCATTCCCCAGTTCGGTGGTCCATTGGCTCAGGAAAACAGGTTGATGCATGAAAACGATGACAGGAAGTTTATTGGAAGCCAGGTCTTGTTGGAGCCACAACAATTGAGCTGTATCCGAAAAGCTTCGGAAGGGAGAACCAAACGGACTCCAGTTGGAAGAAGCATAGTCAACTAATGTACCATCAGATTGGCGAAGAAAATTCCTGTCCATCACGACAAAATGATACCCACCCCTATCAAAGGAGTAATAGGGTTTGGACATGCCCCATATACCCATGATGGTTGCTTTATCGCAGGTGTCCATGTCGTGGTTACCTAATACATGGTATTTGGGACCGGAAAAACGGTTCCATTGATCCATGATAGCAGCAGCGCCGGAAGGTTGAAAAAAATCCCCGTTTTGAACGATGAAATCCGGGTTGACTTCCAGGACCTGATCCATGAAAGCTTTCATACGGGTTTCTTCATTGACACGGAAGGTGAGATGGTGCAAGTCTGAAATGATGCCAAAAGTAAGGGACCGACCGCCGGGTGTCTTCGTGGGTGGTATGGCCCAGGTTCTGGAGGATAGTAATAAGCTAGTCCCGGCTATCCCGCACTGACGAATGAATGAGCGACGATCGGTTCCCATATAATCTAGTTTTTGTATGATCTCAAAGTTGGGTTAACCTTCCTTTAGTAGCCCGGATTCTGGGTTAGGTTTTTAGCAACATTTAACTCAGATTGAGGTATCGGCCACAGGTAATTTTTGGACGCGTCAAACAACCTGGTTTGAACTTGTAAATGGTTGCCGGTCAATGTGACTGCCCCAGTAGAGGTATTTACCGTACCAGTCTTTGATCCATAAACGATACCTGCCATGACCTGAGGTCCAATCTGCCAGCGTTGAATATCCCACCAACGCAGTCCTTCCATGGCCAATTCAGAACGCCTTTCCCTACGAATGAGGGTTCTTAAGGTTGACTGTGAATTGTACACGGATTGATCCGTAGGAGGCAGACCTGCACGCACACGAACCTGATCTATTGCGCTATATACCGACCCATCAATTTGATTGGCTTCAATTTTAGCTTCGGCATAGGACAACAGTACTTCAGAATAGCGGATCAGCATCATATCCAAGCCGGTGTTCCACATGTTGTCAAAATCAGAAAGGTTGGAAGTGAATTTTCTAACCTCATACCCTGTTACAGAACAGTTGTTATTTGCGTAATAATCATCTGAGGAGGCATCCAGCGGATCATAATACATGCCATTTCCAAACTGACCAGGAACAAGGATCGTCGCGGTCAGGCGGGGATCTCGATTGCTGTAAGGTTGTGTGGAATCATATCCAGAGGTTGGATCGGTGATGGGTTTGCCGGAAATGGTTTCATAGTTGTCCACCAGGGATTGGGTAGGATCTATGGATGACCACCCACCTAGCGAGTTGGGTACCATTACACCTAAAGTTCCGTTGGAATGGGTATTTTCCATATACTGCACGTCCAGGATGTCCTCACTGCTGCCCTCGTTACCGATACGGAACAGATTCACATAGCTCGGGAAAAGGGAATAGATACCCATATTCATGATGGTCTGGGCGTCGGTTATGCAATCGGCATAATCTCCCTTGTATAATTCTATCCTCATTTTCAATGCCAGGGCAGCCCCCTGGGTTATTTGGCCCTGCTGGGCGCTGGGGTAACTGGTAGGCAGGTTGGGAATGGCTGAAGCCAGTTCCCTCAGCTCGAAAGCGATGACATCAGCCTTGGCCGTCCTTACGGATGCATTTGCCTGCTCAGTCGTAACCGTAGTGGTATCCAGGACGGCATCCCCGTAACATTGGGTGAGCCAGAAGTATTGGTAAGCGCGGATGAACCTTACCTGAGCAATCATTTGCGTTTTTCCGACCGAACCCATGGGAGTGGCTCCTATGTTCTGAAGGAACCAGTTACATTTCTGGATAGTGGCATATAATGGGGTCCAGAAAATAGCATTATTCTGGTCTGCGGCAGTGACCAATCCATCTCCGTAATCCTGAAAGCCTTCCCAGACATATTGACTATAGGCATTATCGGATGCACAATCCATGTAATTGACCAGGAAGCCATCGGCCCATCCGCTGGCATTGTCAGACCATGCGGTATTCTGTCCGGCATACACACCATTAAGGGCTGCAGCCGCATCACTGGAATCTGTCCATAAACTGGAATTACTATAAGCATCCAGTGGTTGCTTGTTTAAGAAATTCTTAGAACAAGCCGTTAACAGCATGATGCTGGGAAGTATTATTGGAAGGAAAATCCTTTTCATGACACAATAATTTAAATGGAATTAGAATGTTAAGTTCAGGCCTAATGAATTAACCTTCACTTGCGGATAGTCGTACCCAGCCGTACCGGAAGGGGATTCAGGATCAACCCATTTGTAGAACTGTGTAATGGTGAATAGGTTTTGTCCGCTGTAATAAATTCTCAGCCTTTGAACCCGAATCGATCTTGACCACCGCTCAGGCAGGGAATATCCTAATTGCAGGTTTTTCATACGCACATAAGCGGCATTCCTTATCCAAAAAGAAGATGGATTATCGCCAGGGTCGTTTTGCTGATAAGCGATCCACGCACGTGGCCAATTGGAATTACTATTGGTGGAACTCCAGCTATTCCACAAGGCTGTAGTAGGTTTACCCGCTGCGTTGCTGTTTATGCCAATCAAGTTTCCTTGAATGTAGTTTTTGACACCGGCAGTTCCCTGGAAGAAAGCCAACAGGTCAAAATTTTTATAGTTCAGGCTCAAATTCATACCAAAGGTGACCTTGGGAAAATTGGTACCCAGATACACTTTATCGCTCTGATTGATCACTCCATCTTTATTGACATCCTTGTACATCAGATCTCCCAGGCTGGTATTAGGGCTTAAACCGGTTTGAGATGCGTGGGATTGCAGTTGGTCCTGGGTCTTGAATATTCCCTGGGCCTCATATCCATAATATGCATCAATCGGTAAACCAACCTGCATGATCGTTGAGTAGGAAGGGTATGTATCGCCTGTACCCGCCAGGCTGGTAATTTCATTCTTGATGAATGAAGCGTTTCCAGATATGTTATATTTTAACTTTCCTTCATTGTTATGATAGCTCAACATCAGCTCTAACCCCTGATTACGGACAGAGGCGGCATTGATGATAGGAGCGATCAGACCATAAGTGCCAGAGACCGGAAGATTGTAAAGAATACCGGTGGTGTTCTTTACGAAATAATCGGCAGTTAGGCTTAACCTGTCCTGAATGAAATCGGCATCCAAACCGAAGTTGGCTTCAGTGGTTGTTTCCCAGATAATACTGGGGTCAACCCCTGTAGTGGGCGCAATGCCGGATGCAATGACGGGGGACTGACCGCCGAACACATAGTTCTGACCTGAACTTACAGTAGAAATTGCGGGATAGTTACCGGTAGCATTCTGGTTACCCAATTTACCCCAGGATCCCCTGAGCTTAAGGTCATTCACCACACTTTTCAATGGTTTGAAGAAATCCTCTTCAGAGATTCTCCATCCGGCAGAGAAGGATGGGAATGTCCCGTATTGGTTACCTGGAGCAAACCTGGAAGTACCGTCATACCTGAGGTTGGCTTCAAAAAGATACCTTTCCTTATAGTCATAGTTGAATCTGCCGAAAAGGGAACGCAGTGCAAGTTCGGTAGCATCACCCTGAGCAACTTCCCCTGTGGGAGAACCAAGATTGATCACGCTAAGGGAGTTATTCAGGAAATTCTGCCTGTATCCGTATAATTCATGCCAATTATCCAGCTCCTGGGAATAACCGCCCAATAGCTTAAAATGGTTGTCACCCAATGTATAGCTGTAATCAGCCAGTAGCTGGGGCGTGAAATAAGTCGTTTTCTGATAAGTTTCTGAAGCGTTGTTGGGCCCTTGAAGAAAGGTGGGTTGACCCTGGGCGTCATAATATTGGATAGAAGAAACGAAGTTCTGATCATCGCTTTCCCCTACTGCATAAGCTATCTGAGGCCTGATGTGTAGATTCTTTACAGGCTCAATATCTGCACCTGCAATTCCCTGGTAATTGTCCTTATTGGGTCTGTCAAATGAGGGAGAATTCAACCAGGCCATAGGGCTGCCATCTGCAATATAACCGTAGTATCCGTTGGCATATTTATAGGGAATGATATTGGAAATACGGTTTACCTGCCGGATCATCTGGGAGAATTGGGGCACGCCGGGATAAGAACTTTGGGGTTGCAACGTGGGTTGGTAGGTATAGGATAACTTTGCATATACTGTAATCCAGTCGTTTGCCTTTGTGGTAAGGTTTAACCGGGTAGAATACCGTTGGGTATTGGTTTTAGGCGTGATGCCATCCTGATCGAAATAACCCATGGAAAAATAGTACTGGGTCTTGTCGGTACCGCCGCTTACCCCCAGATCATGGCTTTGCTGGAAGCCGCTTCCGGAGTAAAACAAGCCCAGCCAATTGGTGTTGGGATAATTATAAGGGCTGTTTCCTAATTTGAAGGAGTCGATTTGAGCGGCTGTATAGGCGGCAGTTCCACCTTCATTGATCAGCGCTTCATTGAAGAGGGTAGCCGCTTGCCAGGAGGGCAGGTAATCGGGCAATGCAGTGGCCTTTTGTTTACCAACGTAGGCGTTATAGCTAATGGTCGTTTTTCCGGCTTTCCCTTTTTTAGTGGTAATGAGGATAACGCCGTTTGCCGCACGGGAACCGTATATGGCTGCCGATGCCGCATCCTTTAACACAGATACAGAGGCAATATCGTTTGGGTTAACATCATTCATGGAACCTACGATATTACCGTCAACCACAATCATGGGATCGCTATTATTCAGTGTACCTACACCCCTGATTCTGATCAAACCACCGTCCTGGCCTGGCTGTCCATTGGTTTGAACAACGGTTACGCCCGGCATAGTGCCTTCCAGGGCATTGGTCAGGTTGGTTACAGGCCTGTCCTCCAGTTCCTTTTCTCCCACAGTAGCCACGGCTCCTGTCAGATTCACTTTTTTGGAGGTGCCATAACCTACTACCACGACATCATTTAGGGTGCTCTCGCTCTTAGGCAGGATCACCGAAAGGTCATGATTGGCACCTACAGTAATGGATTGTTTGGCGTACCCGACCGCAGAAAATTCCAATACAGCGCCTTCAGGGGCATCTATGCTAAACTCTCCTTTTTCATTGGTAAAGGTGCCGGATTTACTGCCTTTAATGACAACGGAGGCTGCGGCAATGGGCGTTCCATTCGCATCGGCTACACGACCTTTTACGTCTTTAGGCAGCGCTGCTACCGAAGCTGGAGAAGTCAGGGGTTTAAGGATGATCTGTTTCCCCACCACTTCATATCCAATATTGTAGGGACTGAGTAAGCGGTCCAACACAGTGGACAAGTTATCTTCATTAGCCAGTACGGTTACTTTCATATGATCCGGAATACCGGGTGATACATAGATAAATTTTACATCAGCAGTTCTGGAGATATCCCGGAGGATGTCTTTGAGTTCCTCCTTGTTGGCAACCAGGGATAGCTTTTTGCTAAGGACCTCCTGGCCCAAGGCCGGGGAGGCATGAAGGGCAGTTGCCATGCTCGAAGCGAAAACGATGGAAAGCAGTCCAATTCTCATAAAATGAATAATTGACCCCCTAATGCATGGGTGATTTTGCATAACTTGAAAACGTTTTGGTTTACAATCAAAAAATCGAAACAACCCCAGCTCACTTGACCAAAAGGAATGGGGTATCTGAAGTGAGGGGCCCGGCAAGGCCCCTTGCTGTTTAGAGGCAGTTATGTGGAGTTATCTATCATACGTTAAGCGTCGTTAGAATCGTAATAGTTATTTGCAGGGGTGAGCCTGTATGGACACGGCCCCGTCTATCATTTCATACTTGGCCCCCAGCGCTGCACAGATCAGATCCAGTTTCTTTGTGATGGATTCATCGCTGAGATTGGCACTGATCCGGCAATCTTTGAGTACTTCTTTGTCGTATTCAATGTCTATATCAAAAGCCGATTTAAATTCTTCCAACACCTCGGTTACAGGGATATCCTCGTATACAAAATCATGTTTGATCGCCACTGGGTTGACCAGTTCCGGCGTATCGATCAAGGATTTTTGAAAGATACGCGGGGTACGGTTGTACACCAGTTCCTGGTTGGGCGTAAGGATGACTCCACGCTGAACGGTACCGCTGCTCAGTTTTCCCTTACTGTCCGCTTCTCCTTCCCTGCATACCGACACCTTTCCGGAATGAACGATTACCTTAATATCCTGAGCGGTGCCATCTGCCTTTATGGTGAAACTGGTGCCCAATACGCGCGTGATGAGTTCCTGGCTGTACACCAGAAAGGGTTTGTTTGACACCTTTTCCACCTGAAAATCTGCGTTTCCTTTCAGATAAATAGATCTGGTATTGCCACCAAGAAATGCCGAGTAATACCTTATGGATGCCCCGGGCTGCAGCGTAATGATACTGCTGTCTGATAGCCGGATGATTTTAGGAGATAATCCTGCATTAGCCTGTTCCACCAGACTGTCCCCTACTGGAACTGCCCATACAGAAACTGCCAAAGGACGGTTCTTGTGGGTTATTGACCTGAATGATTTATATAAGATCAGCGCGCTGGAAACCAGTACCAGCAGGGAGGCGGCTGCCAGCCAAAAACGGAAGCGGAATACGGTCGGACGTGCGGGGCCAAGACCGGACTGGGCCAAAACTTTATCCATCCCCTGTAACACCAGCTCCTGGGATATTTCAACCTCCTCAATATGCATGGAAGCCACAATCAATCTGGCTGCTGAAATGTCTGAGAGACGGTGGGGGTTTTCCTGGAGCCATTGGGGCCAAAAGTCATGGTCGGATAAATGGGGATCCAGCACCCATCGGATAAAATCCGGGTCCATGGCAAAGTCATCAATACGGTAATCCGAGTAATTCCTCATATGGGCACAATCTGTTTGGTGTGGCGGCCCGGAACGGGCCTATCCAACCATATAGAGTAGCTGCACTCGGAAACCTACTGGCTTATTTTAACTTTTTGAAAAATTTAGCGCAACCGATTGCATATCGGAAAGCCTGACTCAGCGTGCATTTTCCCAGAAATCCTTCATCTTACGAATGGTTTCTGACAACAGATTATAGACGGATTGCCTGGAGATATGCATGATCTCTGCCACCTGGGCATGGTCTAACTGAAGGTAATAAACGAGGTAAATCACTTCTTTCTGGCGGGAAGTTAACTGGTCCAGGATATGCCTGAGCCTGGAGGCGTTGTCTTCTGCTACCTGTCGTTCTGCGAGGATATCTTCGATGGAAAACTGTAAGTCAAATTCATAATCATGGAGGTCCAGTGTTTTCTTTCGCTGGGTTTCCACCCGGATGATGCGCCGCTTCAGGGCGGTGAGTAGGTATTGACGGATGAACTGAATGGAATCAGCCTTATGACGGATTTGCCACAGGCTGATGAATACATCCTGCACACAATCATCAATCAGGTCTGTATCTTTGGTGATGTGCAGCCCATACTTAAATAGGACAGAGTAGTATTTCTCCATGAGGAGGGAAAAAGCATTCCCATCACCTTCCTTGATCTTTCCTAGTATGTAAGCATCAGAGCTGATCACCGTTACTCATCCAACTTCAATACCGCCAGGAAGGCTTCCTGTGGCACCTCTACGTTCCCGATCTGGCGCATGCGCTTCTTCCCTTCCTTCTGCTTTTCCAGGAGTTTACGCTTACGGGAAATGTCCCCTCCGTAACACTTGGCAGTAACGTCTTTACGCATGGCAGAGATGGTTTCCCTGGCAATGATCTTGGCCCCGATGGCTGCCTGGATGGCGATCTGGAATTGTTGCTTGGGCAGGAGTTCTTTGAGCTTTTCGCAAAGCTTACGTCCGAAATCCTGAGCCCGGCTCCGGTGGATGAGGGCACTGAGTGCATCGACCTTATCGGAGTTCAGCAGAATATCCATCTTACAAATATCACTATCCCTGTATCCTATTGGATGGTAATCGAAGCTCGCGTATCCACGGGTGGAGGACTTGAGTTTATCGTAAAAGTCAAATACGATTTCCGTCAGGGGCATCTCGAAACTCAATTCAACCCTGGTTTGGGTAAGGTAACTTTGACCCAGGAGAATACCACGTTTGCCAAGGCAAAGGGTCATGATGTTGCCTATATAATCTGGCTTGGTGATGATCTGGGCTTTGATGAAGGGCTCCTCAATGCTTTCCAGGTAAGTAGGATCCGGCATTTCGGTGGGGTTGTTGACCGTTACCGTTTCCCCTCTGGTAGTATGGGCAATAAAGCTCACGTTGGGTACGGTAGTGATCACCGTTTGATTGAATTCCCTTTCCAGCCTTTCCTGGATGATTTCCATATGGAGCATCCCTAAGAATCCGCAACGGAACCCAAAGCCCAGGGCTTGAGAGGTTTCCAGTTCGAAGGTCAAAGAGGCATCATTGAGCTGGAGTTTATCCATGCAATCCCTGAGTACTTCAAAATCATCGGTATTGACAGGATAGATCCCGGCGAACACCATGGGTTTTACTTCCTCAAAACCTTGTATGGCTTCTGAACAGGGCCTTGCCGCCAGGGTAAGGGTATCACCCACCTTCACTTCCTTGGCATTTTTGATGCCGGTTATGATGTAACCTACGTCCCCGCAGCGTACTTCCTTTTTCGGTTCAAGTCCTAACTTCAAGATGCCGATTTCGTCGGCATAGTAATCATTGCCTACATTGAGGAACTTAACCAGGTCGCCTTTGCGGAGCACGCCGTTCATGATCCGGTAGTATACGATGATACCGCGGAAAGAATTGAACACCGAGTCAAACACCAAGGCTTGCAAGGGGGCATCGGGATCTCCCTGGGGAGCGGGTATCCTGGCAACGATGGCTTCCAGGATGGCGTCAATC
>CAJCIQ010000081.1 GCA_903970475.1 Beijerinckiaceae bacterium
AACCTAGGTTTATTACTTTTGTTAAAACCCGATGCCCATGGATCAGGAGAAGGTAAGGCTCAAAGATCCGACCTGGAAAAAATGGGGACCCTATGTCTCTGACAGACAGTGGGGTACCGTAAGAGAGGATTACAGCGAGAATGGGGACGCCTGGAATTATTCCACTCATGACATGGCCCGAAGTAAGGCTTATCGTTGGGGGGAAGAGGGAATAGCGGGCATTTCCGATGATAAGCAATTGCTGTGTTTTTCCCTGGCATTATGGAACAGAAATGATTCCATCCTCAAAGAAATACTGTTTGGCTTAGCCAATAAAGAGGGCAATCATGGAGAGGATGTAAAGGAGCAGTACTATTATCTGGATAGTACCCCAACCCATTCTTACATGAAGATGCTCTATAAGTATCCACAGTCTGCTTTTCCTTATGATAAAATACGGGAGGAGACGGCCCTGCTGACCAGGGAAGACCCCGAGTATGAACTCCTGGATACGGGTGTATTCGATGAGAACGCCTATTTTGACGTCTTCGTGGAATACGCTAAAGCCGGTCCGGAAGACGTGTTGATCCGCATCACCGCCCACAACCGGGGTGGGGAAGCGGCCCCCCTGGATTTACTCCCCACCGTCTGGTTCCGCAACACCTGGGTATGGGATGGGCGCAACTGGAGACCCCGCCTGGCCCTCGTTGAGGATAAGGATATGATCTCCATTGCCCATGGCGGACTGGGGATGAAGGCCCTTTACTTTGAGCCGGGAGCGGAAGCCTTGTTCTGTTGCAATGAGACCAATCCCTACCGGTTGTTTGGTAACGATACGGATGAAAAATATTACAAAGACGGCATCAACGAACACGTGGTGCATGGACTGCCTTCGGTCAATCCGGAGCAATCGGGCACCAAAGCGGCTATACGGCACAGTATGTATATCCCTGGAGGGGAAAGCCGTAGCATACGCCTGAGGCTTTCGGCTGACGCCGGGGTTGAAAACCCGTTTAACGATTTTGAGGCTATCTTCAGCCAGCGCCTCCGGGAAGCGGACGAATTTTATGAGGGTGTACAGGCCAGGATCACGTGCCCTGACCAGCGCTTGGTGCAACGTCAGGCCTTTGGCGGCATCATGTGGAACAAACAGTTCTACTATTACCATGTCCAGGAATGGCTGAAGGGGGATCCTGCCAAACCCGCCCCGCCCCGGGCCCGGCATATGGGCCGCAACCACGATTGGAAGCACCTCTACAATGACGACATCATTTCCATGCCGGATAAATGGGAGTACCCCTGGTATGCCAACTGGGACCTGGCATTCCAGGCTGTGACCCTGGCGCTCATCGATGAGGAGTTTGCCAAACAACAGTTAGAACTCCTGACTAAAGACTGGTACATGCATCCCAATGGAAAGATTCCGGCCTTCGAGTGGTCTTTCAACGACGCTAACCCGCCCGTATATGTGTGGGCAACCTGGGAGGTGTATGCCATGGGCAAAGAAGCACATGGAGGAAAAGGGGACTTGGGTTTCCTGGAATCCATGTTCCAAAAGCTGCTCATTAACTTTACCTGGTGGGTTAACCGAAAAGATACCAGGGGGCATAACATATTTGAGGGCGGCTTTTTGGGATTGGATAACATAGGGGTATTCGACAGGAGCATGGTCCTCACCGACGGTATCCTGGAACAGGCCGACGCGACCAGTTGGATGGCCCTGTTTGCCCTTTCGATGATGCGCATTTCCATAGAGCTGGCCTATGCCAATAAGCGCTACCTGGATATGACTTCCAAGTTCTTCAGCCACTTCGTTTATATAGCAGGGGTCATCACTACCATGGGGGATGGGATGGGCAGCTTGTGGGATAAGGAAGACCGTTTCTTTTACGACCAGGTCAGGCGCAGTGATATGACCGCCATTCGGTTGAAAGTGCGGTCCATGGTGGGCTTGACGCCCTTGTTTGCCGTAGAGATTCTGGATGCGGGCGTATTGGAAAAGGAACCGGAGTTCAGAAGCTATGTAAGTTGGTTTTTGGAAAACCGTCCCGATTTACTGGAACTGGTCACCAAATGGTCTGAGGTGGGTAAGGATGGCAGGCACCTGTTGGCGTTGGTCAATGGGAAGCGGTTGAAAAACATACTCAGCCGTATGCTGGACGAGTCAGAGTTCCTATCGGTTGCGGGCATACGTTCGGTCTCTAAATACCATGAGGAAAACCCTTACACCTTTGCCACCCCGGAAAAAATATTGAGCATTGAATATGAGCCAGGAGAAAGCAGCCTGGACATGTACGGAGGCAACTCCAATTGGCGGGGCCCTATCTGGATGCCCATGAACTATATGCTGGTCCAGAGCCTGAGACGCTTTCATGATTACTATGGAGATAGGTTAAAGGTGCGCGTGCCTTCGGGCACCGGACCTTACGCAAATCTCAAAGAGGTATCCGATGAGTTGAGCATGCGCCTGGTGAATATATTTCTTCGTGACAAACAGGGCAACCGTAGGGTATTTGGGAAAAACATCCGCTTACAGACAGACCCCCATTTCCGGGATTACATACCCTTCTATGAATATTTTCACGGGGAAACAGGACAGGGGTTGGGTGCAGGGCACCAAACGGGTTGGACGGCATTGGTCGCAAACCTGATTCATTTACAGGCGAAATAAGAAAAGCTTCTTATATTTGGTTACCATCCTTTATCCACTATGAAACCTGTCTACCTCTTATGTCTGGTATTAGTCCTGGCTTTTTCCGCCCAGGCCCAGTTTCATCTATTCAAATCCAAAAAGCAACAGGATACCACCGCTGCGGCTGCGGCTCCCCTCGATTCCACGGGCGCGCCCACTGGCTACGGAACACCTCCTAAAAAAGTCGCTGTCAAAAAAAAGAATAAGCATGTGATCCTTCCCCTGCAACCCTTTTATGTATTGAACGGTACGGTCAAGGATACCTCCAAAGTTTTTTTATGGCTGTCCATTGGAGACAGTGTTATCCGGGGATCAGCCCGCTATCTTTCTTCCGGAGACAGCCTGCCCCTGTTTGGTACCGTAGAACCGGACGGGAAACTCGTGTTCTGCGGTCTCAGTCCGGATGGCAATATGCTGGGTTGCTTTACAGGAAAGATTTTGGACGATAGCATCTTTCAGGGCAAATGGTTTGCCTTGACCTCTGACTCTGTTTGGAATTGCAACCTATTGAGGAAGGATACCACTTTACCTGGGCTGGATACGGGCCTGATTGCGGTACACCCCGATGGCACCTACTCCTATCACCTCGGTGACACTGGCCCGGCGGGAGGTATCATCATCCATAAGGTAGATGGTTCTTCGGACCTGAACCTGGATATCGGTTGTGCCGGGGGTCCGCCCGATTATTCCTCTGCTATGATCAAAGGGCAAGTACCCTTTGACGGCGCCAGCGCTACCTATACTTCTCCCAACAAACCCCTGTGCAAACTCAGGATACGGGTCTTCAAAGATTTCGTGGTCATCAACTATGTCCCCAAAATGGACAAGTGCGGATATGGCGCCAATGTAGAAGGCGTATTCGCCCGCACGAAATAAAAGGGAAGCCCCTCCGGGGAGGGGCTTCAAACGTGCGTGCTAATATAGAGAACCAGACTGCTTAGTTATTCAATAATATAAGACATAGAGAACTTACCATTCGTCACCGTGATAGAGTCATTGCTATTTACGGAGTTATAGAGCACTGTTTGGGAAAATGTCCCGGAAATGGTTTTGTTGGTCGCATTTAGCGAGGAAATGGTCACCGCACCGGTAGGCGTACCCAAAACATTGATCGAATAGGAGACACCCGTAGCCACATTTATGTAGCTCAGGCTAGTGCCGATTCCATCGAAACTAAGGACAGATCCAGTATGCACGGAATCAGGAATGCTCAGCAGGAAAGTGGTGGAATTGGCGCCGGAACCGGTAATGCCGGTTAAACCAAATGTATTTCCTATGCTTTGGGCGTCAAAACCGGAGATCGTAGTAGCGACCCAGGCTGTACCATTGATACTGGCATCGAAGTAGGTTCCGCCACTGCTGCTGCTCCCTCCACCGGAAGAAGAACCGGAACCCCCGGCTGAACTGCTGCCGCCACCGGAACTGCTTCCGCCGCTGGAGCTTCCAGTACCGTTAGGGTCAGTGATGGACCTTGCCTTTTCACAGGCAGAAAATACACTTAACATGAGGGCTGCGCCTAACAGGAAGCGCCATGGGCCGGAGTAAGCAGATAATTTCATGTATCGGGAATTATTCATTTACGAAAGTAAAGGAGTAGAATAAGGGGGTGTCCAGGTAAATGATGCGGACAAAAGGGCGTTTAGAAGCGCCAAAGAAAGCGGTTGGTTTCATTGAGATACGGATTTCACACTTCAAATATAGTCATCCTAAATAATTATACAAAAAGTATATGGGTATTGTAATGAACATGTGGTTACTGAATACCAATTATTTAATTACATAAGGCATATAGAACTGGCCGGCTCCGATGATAAGGCTATCATTTAAATCATAATAATTCCAGACAACTGTAGGGGTCCATGTTCCAGTAGCGGTTTTATGGATGGTATCTATTGCGGTTATTGTGAGGCTGCCTGTCGTCCCCCAATAGTCCGGGCTAACAGCGGTAGAATAAATTCTTCCACTCCTGGCATCGTAAAAGCTGAGTGGGCCCATGAAATTATTAAAATACTGGGGCAACCCTAATTGGCTGGATAAAGGGAAATCAATCGATATTTCGAGGGTATCACCATTATAGACCTGGTGTCCGGAAAGGATAAGTTCTGCATTTATTGGCGTGTCGATGCGAGCCGTAAAATAGGTGGCTGAAAAGTTAGCCCCACTGTCGGTAGCGGTCATGTAGTAATTGGTATTACTTGGATTGCTGCTTTTTGTACATGCGGACAAAATGAAAAGGGGAGAGACAAGCAGGACAGCGCATAATTTCATGTTGAAGTATGAATGTAAGCCTAATATCGGAAATAGGATCAATTAAACAAAATTTACATGGGTAGGTTGTCAAAAGGCCATCCCTGAATGATTTTTGGCTTTCTACCTGAATCGCAATATTTTTGCGACGCGTTTTCTATTAAAACCTATCCATAGTTCATGAGACAAATAGCTTTAAGGGAGGCTCTGCGCGAGGCGCTAAGTGAGGAAATGCG
>CAJCIQ010000082.1 GCA_903970475.1 Beijerinckiaceae bacterium
GTCTGGGAGCTGTTTTTCAGACAGGAGGCAAACAGCACAGAACCACCAGCAGCGGCCATCCAGACGAATATATTGGAAAGTCTTTTCATCTTCATTGATTTTAGATTCTAGGTTTAAGGCATCCAGAAAATCTTAGGAGAAACCGGTGTAATGGTACCTTCTGCATTCACGTTAGTTGCGTTAGTGCTGTACTCCACCTGGGGATAAATAAACCTGAAGGGATAAGGATAGATCCTCGCAGGGTTATTCGTATAGGGGAGGTCCTTAGGATAGCCCAAACGGCGGTAGTCTGTCCATGATTCCAGGGGATCAGTGAAGCATTCAGAGATATACTTCTGGGTCAGGATGGCGCCCAGTGGATCAGCCGCGGAAGCAGCCCAGCCAACATTGGCGATGTTCTGGGCTATATAAATATTGGACCAGTAACTTGGATTAACTACACCAGTATCTCCATTGGTAAAGACATTCAGCCACGCAAAATTGTCTGCAATAGCCTGCTCGTATAAAGCTTGGGCGCTACCTGGCAATAAGCCCCTTTGTACGGCCTCCGCCTGTAGGAACTCAGATTCCCAGGACGAAATAAGAATAGCCGATTGGGTGGGCGATTGCAATAAACCCCATTTGGTAGGCCAGGCGGTGGAATCCTTAAAGTTGAAAGGATAGGTAAGGCTGCCATTGCTGTGGACCAATTGGAGATTCACATCCCCGCCGAAATAACTGGCAGTCGGATTGCCTCCGATACCGATGGCAGATCCAGTTACCTGACCCGCAGCATTGGCATTGTAGAAATAACCAATCCTTGGATCATTATAACTGTTCAGCTTACTGATGAAATAGGAATTAGCTACCGCACCAATAAAAGCATAGTTATTATTGATGGTATATCCAACCGTTGAATACAGGGGGCTCATATTAGCACTGGAAGCAGTGGAATACCCTGGATTGACCAACGCACTTTCTCCCGCGCCCAGACATCCGTTGGGATCGGCAGCAATTTTCTGCATTTCCGACTGGATCAGGGATTGTTGGGAAGTTACGTTAATCATATGGAGGAGTAACCGCATCTTCACCGTATTGGCAAATTGGACCCACTCCGTCTGATTACCTCCGAACATCACGTCAGCCGTAGTTGGGTTATAAGAATTCAACAGGGTTGAATTTTCAAATATGGCTACAGCGGAGTCTAACAGCTTAATACAACTGTCATAAACGTCCTGGGCCTTATCGTATTTGGGGGCAAATATGCCATTGCTTTCCTGCAAAGCTTGTGAAAAAGGCACATCATTATACGTATCCACTAACATCCCAAAGTGGAAGGCCTTCATCGTTTGGGCGGCAGCCACCAGGAACCATTTATTAGTAGCAGCGGCCTCCGTTTCAATGAACTGGTAATTTTGCAGCACCAGGTAGTTGTCGTTCCAGGACCCGGCAAAATCACTGGAGGTCAGGTTATTGGTAGATACGGGACCAGGAGTAGCCGCATTAGAGGAAGAGCCATAGTAGTTTTGGGTTCCATTGATATATACGTAATCAGCAGCGACGATTTTGGCAGAAGACGTCAAGGCCGATGAAAGCACCAGGGCCGGATCAGCAGTAGAAGGCTGGTTAGGGTTAGTATTGACATCCAGGAAATGCTTCCCGCAACCGACCGACAGCATCAGCGCCGGTATCATACTCAGGTATACAGTTATCTTTTTCATTGCGCGTGAAGTGTTAGGGATTAGAAAGTAATGTTCAGGTTGGCGCCAAATGTCCTGGTGGGAGGCGCTTCACTAAGGGTATTGGTACCCGTAGCGTTCCCGGTGACATTATCACCGAACTCAGGATCTGTCCAAACGTTGCCACTGGGCCTCCACATGAACAGGTTGGTTCCAACTACACCGATGGTAATGGCCTGTACCACCCTTAACTTCCGGATGTATTGGGAAGGAATGGTGTAGGACAGAGATGCATTCCGCAATGCCCAGAAAGCGCCGCTGGATACATACATGGATCCGGGCAGGCTCCACCAGTCAATGCCCGCATCCTGCAATTGAATGCCGGGATTGGGTTCTGACTTACCGTTGACTTCAATGACAGAATTGGGATATACGAATTTAGTATGGGCAAACATGGCAGAACGCATGGACACACCCAATACGTCCATTCCTGTACCGATACTGTTGTACACATTGTAGCCGCCTTTGTATTCAGCCACCACATTCAGGGTAAATCCTTTGTAGTTCACGCTGGTATTGATACCCAGGATCTGAGTCGGGTTGGTGGTTCCGAAATTCACCAAGGTGGGGCTAATGGTGGGATAACCCGTATTGGCGTTAACTATGACGTGCCCGTTGCCGTCTCTTTCCCAATCAGTGAGCAACAGGGATGTAAACGGTTTACCCACGACCGCAAAGGAGTTAGACGAAGTGCCATTGGCATTGGATATGTTCAATTGACTGGTTCCGCTGAGGCTTACCACTTTATTGGCCAGATGGGTATAGTGGAAACCAATGTCCCAACGCAGGCCATTGGATAATTTCAGGGGCGTCAGTTTCAGGTCCACTTCCTCTCCGCTGTTGTCCATTTCACCGGCATTCTGGGTAGAGTTGAGGTATCCGGAAGCGGGAGAAATGGTGATGGGCACGGTCTCGTTGGTGGTTTTTTCCTTGAAGTAAGTGCCTTGTAATTCGATGCGGTTATGTAAGAACCCGATTTCTGCGCCTACTTCATTGGCCGTAGTAAACTCAGGTTTCAGGCCCAGGTTTCCCGCTGAGGTATTGGTGCTTAAACCAGGCAGATTACCGAAGGGGAATCCAGAGGCCGCCTGAAACACGTTATCAATGGCATAGGGGCTGATACTGATATTACCCGTTTTGGTAACACCTCCGCGTACTTTCAGAAAGGAAATGATTTTTGAATCGTGGATAGGCTTAATCAGGTCGCTCAATACAACAGCTCCGTCCACGCCGGGATAGAAATAAGTTCGGTTACCCGCATTCAACAGTGAGGTCGCATCTCCCCTTGCACTTCCATGCAGGAAGATCGCGTTCCTCCAGTTGACGGACAAGTCAGCGTAGTTACCGTAACTACGGCTTTCATAATAGGCCTGGTTTACCTCTGGCGTTCCTTCCCTGAAATTGACATTGTAAAAGTCGTCAATGTTCAACAAGGTAGTAGAACCATTCATGAGGTAATTCTCCCTTTCCTGCGTAATGGTATTACCCAAAATCAAAGACGAGTTGAAATCTCCAAAACTCTTATGGAGGTTAATCTTCAGGTTGGAATATATACCATAATCATTGGTAGAATAATTGGCTACCTGGGGCAGGGTCATACCCTGGTAAATCGACATGTTACCGCTCAAGGTATTATTGCCCATGTAAATGGCATAGGGACTGAAGTTAAAAGCTGCCTGGGTGGCTTGTTCGTTGATTGCATAGTTTTTTACACCGAACATATAGTCCACATTCAACCAGGAGGTGGCGTCCAGGCTTCCTTCCAGGTTGCCCAACAAGTCACTCCTGTAGGATACATCCCTTTGGTTGTAGATATACCAGTAAGGGTTGATGCCGTAGGCGTTGTAATACGTATTGATGTCCCCGAAGTCTGCATTGATATTGCTATAGTTGTCGTAAGGGACCATAGGGGCAATGTTGAGGATATTGTTGTACACATTGTACAAACCACCTGTATTGGTGTTGGAGGCGCTGTAGCTCACGTTGGCAATGATCTTGAAAGCCCCGTACTTGCGGCTTCCGTTCGCCCGCACGGTGTTGCGCAGGTAGGTATCGTTAGGGGTGATGCCTGAACGGTTCAGGTTCTGGGCCGATACAAAGAAAGTGGAATTGTCATCCCCTCCAGAATAAGAAATGCCATTCTGAAAGGTTTTTCCTGTTTTCCAGAAGTCCTTGAACTCGTTGGCCAGCCCTGAATACGGAACCTTATCCACTTTACCCCCGGCGGTAGGTATACCGATGATCACAGAATCACCTCCAAAGGGAGAGCCCTGGGAAAAGGGGGAGCCGAAGCTTTGGTTCTCAAAGGGCACATAGCCATTTTGGAAGTTGCCTGGGTTACTGTAAGAAATGGCATCTGTTCCGGAATATTCCGTGGAGGCAGATCCATATCCATACTGAAACGCGGGCAGGATACTTACCTTATCAAAGGTTGCCGTGCTGCTGAAATTGATGGTTGGCTTACCATGCCTTCCGGCTTTGGTCGTAATGACAAGCACTCCGTTTGCCGCCTGAGAGCCATACAACGCAGAGGCGGTTGCCCCTTTGAGGATGTTCATGCTTTCAATGTCGGCAGGATTGATCTGGGCCAGGTAGGAGTCATCTGTAGTGGGTACTCCATCCACCACGAGCAGGGCCTGGTTATTTCCGAGGAAAGAACGGTTACCCCTCAGGGTGATACGGATATTGTCTGGATTCACACCATTGTTGACCATCTGGATATTGGCCCCGGACACCTTACCACTGATGCCCGCCGCTGCGTTTGCAGGCTGGGAACTGTTGAGGTCCTTTGAATCCAGTTGGGTGGTAGCGTAACCTAAGGATTTCGACTGTCGCTTAATGCCAAAAGCCGTAACGACTACGGCCGACATTTCTTCCACACCTGTTGATTTGAGGGTAACCGTAATTTTAGAATCCGGTCCTACCGGAATCTCCTGAGTTTTGGAACTGGTCGAACTAACCACCAATACCGTTTCAGAACCCTTGACGGAAATGCTGAAGTTTCCATTGTCATCAGCAATGACTCCTTCTTTGGAACCTTTGATTTTTACGGTGGCAAAAGGGATCGGGTCTCCTTTTTCGTTGACCACCTTACCGGTAACCTTGCGGTTTTGTGCAAGTGCCGGAATCGCCGCCATAAGCAGCAAGAAGACGAGCGCATAGAATCTTCTCATGAGCAATTGATTTAAGTGATTTGAACTACATACGAAACGCCAGAGCAATAGGCAAGAAGCCGGTAAGTTACCCAACTATGTCTTATTTCTCGTGCGCAAACGGTTGTCCAAATTTTTAAACCATATTCACTTAAACAATGCGTCAGGGCTTCAACTGGTCTAAGACCTTCCACATTTTATGTTGCACTTCTGCACCAGACCCATCGTAATTATTGATGATAAAAGCGAAGCTGTATTTTTTGCCATCCTTTCCTCCGCCATATCCCGCGTAAGCCCTGACCCCGCCTATGGATCCACTCTTCATGGTGATGCCGTCAATGAGGGGTAAGGCATCATAAAATGCAGGGAACCAAGGCCTGGACTTAGCAAATTCCAGCACCTGAACCAACGCAAAGGGTGTCACCCTGTTTTGGGGCGATAGACCGCTACCATCCTGAATATGAAGGGCGGTAGGATCTATTCCGTTTTTCGTCCAGAAATCACGAACGATCGTTACCCCCTTTTCTGTGCTCCCTATTTGATTTTTTTGCAAAGAAAGCGTTCGGACTAACGCTTCCCCATAGAGGTTAATGCTTTTTTTCAAAAACCAATACACCAAACTATCCAGTGCCGGAGATGGAATACTGCCCCATACATTGGTATAGGTTGGAAAAGGTTGATTTGATTTTAAGTAGTCCAAGTTGGACATAACCCTTCCGTCTACCTGGATATTCCAGCCTTTGCATTGCCTGAGCAACTCAGCTCCGAATATCTTTCCCGGATCAGGTAGAGATCCCGCCACCGTGAAGGTGGTTGTTCCGGCAGGTATGGTACCACTGGTATAGCCAACGTGAGATAAGGGCGGAAAATAGATATTGCTCTCATCCGGACTTCCTTTGGGTCCGGTTAGAATGCCGTTGAGTAAGGTATCCCCTTCCAGCCCAGGTCTGGTTCCCAAGATCCTGGCCGTATCACCGGCCTTGGCGCCCGGTTGCAAATCCAGATCATATTGGTTTTCATGCCAATTGAGGCCCTGGGCGCCCGCTCCATAGTAATTCCCCAGGTCCTCCCATACCCAGCCCCCAGGCACTGGTTGCAGGGTGAATTGGTGATCATCCAGGAGGATATTTCCTGAAATATGGGTAACACCTGCTTTTTGAAGGATGCCGTGAATGGCTGCCATCACCTGGTCTGGTTTAGCGCCTTCATAGCGCCAGCTTCCTAAAGAAGGGTCTCCGCTGCATATGACATAAAGGTTTCCTTGCAGGGTTCCTTCGCGGACAGGTCCATCAGAGCCTATGCGGGTCTGGTATTGAAAATCTTCCCCTAAAATGTCAAGAGCGGCCGTAGACACAAATACTTTCTGGCAACTGGCAGGCGCAAAGCCCATCTGAGCGTTGATGTCCTTGATGATCTTTCCGGTAGTGGCGTCTTTTATATACAAGCCCACTAAAGCATGCTTCAATTGAGGATCTTCAAAAAGTAGATGCAGGGCTTCATCAAGTTTAGCGACCGAGGCGGTTCCCTTCGCGGCTGGAGCTTTCATTGTGGAGGCTGACGCCACTTTGGACGCAGCATTTTTTTTCTGTCCGCCACCAGACTGACTCATAGCAGGAATTGAACTAACGGTGAGGGTTATCCACAAAATAAGAAGACGCATATTCATTTTACCTTTGTGCGTAAAATAGGTTTTTCCATGGAAAAAATGCTAGCTACCATTATTACGATCGGTGATGAATTATTGATCGGACAAACTGTAGACACCAATAGTGCCTGGATAGCCCAAGAGCTCAATAAAGCTGGAATATGGGTACACCGCAGGGTGGCCGTCGGAGATGACAGGGATGCCATCTGGTCTGCCCTGGATGAAGAAAGCAAACACGCCCCTATTATACTAATCACTGGAGGATTAGGCCCAACAGCGGACGACATTACCAAACCTTTACTCTGTGAATACTTCGGCGGTAAGTTGGTCGTGGATCAGAAAACCCTGGAACACGTGTATTATTTGTTCGAAAAAGTATTCCGTCGTCCTGGCCCCATGCTGGAAAGAAACTTAAAACAGGCGGAAGTTCCGGATGTGTGTACCGTGCTCTTTAATAGGGTTGGCACGGCGCCAGGGATGTGGTTTGAAAAAAACGGCGTTGTCTTTGTGTCCATGCCTGGCGTTCCACAGGAAATGAAGGGACTGATGACCAATGAGGTATTACCCCGTTTAAAAACACGCTTTACCGCCCCTGCCATTGAACATCGCACCGTCTTTACCATCGGGGCAGGGGAATCCTATATTGCAGAACGACTCACCCAATTTGAAGCGCAGTTGCCTTCCAATATGAAACTGGCTTACCTGCCTTCCTATGGCATGGTAAGACTCAGGTTGACCGGTACCAGTTCTGATCCGGTGGCCTTGAAGAAATCCATAGACGATCAATTTGCCACCCTTTGTTCCAAAGTGGAAGACGTGACGGTGGTAACGGAGGATTTGACCATGGAGGAATACATCGCCAGATTGCTGAGGGAATCGGGTAAAACGGTGGCGACTGCTGAAAGTTGTACCGGGGGAACCATTGCTCAAATGCTAACCAGCATCCCTGGGTCTTCGGCTTTTTTCAAAGGCAGTGTCATCTCCTATGCTGTTTCTGTCAAAGAATCTGTACTTGGCGTACCCGGATCCCTTATTGAATCGGAAGGCGTAGTCAGTGAGGCCGTGGTCACGCAAATGCTCAAAGGCGTGCTCGATCAGATTGATGCAGACTATGCCATAGCTACCTCGGGCGTGATGGGACCGGATGGGGGAACAGAGGCCATTCCCGTAGGCGCCGCCTGGATAGCTGTAGGCTCCAGGGAGCGCGTCCGCACCAAATTGGTTCAATTCCGATACCAACGCAGCCTGAATACGCAGTTGACGGCCATTAACGCCCTTAATCAGCTAAGACTTTTCATCAAAGGAGCCCCTGCGGAGTAACCAGGTAGAACGGGACTTCGCCCCTGCCGAATAGGCAGGTCGATCGGAGCCTACGCCCCTATGGAGTAGCCAGGTTGAACGGGGCTTCCCCCCTGTGGAGTTGTCCGCTGGAATCCCGGCTATTTTTGTACTTTTGGCGAAATATCAGTGATATATGCCGATTGTTGACCTGGTTATGCCTAAGATGGGAGAAAGCATCATGGAGGCGACGATCCTCCGCTGGAACAAGAAACCCGGGGAATCCATAAAGCAGGAGGAGGCCGTCCTGGAAATCGCTACCGATAAGGTAGATAGCGAGGTCCCTTCCACCGCTGAAGGCGTTTTGGAGGAAGTTCTGTTCCAGGAAAATGATGTAGTCCCCGTCGGTACGGTAATAGCCAGGATCCGCACAGCAGGTGAAGGTGTTGAAACGCCCTCCGGGCATGTGCCGGTTGCCCCCCAAAAGGAAACAGCTCCTCCCAGCCAGG
The DNA here is from genome assembly GCA_903970475.1 of Beijerinckiaceae bacterium. Taxonomy (GTDB): domain Bacteria; phylum Bacteroidota; class Bacteroidia; order Chitinophagales; family Chitinophagaceae; genus Dinghuibacter. The sequence continues at coordinate 8,303 of CAJCIQ010000082.1, forward strand.
TGCCCGCCCATCAGGCAGTAACCCACCAGTCGGCGCCCCAACCACAGGAATACGTTGAATCCGGTGCCGAAGAAGAAGCACTGATGCAATCCGTTCCCTACCAACCCCAACCCATCATCTTGAACGGAAGCCCCTCCGCCGGCGCCCGCTTCTACTCACCATTGGTACTCAATATTGCCAGCAGTGAAGGTATCAGCCTGGCTGAATTGGAAAGCATAGCAGGAACAGGTAATGAAGGCAGGGTTACTAAAAAAGATATTCTTTCCTACCTGGATGATAAACGCGCAGGCAGGGTCCATACAACGCAGGCGACCAGGAATGGCGGATCTGCGGGCTTTGCCCAGGGCCAGCCATCTGGAGCCTTCGCACAACAAGGATCTACTGGCTCCGGCTATCCTGGAACCCAAAAAGGCGCTGGAGAGCCTATCGCCGCGAGCGGCGAGGTGGCCGGCACAGGTAGTGGTGTCACGGGCGCAAATAACGGTGCAGTTTCCGTTGGTGGTAACTATGGCGGCAGCAGCGGTCAAGTCGAAATTATAGAAATGGACCGGATGCGCAAGCTGATCGCCAAACACATGGTGGAAAGCAAAAACGTCAGCGCGCACGTTACCAGCTTTGCGGAAGCAGATGTAACCAATATGGTTCTCTGGAGGGATAAAATCAAAAAGACTTTCGAGCAAAGGGAAGGAGAAAAAATCACCTTTACCCCCTTGTTTGTTGAAGCCATCGTCCGCTGTCTGAAACGGTATCCCTGGCTGAATAGCTCCGTGGCAGAAGATAAGATTATCGTCAAAAAAGACATCAATATCGGCATGGCCACTGCCCTGCCCTCCGGCAACCTGATCGTTCCGGTGATCCGCAATGCGGATCAATTAAACCTGGTGGGTCTGACCAAACAGGTAAACGGACTGGCACAGGCTGCGCGTTCAGGTAAGCTCAAACCTGAAGACACCCAGGGAGGTACCTTTACCCTGACCAATGTTGGTTCTTTTGGCTCCATCATGGGTACTCCCATTATCAATCAGCCCCAGGTAGCTATCCTGGCGGTAGGGGTCATCAAGAAAAGACCAGTGGTAGTGGAAACAGAACAAGGAGATAGCATTGCCATACGGCATATGATGTACCTATCCCTCTCCTATGACCACCGGGTCATTGATGGGGCAATGGGTTCTACATTCCTGAGTGCCGTAGCCGCTGAACTGGAGGGCTTCGATCCCCATAAAAGTTTATAGGCTCCCATCCTGGAACCCGGGGTGACTCGGAACCACAGAATACCTACCTGTCAGGCGACCCGAATAAGTTGTCGTAAAACGCTGGTTAATACCGGAGAGACTTTTTCATAATGCTTGTTTTTTTCGTAAATTCAGTTAGTACTTACGACAAAATCACCCTATTATGAAGAACTTGAGCGAAACCTGGTTTGCGGAAGGATATATTGATTTTGAGCTGAAGAAATATACGATACTGGCTTATCTTCAAGAGGTCAACCGCTACTTCGACGAAAACAAACTGTATCCCCAGTTATCAGACGTCATATTCCACTACAACAACCTCTGCGCTTTCAGGGAGAACAAGCAAATATTGCAGCAGTTTTTCCCCAAACGCTTATCAAAGATTGATCAGCAAAGACTGCAATTGCTCTATGAAAGAATGGTGGAAGATGAAGGGATCATGCAACAGTTGGAAGACATCATTCAATATGCCATCACCTGTATCACCCCTACCATCAAAAGTGGAACCGATATTTACGAGTTCATAGAAGACAAGATATCCATTAACCCCATTGGCCTGATACCGCTGGACAACAGGGAGGGGTATATATTTCTGAGCAACGGGAGTGTGCACCAGACCAGGGTCTATCAGTACCGGCTATCCATCTTCGAAAAGCATGATGAAAAGTACAGGGCCCTCAAAACCGAATTCATTGAAACCCGTAAACGTAGCCTCGTCCATACTTACGAAAACCTGAAGACAGAACTGCTGCGCTCCAGGGGTGAACTGCCCAATCCTGCTGTCTACAGTGTAGAATCGTCGCTGAGTTATCCACTGGAAGAAACATTGTTACCGATCGCAAAGAGAAGGCTGGTGCGCTATATCACAAAGGCGGCTTAAGCGGCCCCCTACTCCCCGTCCAGCTCAAGTCCCCATTCCCGGCCCTTGGCTGTGGCAGGTATTCCTTGGGTCAACCAACGGGCCGGCTTTGCGCCTTTAAGCTGCCAGTCGAAAAACTGTTGCTCCCGGATCTGAATATCCTTCTGGTTGCGACGCTCCCTAAGGTTATGCGCCTCCCCGTTATAGGTAAGCATCCAGACCTGTTTGCCCAGCCTGCGCATGTCGGTAAACATCTCAATGCCTTGGTACCAGGGTACTGCTCCATCCGCATCATTGGACATGATGACCAAGGGTGTAGTGACATTAGGTAGATGGAATAAAGGAGAATTTTCGATATAAAGGTCTGGCCGCTGCCAGGGAGTAGCGCCTATGCGGCTTTGGGTATGTTCATATTGGAACTGTCTGTTTAAACCAGATTCCCAGCGTATGCCTCCGTAAGCGCTGAACATATTGACCACTGGAGCCCCTGCCCAGGCTGCTTTAAACATATGCGTAGCGGTCACCAGGTAAGCCACCTGATACCCACCCCAGCTTTGTCCCTGAATACCCAACTTAGCAGCATCAACATAAGGTTTGGTGCATAAATACTTTACACCGCTCACGATATAGTCATAGGCGCTTTTCCCCGGATGTCCTACAGTATACCTGATGTCAGGTGTGAAGACCAGGTATCCCCTGCTGACAAAGAAAGAAATATTCAACCGGCTGGGCGTCGGAGAAGGCGGAATATAGCCATAGAGTCCATCAGATAACCTTTCATAGAAGTAGGTGATCATCGGATATTTTTTGTGTGGGTCGAAGTCCTGGGGCACATACAATATCCCGTCTGATTTTTTACCTGTAAAGGTTGTCCAGTGCACCAGTTGGGCGTGGCCCCAGTTATACTCTTCTTGTTGGGGATTGATAAAGGTGATTTGAGCAGCCTTTGCCGGATCATTACCTAACCAAAGATCGGCGGGCGTTTCATAGGTTTCCTTGCTGTATAAGTAAACGGCTGCATCCTTAGCCTTCATAAATCGATTAAGCCAGAATGGCCCCTGTACGACGGTGATGGGTCCTGACCTGCCCAGCGTGGCTAGCCCTGAAACTTTGGTACTGTCGTTAAAGCTATTCAGCCAAATGGTCTGGTCGGGGCGGATGTATTTCACGTCTTCATCCAATGGAACGTAACGGTAAGCAGTTCTGCTGCGACGACCCTTACCCAAGGTCAGACACAAGGGTTTGTGCTGACCGGTTGGGTCTAAAGACCAAATATCATAGCGATCATTGATCCATACAGCAGAATCTCCGCTAACCCAACCTGCTCCTCCATAGGCATTGGGATCATCCGGCACGTCATTTTCCTCATCATACCATTTCGTTTTGGCGCCAGTTGAAATGGCCTTTACACCGGCGCCAGGGGCGTAACTATAATACTGGCGCATCTTCATGTCGTACCATAACAAATAATGCCCTCCGGCAGAGATGGATGCAGTCCCATTGAGGTTCGAACGGACCAGCGTTTGCTGGCCTGTTAGCGGATCGATGGCATATATATCACTGAATGTTTTTCCCATCCACTGTCCAGGTATTCTTTTACCATAATCGGTAATGCCTATGAACATAGGTCCGTCTCCTTCAGCAGAAGGAAGGACAGTGGGCACTTTAACGGAACCTAATTGCACATAGTTCTGGTGGATTATGTCATATACCCCAAGATAGCTTCGCTTCAGCTCCTTTTCTCTTTCAAATAATTGAACAGATTGAAGGTAGTCATCCTTATAATTCCAAACATCCAGTTTTGCCTCTTCAGATTCCGCCAGGGTAGTGTCTTTGGGGGGCATAACAGGCGCAGCACCCAAGAGCAACCTGGTTCCGTTTTTACTGAAAGCCACTTCCCCATTTTCACTCACGGTCCAACCCACGGTCATTCCTGGGCTACCTTTGGCCAAAAGCAAACGGGCACTATCCTTACCCGTTTGGAAATACCATAGTTGATAAAAATGCTGAAGGGCATTTTTTGCGGTATCCCTGTCTGTTAGGAAAACGACTTGTGCACCGGCTTCATCTATGGCGAGCTTCTTAAAATCATGTCCCCCCTGGAATATGGTATCCACTTTGTCTCCAGTCCACAGGCAGAAATATCCTTTATAGGTGGAATCTTTCTTTGTTCCTACCATGGCAAAGGCCAACAAGTTTCCTTGTTTACTCAGCAGGTATTCCCCTACTCCCTTGAAGTGTTTTACACTATCTGTAACGAGATTGCGCACATAGAGGTCGGAGCCTTCCGATTTTTTGTCAGCGCCAGGGGCGTCGTCATCGGCATCGGCGGGTGTGGCGGCCTCGGCGGCGGCGGGTGTGGCGGCGTCGGCGGCGGCGGCGGTCTCAGCGGCGTCGAGCGTCTCGTCGGTAGGAGTGGTGTCTGGCGCAGGGACTCCGGCCGTAGGGGCAACTCCGGCAGCAGGGGCGGCAACCTTTGCCGTATCCCCCTTCTTCCCTTTTGGCTCCTTAACTTCGGGAGCGGGCTCCAATAAATAAGCTACTTCATCACCCGCTTTCTTTGGCACTTGAAATGACTTGACGCGGGCAATGCGATTGACCTGATACCCGTTTAACTTCACTATCGCCAAAGAGTCTTTTGGGGAGTCCTCCGGTTTCTTCTTCTTTATCCTAGCCTGACGTATATCAGCGTAAAGTGGTTTGATTTTGCATACGACAAAACGGCCATCAGCCGTAAACGCAGCATCATATCCTCTCGGAATGCACAAAAGGGTATCCGGACCCTTCAAAAATAGTTTGCTATCCCCCTCCTGCACATTTACAGTGTAGATGATCCACCTGCCATCGTTGCTCAATTTCCGCTCTCCCACAGATTCCCAATGATCATAGACGGTATGGTCCAGGGGCTTTTTGGCACTGGCAGCCGCCAAAGCTGAACCCGAAGCCGGCGCCTTTTGTTGGGCAAACGCGGCAAAAGACAAGCCAATGGTGGAGACGATAAACAAGGAGAATTTCAACATGCAGTGCTAAGGGTTTAGGTAGCCTAAAATACTGGAAAGGGAAGAAAAAGCAAAATAATTACCCACCTGTTCACCGGCCTTTTCTTATGGCTACCTGCGAGGTATAATACTTCTCTAAAAAGTGGTAGAGGACCAACTCATATTTCCGCTGTCTGGCCACAAACAGGCGGTTCACACTCATATGAATCAGGCTGGGCAATACCTCCAAAGAACGGGGCTTTACCTTACCCAATGGGAGAGAGGTCAGTAGTTCTCCGATGATTACCTGATTGGACAAGCTCCTTTGCCTTAATAGGGTAATGGCATCGGCTAACCCATTAGCGTAGTCCAATGCCGGGTTCAAATAGGAGAAAATGGTCCCCTGCCTTTCCCTGTATTTTTCATTCAATTGCCTTTGTAATAAAGGACTTCCCCCGAATTCTTTATAGAAAGCAGCTTGAAGCGTGCCCATTAAGCTTCTTTTTTCATCAAGGGTTAATCCGAAATCATCCAACAACGCATCTATACTCCTTAAAGCTAGTAGTGGCCTCAGCGATTCCCGACCCTCCAGCAAATCCAGCAGTTGTAAAACAAATAGGCTATCGGCGGAGAATAAACGCTCTGACTGGCCAATCAAATCCGCTCCATATCTTTCCAACTCCCGCGAATAAGTATCAATGACTACCCGGTCTATCATCCCTGCGGTCACCCAGGGTTGAAGGGCTGATAAAAAGGCCTGTTGAAGTGGTCCTTGCAAGCTGAGGTCCTGATTATAAAATCTGATCCTCAAATGGGAAAATTCGTCCTTATATCGAAGGAAAAAACAACTTTGATATTGCCCATCCATGTTTTCCAAAAAGGGTTTCAGGACGTCCCTCAAAATGGTTTCCGCTGATTTTGCGCCGCAATAGAGCTTGAAGTAAAGCCATTGACTACCGGGTCCGAATTTCCTTTGAACGGCAGCGGCGGGGACGGCAGCCGGGACGGTGGCAGGGACAGCGGCGGCCGTGACTTCCATAGGAATGATCAGCTCCTGGGTGTATCCCCTTCCCTGTTCATCGCGGACCATCGCATTTTCCGGCGTATCAAGGAACTCCATCAGTAACAATTTTTTGTTCCTGGATAAGTAATGCAGGAACAAATCTATACCAGCCGCCTGGGTAAAATCGATGAGTAACGTATTGTCCTGCTCCACATATACCACTCTTTCCGGCATATTCAGTTTTGTACGCCAACCCTGAAAGTAGAGCGGATAGTCAGCAGCCAAAGGAGGCAGATCGCTCAAATGCGCTTCGGTTATTCTCCATTGTGCCTTACTCAGGATCAGGTTCTTATATACGACCCTGGGTAATTGTTCGAGCGCCGTTAAAGGTCCCCAATCCCATACCCTAAGCCCTGATAGGTTTTGAAAAGATAATAGGCACAGGAATTTATAGATGGGAAGATTGTCGGAAAGGAAGTTATGGGCCGTTGTGAGCCGGGGTAAGACTCTTTTTTGATGCCGCTTGGAAGTGAGGATGATCTCGTTATGGCGAACACTCACCAGGAGGTCGTCCATGGGAATCAGTTGGCTGGGCTCTGCCCCTGACCCGCCCACGTAAGGAATTTCATAATCCCTCAAAACGGGTCTTAGCAGGACATTCCCAGTCCTGGCCTGGGGAAGGTGAACCACCTCCGCATAAAGGACACCTGGATCTGCTTGCTCTTCTTTCTTTATAATCTCCCTGGTAAAGCAGGCGATTTGATCATCCCCCAGGGCAAACCTGGCCAGTAGATTGGCGCCGCCTGGCCCTCCGAAATCATGCAGGTCAAAGACGAAATTCTCCGGATCCAGCAGTCCTCCTTCCTTCATCAAGCTCCCACACAAATACATACTGCTGGGGAAACGGGAATTCCTGGCAGTGGATCTCAGCGCTGAGAGTTCTTCTTCGGTCAGGCGTATGCAGGATTCCTGATGGCGCAGGTAGTCATCATACTTCCTTATGAGATATTCAAAGACAGGATCGACTTTAAAAGTCCTGGGTCCAGGGTCTGACCCTTCTTCTGAAAGTTCATTGATTAAAGGGCTGTTTCCCGCAAGGTCGTCCGTGCTGGAAGAAAAGCCAATACCGGTATCGGCATCCAAAGCCAGGGATAAAGGCACCTGGGCCTCTTCGTATTTATCCAGGAAACGTTTTCGGAATGCCTCCAGATCAGCAGGTGTATCCTGTCTTCCCAATCCGGATAGGTCCTGAGCCTGAGAAAGGATGGCATCTATTAACCCTTGTTGGATATGACATGGATGCATGGACAAAAAAAGATCCACCTGAAGGGTATTCTTTTGTACCGCTTGCGCTGTAGTATCTAACAAGGCCAATTTTCTCCATGCCTTACCAATTTCCTCGATCCAGCCCACGCCGTTCCCTGGATTGGACAATAACCGATATATGTGCTGCAAAGACGTCGATATCTCTACGGAGGAAGGGAGCGCCGATAATTGCCGCATAAGTCGTTCAAATGAATCAGTCCCTGTGAGGGCCGGTTCCAATTCCGATACAAGGAGTTGGGAGTCTACCATTTCCATGATAAATTCCTTAGCCTCTTCCAGGCTGACCTCTTCGAGTTGCATCAGCAAATCCCTTAACGCATCCAGGGTCACGCCCCCTTGAGCGCGCTTCAATAGCTTATCCAGATAAGAAGCCCCCTGGACGGAAGTAATTTGGTATTGTCTTGTCCCCCGGTCAATGGAATACTCCACATACCTGTATGTTCCAGCGTATGCATAAATGCTGTTATTGGGGTAAAATTTGATCTGATGAATGACTTCCGGCATTTTTGCAATGGCCTCAGTGATCTGGGTCAAGAAATGCATGTCTGTTCTTACCCGCCTCAAATGCGCTGGTGATAGGACGGCCTTTGTACTACTTAAATCGGTAGTACTCAGGAAGCAACCGGCAAATGTAGCGTAAGGTGTGCACCTCACGCAACTGCGCAGCCAATACTTGGTAAAGGTCCTATGTAGCTTTTCCAGGGCCTTACCTTTCAACTGATCTTTTTTTTGCCATTCCATCCAAAACTCCGGAGAAGAAAGGTAAAGTCCTTCGGCAAACAAAGAAGCCTGGGCTAAAGTCAGTCCAGAGAAGGCGCTGGCGCCCGCGTCCTCAGAAATCGCGCCGCCAGAATTCGCCCCGCCAGGGCCCATACCCCTTGCGTATGCCCACTCCAAAGGAAATAGGGGTGTGCGGATAAGTACCCGGTTGAAATGATGTAATTGCATGGGCTAGTGATTAATAGACATTGAGCATAAAGCAACCATCCCAACTGGTATCGCCCGAGAGCATACTCGTCAGGACCAGGCCAATGCCAGAAAGGCCCATCAGTAAAGAGGGATTATCCGTAAAAGGCGTCATTTGCAGGGTTCTTTCGACCCAATCATTACGTGCCTCCACAAAAATATCCGATTGCGTGGCTAACCAGGCTTTATGAAACATATAAGCCACCCCCGCACTCCCATGGCAGAAGCCAGGATCTTCAACCCGTGTTTGGGAAAGGGTCTTCCGGTAAGTACAATGGAGCAGCACCTTATTCCCTAATTGGATAGCCTCCTTATTGTTGAAAAGCCTGCCTGCCTCAAAGAGCGTATACCCTATTCCCAGGTCTCCGTAGCACCAGGCTAACCGGCTGTCCGAGGGTACTCCACCCCTTTCAATGAAATTGGGAAAGCAACTCAACCCGCCGTCCGGGCGTGCATGGGCCATCAGGTATTGGACGCACCCATTGACCAAAGAAGCAGCTTCCGCTAGGCAAATGCCTTTGGCATAGCATTGCATTCCATATTTCAGGACGCTGCTTATACCATGGGACAAACCCAGGTCCACCTTGTCCGGTATAGGTTGGTAGGTATCCTGATCAAATGCAGGGATCGCCGCCAAAGGCCCTTGCTGGAGCATAAGTCTGTTCAGCAGGGAAAAAATACCTTCATAATAAGAACCGGAGCTGTTTCCAGCATACAATAGGTACCAGGAGATGCCCAACGCCCCATAGAAGTAATCGTAATTTCCATCTGAAAGCATATCCAGCGATAGATCCTCCAGGCGCTTATTGTCTCCGCATAATATTTCCCAATCCGATGCCGTAAGCACCTCCTGATTACGGAGGTAGGTAAACAACCAGTTCATACCGGAAAGGCCATTACTATAATCTCCCCTGGACGCATTCATTGCTGTTTCGGCCAGGGCTTGAATACTTTCATTCAGGTAGGCCCACCTTAAAGGAGTAGGCTTATGCTTGAGGTAATTCACCAAAAAAAGTATCCGTCCTGCCCTACCGTCCATAAGGGAGGAATCCCTGTCATCGACACAAAAGAGGTCATCAGCCAATTGATCGAGCCATAGATTGATTTCCGTTTCCATTTACTGGTATCTTGTTGCAAAAAATTAAGCGACCTTCTTTATAATCAAAGGTCGCTTAAGTAAGATGGTGCGGGTTATGAAACCCAACAGCCGGGATATGCGTCACTTTTGACGCCGATTGGCCAGAGACATGCGTCACTCAAGACCCGGATGGGCTAAGGACACAAGATCTTGGTGTGATCCAATACGGTAGTGGTGGGCTGTGCATGTCCGGAGAGCTGCACGTCAGCTTGAGACTTAGGGTTGATCAAGTCTGTTACCTTTTCTTTTTTCAAAACGAGTTTGGCTTTGGAAATTTCTACTTTCTTCATCCTGATCGCCACATTTTACATTGAAAATGTAGCCAAAAGTTTGGTTAAGAATATGGATATAAAATAAAAACGTCCCGTAGTGCGGCGGGATACTAAATATACTGAATCACTTCAGCATTTAGCTCAACCGACTATTAAAAATAGTAGCCATCAAATCCGTGGAATTAAAATAAATGATCAAGTCAATATGCCATCCTAACAAGGCTTGCAGGAGAAATACTTAACCAATAATATCAACTGAAATTTCCAAGTAGGCCTTGGGCAGCACTTAGATCACGCTACGTTTTTATACGGAGGAGGCCACCCATCCGGAACAGACTACACGGAATCACCGAGAGCGGGCGACGGGGCCGTAGGCGCCGGACGCCGGATCAATTTCCACATCTGAAGGCATACGCTCAGGATGATCAACCCAAATCCCAGGTAAAAACCTGACCCCAGGTAACGGTTCTCATGAAATACCACAAAGGCGAGGATAATGCCATAAACCGGCTCCAGGTTGTAGGTCAGGGTAAGGGTAAAGGGCGTAATTTCCTTTAGGGCATGCAGGGATAAGGTATAAGCCAATACCGTACAAAGCCAGCTCAGGATCAATAACCAGCCCAGGTCTGACCAACCTGGAAAGAAGGAAGGAACCGGAAAATAATGCAGGTAAAAAGGAATGGCCAGGGTCCAGAAAACCCATCCCCCACTCAATTCGAACAGGGTCACGCTATAGGGTGAGTGACCATATAACAGGCGCTTATTGGCAATGGTAAACAAACAGCTCATCAAGGCTGAAAGAATGCCCAGGATGATTCCGGTTTTATAATGGGGATCAAAGTGAAAGATGCAATAAATGCCGGCTATGCAGATCAGCCCTAGCAACACTTCCTGTATTTGCCAGGGACGCCTTAACAACCAAGGCTCAAGAATAGAGGTAAACAACCCGGCAGAGGAAAGACATACCAGCGCAATGGACGCATTGGCGTATTTAATGCTACCATAAAACAAAACCCAATGCAGGACCACCAGGCTACCAGCTCCAAACATGGGAAGAACAGAAGAAAGCGGGATGCGTTCGATACGCCCCCGAAGACCGAGCAAAACCCAGAGGGTTGTAACCGTGAGGGTCATACGCCACCAGACAAGCATGCCTTCGTTAAGGGTAATGAGTCGACCCAGCACCGCCGTGAATCCCCAAAGGAACACCGCGATATGCAGTTGGATCAACGCTTTTTTCATGCGGGATTATCTGCTGGCCGCAGTAGGGGCAGGGGCAGCGGAAAAGGAGTGAATCGTTTCCGGCGTATTCTTTACCCTTAGCCTATAGTTTTTAAACAAACTCTGCCATTGAATTTTCAACACCCCAAGGATGCCTTCTTTGACAATGTTCCGGTTCATCTTGGACGTTCCAAAACGACGGTCTATGAAAGTGATGGGCACTTCTACTATTTTGAAGCCTAATTTCCAGGCTGCAAATTTCATTTCAATCTGGAAAGCGTATCCAACGAAGTTGATCTGATCAAAATTGATGGTTTCCAACACTTCCCTTTTATAGCAAACAAAACCAGCGGTAGAATCATTGACAGGCATCCAGGTCACCATACGGGTATAGATGGAAGCCCCTCTGGATAAAAATAAACGGTCGAAGGGCCAGTTTTCAATCTGTCCCCCTTTCACATAACGGGAACCAACAGCCAGATCTCCTTTGCCGGATTTGCAGGCTTCATACAGGCGGGGAAGGTCACCGGGATTATGGGAAAAGTCGGCATCCATTTCGAAGATGAAATGATAACCCTTAGCCAATGCCCAACGAAACCCATAGATATAAGCGGTACCCAGTCCTAATTTGCCTTTTCGCTGTTCCATGAAAAGTTGACCTGGGTATTGCAGTTGAAGCTCTTTTACGATATCTGCCGTGCCGTCGGGGGAAGAGTCGTCGATGATCAGGACGTGAAATTGCTGCTCCAGATCCATGACGGCCTTGATGATGGCCGAAATATTTTCACGTTCGTTGTAAGTGGGTATAATGACTAATTTTTCCACAGCTTTTCCTTAATGCTAATTTGCGAATATACAAATTTGTAGTGGGTCACAACCTATGTTTTTCACATATTTAACCTGAAGATACTGAGGTATGCCTTAGCCTTTCTTTAACAATGTACGCTTAAGTATCTCAGTCAGTTTTTGTTTGGTGTGCAAAGGGAAGTCTCCCTTCATCATCCAATCATAATATTGGGGTTCAGATTTTAACACGTCTGCTACGGGTCGGCCCTTATGTTTTCCGAAATTGAAAACTTCTACGCCGTTTTCAAAAACCATCCTTCTGGCAAAATCCACGAATCGATCTTCACCAATATGCTTCAAGACGGATTCTACCGTATTACCCAATTGGGGATAGCGTTCCAGTTGGGCAACAAATACCTCCAGGGTGGCCGTCGCATCCACTTCGGCACTATGAGCGTCCTCCAGGGTCTTGTTACAGTAAAATTTAAAGGCGGCGCCCAGGGTGCGTTGCTCCATCATATGAAACACCTTCTGCACATCCACCAGTTTGCATTGCTGCATATCGAATTCTAATCCCGCCCTCAGGAACTCTTCCATCAGCAAAGGGATGTCAAAGCGATTGGAGTTATAACCTGCCAGGTCGCTGTGTTCTATGAACTGCTTGATCTCGTTGGCCACTTGTTTGAAAGAGGGCGCGTCTTTAACCATTTCATCACTGATCCCGTGGATATCCGAAGAAGCCTTGGGAATAGGCATCTGGGGATTGATCAATTTGCGCTTCACCTGTCTGGTACCATCTGGATTGACTTTGATGATAGCTATCTCCACAATGCGATCGGAAGAAAGATTGGTGCCTGTTGTCTCCAGATCAATAAAAACGAGGGGGCGAGTTAATTGTAAGTTCATGCATTCGGCAATTGAAACCGGGGGGCAAAAGTAGACAAATTTAACCCATCAAACGTGCCTGAGCTCATCAGGAGCAGGTTTGTATCCGTATAATCCTTGGTTTTGAGCCAATTGTCCAAGTCGGCAGCCTGGGTAAATACCTTAAGGTCCGGATGTCCAAAAGCCTGAGCCACCACCAAAGGATCCAGCATGGGCAGGCGTTTCAGTGCTAAGGCGTGCTTACTGTAAAATACGGCAGCCTCATCGGCCGGATCCAGGGAGCCTTCATATTGGGGCAAGAAAGCAGCCTGTAAACTGCTGTAGGTATGCAATTCCAATACAGCGACCAAACGCCTTGAAGGGAACTGTTCCTTAACCGCTTTGATGGTGGCGCTTACTTTGGAAGGGGCATGCGCAAAGTCGCGATAGGCAGCAGCATCCAGCCCTTCATATAACAATTCCAACCGTTTGGACGCACCCTTGAAACCTGCCAAACCGTCCAGGATGGCAGAGGCTGTAAGCCCAAGTTCCTTACAGGCATAATAAGCCGCATGCGCATTGAGGAGGTTATGGTCCCCAAAAACCTTGAGGACTGCGGTTTGCCCTTCCAGGGTCAAAGAAGTCTTCCCATCCACCACTTTATGGGTAGGCAATCCGTAGGGCTGGCGTCTGAAAGTGCCTGGATGGGCCTCCACCAGGGTCTTCAAAACGGTATCCGATTCGTTATAGATAAGCAGACCCCCGGGTTCTATTTTATCCAGGAATATCCGGAACTGATCCAGGTATCCTTCCCAAGTGGGGAAGACATTAATATGGTCCCAGGCTATGCCGGTGAGTATGGCTATATGGGGAAAAAGAAAATGGAATTTGGGTCTTTTCTCCAGCGCGGAAGCGGGATATTCATCTCCTTCACAGACGATGACCGGGGCATGTGTGATCCGGACAGACTGGCTGAATCCTTCCAGCCGTGCCCCTACCATATAATCAAAATCCTTTCCGGCCGTTTGAAGGATATTCATGATCATAGAGGTGGTCGTCGTCTTTCCGTGGCTACCACCAACCACAACCCTTGTTTTGTCCTTACTTTCCTGGTAGATGTATTCAGGAAAGGAATAGATCTTAAGACCTAATTCCGTGGCTTTGCGTAGTTCTGGATTGTCATCCTTGGCATGCATACCCAAAATGACCGCATCTAATGACCTGGAAATCTTCTCTGGGAACCAGCCCATTACTTCCGGCAAAATCTGAGCGGACGCCAATGCGCCTAATGCAGGTTCAAAAATTTCATCATCACTTCCGGTGACCTTATATCCCTTGGTTTTCAAGGCGATGGCCAACTGATGCATTACACTTCCTCCAATGGCAATAAAATGAACATTCATACGTATTACAGGTTGGCTAACTTCGCACAAAATAACCACTAATTTAATACCATGACTATTCGACTCCTGGCTCTGCTGATGTTGGCATTGGCAACCACAATTACTGCCTGTGGCGCCAATAATCACATGGGCTGCCCCTCAAATCAAACATATCATTCTCATTATTAAACATTTAATACTTTTAAGCCTGCGCTGTTCATCCCATTCAGTCTCCCTACCCTAAGTCCGACATATATTTTTTTCCGTATCTATTCACATACTGGCTCCAGCGCGACGGTTACTGAAAAAATACCGGCGTTCACCCAGTAAGCCTTGTATAAGTGGAACTTAGGTATTATCATTGTGTCCTAATCCACTTACGGAATCCGACTCCATCCAAACTCCTTTCGAATTGCTCACCGTGTTCCCGGAACACCCGTTATCCTGTGCTTTTATTCTGATTTACAAGTGTAAACCCACAAAATGCCCTGAGCAATGAAAAAGAATGTATTATTTGTCGCTGTCCTCGTCTCCCTGATCGCTGTAGCTATGAGTTCCTGCGGAACAGCCTCTTCCATGAGGAGAAACAATGGCTGTGCTTCTACGAGGTACTCCATTGGCTACTAGTCTGAAGCCATCCATTCAAGTGAAAGGTGCTACCTTTGTAGGCTAAATCTTTTCACACTTATGAATTGGATTACTCTTTCAGACCCCGCTCAGTTGGATACCCTGGTGGAGCAGTCCTGGACAACCCCCCAGGTAATTTTCAAACACAGCACGCGCTGTAGCATCAGTAGCGCGGCAAAAAACCGGCTGGACACGGCCCGGGAAAGCGGATCCATACCCTTCTACTACTTGGATCTGATTGCCTACCGTAGTTTATCCAACCTGGTGGCCGACCGCTTTGGCGTTTCCCATGCATCGCCACAGGTACTGGTGATCAAAAACGGCAAGTGCGTGTATGATGAAAGCCACTTGGGCATACGCATGGAGGATATCCTGGAAATGGCGGCTTAACCCCTCACAAATTTTTTAAAGGGCGTCTCTTCACAATAAGAGATGCCCTTTTTAATTAGCCCTATTGGCTTTATATTAAGTCTTTTCAGATTACTTTTGCCCTAACAAACGGCTATTTTGCCCCTTTTTCACCATAGCAATTCTCCTAAAGAGCCATCCAGGCAACTGGTGGGAAAGGTACTATTATCCATAGCCTATCTCCTTTTTTTCAGCGTTCAAACTTGTTTCCGGTACACCGCTGGGCCAGCGGACGTGGAATCCCTGAGCTGGGCTCAGGCCAAGGCAGCTCAAACTTCACAAACGCTGTCAGCGCACACCAGCAAGATCGTACATTCTTCTCTCAGATCAGGTGCTTTCTCCTACCTCAATAAGCGGTACGAGCAAAGTAACCTACCCTATCTACCCTTACACCCAGGACAAATCAGTCCTGTTTCCTTCCTTGTTGCTCACCAGTATTTTTATCGCAACGACAACCGGGTTTCCAGCGTTCATAACCCAGCCTTTCTCAGGGGTCCTCCAGCGTTGAAATCATAAGATCTAAGTTACCAGGGGTCCCCACCGTTCAGCTGTGTGCTCTTGGTAAACCGTTGTTTTCTTTCTCTCTTGTTTATAGAAAATAATATTTTATGGTTGATTTTTCCAAAAAGTCAGCGCTGGTCACGATGATCATAGGCATACTCGTGATGCAAGCCCATGCGTTATGGGCCCAGACGAACAATTCCGGCCAAATGACCGATCTCAGTTTACCTGCACTGGCGGACGCGGCTACCCACCATCTTCCCTTACTCATGCAACGGCAGGCCCTGGTGAATAGCGCCAAGGCCGGCGTACAAGATGCAAAGCACAATTTTTTACCCTCCCTGGATGCCCTGGACGCGATCAATGTGGCCTCCGCCAATTCCCTGCCTGGCTCATATGAGTCTTTTGGGATTATTCCATCCGTAAGTAGCGGGATCAGTGGGGCCAATAATTACCAGGCCGCCACGGGGAATATAGGGATACTCTATAGTCAATATGCGTTGGAAAATTTTGGATTGCGTAAAGCCACCATCGGCAATGCAGAAGCTGTCATGGAGGTACGCCAGGCAGACCTGGACAGGCAGACGTATATCGTCAAGGCCCAGGTGGGCAGGTTATATTTCCAATTGCTTAAGGATCAGTATCAGTTAGGTGTTGAGGCCCAAAACGTGCAGCGGTATCTGACCATTGATACGGTGATCCATGCCCTCACCTACAGTGGCATTCGACCTGGGGTAGATTCATCTTTTGCCAAAGCAGAGATATCCAAGGCAAAGATTGCCTACAATAAGGTGCTCGGAGAGCTTGGGCAATTGGTTCAACAACTATCCTACCTGACCGGTATTCCCCCGGACCAGATACACCTGGATACTACTGGTAGGCAATACACCCCGCCAGATGCCAACCTGCTGGCCAATGGTTTTGATTCCATACAAAACCCTTTATTGAATTACTACCGTCAGCAAAAGCAATATTATCTCTCCAATGAAACCCTCGTTAAGAAGACTTACCTGCCTAAGCTCTACCTCGTTGGAGGAGCCTGGGGAAGGGGGTCTTCCATCGATTATACAGATAAGTATAAAGACCTTAATACGGGTCTGGGCTACCAACGCTTCAATTACATGGTAGGCCTTACGTTCTCCTATAACCTCTTTGATGGGATTCATAGAAAAGATAAACTCAACCAGGCCAGGTATGAAACCCAAGCGGCCGATCTGGATCGTCAGCAACAGGAATTGAATCTGCGTTCCGATGAGGCCCAAGCCATGGAAGCCATTAAGGAAGCGGTAAGCAACTTAAAAGAAATTCCTGTACAAATGCAATCGGCCACCGATGCCTATAATCAGAAGGTAGCCCAATATAAGGCGGGCCTGATCAACCTGGTAGACCTGACCGAAGCCTCATATGTGCTGTATTCAGCCCAGATCTCCTACGTCGAAACCTTGAACACCTGGTTCTTGGCCAGTTTGGATAAAGCTACGGCCACGGGCAATCTGGATCAATTCATTTCACGCATTAAATAATCATTATCCATGATACGCGCCGCGTTAAAACGACCCATTACGGTGCTGGTTTTGTTCATAGGCCTTCTCCTTTTTGCGGTCATGGCTGTAAGGACAATTCCCATCGATATTTTCCCCAAACTGAACCTACCGGTGATCTACGTCATCGAACAGTATGGAGGCATGTCTGCCCGCCAGATGGAGGGTTTTTTTGCCACCCGTATGGGGGACCAATTCCTCTATGTGAATGGGGTAAAAAACATTGAAAGCAAAAACATACAGGGCCTGACCCTCATCAGGATTACGTTTTACGACAATACGGACATGGCCGAAGCCTCGGCTCAAATAGCCCTGCAAGTGGCCCGAAGTCAAGCCTTCTTCCCACCAGGTGCTCTTCCTCCACAGGTCGTTCGTTTCGACGCCTCTTCTTTGCCCGTGGGGGAGCTCGTATTCAGCAGCCCTACCCGGAGTTTAGCCGAAATCTTTGACCTGGCCCTTACCCGTATCCGGCCCTTGTTTTCTACCATTCCCGGTTTGACGGCTCCTCCCCCATTCGGGTCAAATGCCCGTACGGTAGTGATCAACGTTGATCCTGCCAAACTCCGGGCTTATAACATGAGCGCCGACGAAGTGGTGGCGGCCATTACCCGAAACAATGCCACTACTCCTTCGGGAAACCTGAGGGTGGACTCGACTATGTACATCACGTCGGTGAACTCCCTGGAGGACCTGATTCAACACTTTGAAGACATACCCATCAAAAGCAACGACACCACGATTGTCTATATCAAAGACGTAGCCAGGGTACAGGATGGGACTGACATCACGGTGGACTATGCCCTGGTGAATGGAAAGCGCTCAGTCTATATTCCGGTGGTAAAAACACCGGATGCTTCCACTATGAGCGTTGTCAGTGATCTGAGGGCTAAGATTCCAGAGATGAAAAGCCTGCTGCCCGCGGACGTTGATGTCAAATATGAGTTTGACCAATCTGTATTCGTCATCAACGCCGCTAAAAGTTTGCTCTCGGAAGGCATCATCGGTGCGGTACTGACGGCCTTAACCGTACTGTTGTTCCTCAAAGACTGGAGAAGCTCCCTGGTGGTGGTCATCACCATACCCGTGGCCGTAATGGGGGCTGTTTTCTTCCTGAACCTGGCCGGTCAAACCATCAACATCATGACCCTGAGCGGTCTGGCGCTGGCCATTGGAATTTTGGTGGATGAGGCCACCGTTACCATTGAAAACATACACCAGCACCTGGAGATGGGCAAGACCAAAAAGCGGGCGATACTAGACGCCTGTAATGAGATCTCTTTCCCGAAATTACTCATCCTGCTTTGTATCCTGGCCGTGTTTGCCCCCTCCTTCGTCATGACAGGTGTGCCCAAAGCTATGTTCTTTCCCCTTTCCCTGGCCATAGGCTTTGCCATGATCGTATCCTATACGTCGGCTCAGACCCTGGTTCCGGTTATCTCCAATTGGCTGCTGAAAACCGACAAGTTCACGCAGCATCATAAACCCTCCATGCCCCATGCAGGCGAGGTCCTGGACCCCGTGCAGCCAGTGCTGAATATGGAGTATACCGAAGAGCAGCTCTTGCATAAGCAGGAGGACAGCTTCTTCCAACGCCTCAAACAACGCCTTGTGCGCCACCTGGAGCGATGGATGCCCCGGCGTAAAGGGCTGGTGATCGTTTACCTGAGTGTGGCCCTGTTCGGAGCAGGCATCTGCTTTGCGGTGATTGGCAAAGACCTGCTCCCTAAAAACAACGTAGGTCAGTTGCAATTACGTATACGGGAACCGGACGGCACAAGGCTGGAGGTCACCGAACACACGACCAGAGGGGTACTAGCCATCATTGACTCCACCACGCATCATAAAGTTGAGATCAGCTCTGCCTATGTAGGCCTGGTACCTTCCAGCTTCGGTTCTTCGAATCTCTATATCTTCAACAGCGGTACCCATGAAGCGGTGATACAAGTAAACCTGGACGAAGATTATAAGGTGAATATGGATGACCTTAAAGAGCAATTAAGGCATAACATACTTGCGGTTTACCCAGACCTGAAACTCTCTTATGAACCCATAGAATTGACGGAGAAAATCATGTCACAGGGGGCTACTACACCAATTGAGGTTAGGGTAGCAGGAAAAAACATGGACGATATAGCCGCCTATGCAGGCCGACTGTTGACAGCCCTTAAAGGTATTCCCTATTTGCGGGATGTGCAGATTGCCCAGCCACTCAAGTATCCGGTTGTCAATATCAACGTAGACAGGAACCGGCTGGCATTGATGGGACTCAACATTAATGAGGTATCCAAAAGCATCACAGATGTTACCAGTTCCAGCCGTTTTACAGACAAGAACCTATGGCTGGATGATAAGACCCAATACACCTATCAAACCCAGGTGCAGGTGCCGGAATACATGATGACCTCCGTTCAGGATCTATCCTCTGCTTCCCTGGTGTCCGGACAAATGAGGCCGGTACTATCCGATGTGGCAAATATTACCATTGATACCCTACCCGCAGAATTTGACCGGAGTGGCCCCAGACGATTTGTAACGGTAAGCGCCAACGTCTATAAAAAAGACCTGGGTACGGCGACTACAGCCGTTCAAAAAGCAGTGGATGGATTAGGCGCACCACCTCAAGGACTGGTAGCCAGGGTGATGGGCATGAGTTCCCTGCTTACAGAAACCCTGGATACCCTTCAATCCGGACTGCTGGTCGCTATCGTGGTCATCCTGCTGATGCTGAGTGCAAACTTCCAATCCTTTGGGGTAGCCATCGTCGTATTATCCACGGTACCGGCGGTGCTCCTGGGCTCGATGTTGTTACTACTGATCACCGGTTCCACCTTGAACCTACAGTCCTATATGGGCATGATCATGTCGGTAGGTGTTTCTGTATCCAATGCCCTGCTCGTCGTCACCAATGCAGAACACTTGCGAAACGAGTATAAAGATCCATTTAAAGCGGCCATCGTGGCCGCCTCCATCCGCATGAGGCCCATCATCATGACGTCCATAGCCATGATCGTGGGCATGATTCCCATGGCCAGCGGTTTGGGAGAAGCGGGAGATCAGTCAGCCCCCTTAGGCAGGGCCGTTATTGGGGGCCTGGCCATGTCTACCTGTGCCGCGCTACTCATCCTTCCCTTAGTATATGGATGGATGCGCCAGCGCAGTTCCTATGTACCCGTATCCCTGCTTCCGGAGGATCATCCCGAAGAAGAGGCTGCCCAACAATTACCATCAACTCAACATTAAAAAGAACACAAATGAAGCGCATCATATATATTTCCGTCCTTTTTATATCGGCCTGTGGTGGCCACGAACCTGCTCCTGCTGTTGTGACTCCTGCGACCGCCGCGGCTCCACACTTCCAACTGGTAAAGGTTACCCAAGGTGGCGTCCATGAAAGTTTCACCCTTCCTGCACAACTAGCCGCCTACCTGCAAGTCAGCCTTTTTCCCAAAGTCAACGGTTATGTACAACGAATGTTGGTAGACATAGGTTCACACGTAAAAAAAGGCAAGCTCCTGATGGTACTGACGGCTCCGGAACTGGACCAGGCCAGTATGCAGGCCCAGGAACGCTATGCGCGCTCCAAAGCGGATTATACGATTTCAAAAGAAGAGTATGAGCGCTTAAAGGAAGCCGCAGAAACACCGGGTGCTGTTTCTCCCCTGCAACTAGCGGCGGCCAAAGCCAAAATGCTGGCAGACTCTTCCTTGAGCAATGCCGAAAAAGCAAACTGGGCCATGCAGCAAACCATGCGTTCCTACTTGAAGGTATATGCCCCTTTTGACGGGGTGATTACCAGCCGCAATGTGCACCCCGGAGCCCTGGTAAGTGCCGAGGATAAGTCGGCGGTCCCCATGCTGGAACTCAAACAAATCAGCCACCTCCGTCTTCAGGTGGATATTCCTGAAAACGTAGCGGCTTCCTTAAAAAACAACGACAGTCTGGCGTTTTACCTTTCGGCCTTCCCAGGAAAAATGTTCACCGGCAAAATAGCACGTACCTCAGAGAACATCAACCGGGAATACCGGTCTGAAATGGTGGAACTGGATGTATATAATCCTGATGAAAAACTGGCTCCGGGGATGTATGCCAACGTGGTCTATCAATCCAAGGGTGATCCCCACGCCCTGGTTGTGCCCCGGTCGGCCGTGGTTACCTCTACGGAAAGGAAGTACGTGATAGCCATCCGGGATGGTCAAACCCAAAAAATCGATGTTTCAACAGGGAATCAGTCCCCCACCAGCACAGAAGTGTATGGCAGCCTGACCCCTGGCGACAGCGTGATTTCCAATGCAAACGATGAAATCAAGGAGGGTATAAAAGTGGCGTATTAATGAGTCGTTAAAATCTTCCTGATCATTTTATCAGCCCCGGAAAATGGCGTAAATTTGCGGCGGAAAACTGAGATATATGGAAGATCGTATCACTTGTCAGATTTGCGGATCGAAAATGTACTCTACGGATTTCGGTTGCCACGAAACCACCTACCATTGTTCATCGAGTGAGGCCCGTTTTTGGGATTACGACAGGGGAAGTAAAGCCCAGACTAAGGCAAAGGAGCATTGGGACGCCTCCCGAAAAGACATAGAACGCAAACACGCATAAAAAGAGCCCCTTTTCCGGGGCTTCTTACTTAGCCTCTACCAGTTTATACTCATCGATTTTGCGGTAAAGGGTCGTCAATCCGATGTTGAGCAAACGGGCGGCTTCCGCCTTATTCCATTTGGTATGGTTGAGCACCCGCTGAATGTGCAGCTTTTCTACGCTGGCGAGGTCAAAAGCACTCAACACATGAGGCGTACTATGGGGAGAAGCCATTTGTACATCTAAGGGTAAATGTTCCGGCAGCAACTCGTTATCCGATAGGATGACGGCTCTTTCCAATACGTTTTTGAGCTCGCGGATATTTCCCTTCCATTCATGGGTTTGCAATAATCCCAGGACGCTCGGATGTATGGTCATGTTTTTCTTTCCCACCTTATCTGCGAACAGATGCAGGTAGAAATCCACCAAAGCGGGAATATCGTCCTTACGCTGACGCAGAGAAGGCAATTCAATCGTGAACACATTGAGGCGGTACAGCAAATCTTCCCTGAAGTGACCATTACGGACCTCTTCGGCCAGATCCCTGTTGGTGGCCGCAATAATGCGTACGTCTACCTTGATGGTTTTGGTATCACCCACCTTTATGAACTCCTTACTCTCCAGTACCCTCAGCAATTTTGCCTGTAACTCCACGGGCATTTCCCCTATTTCATCCAGGAACAAGGTGCCTCCCGTAGCTTCCTCTATCAAACCTTTTTTATCCTTATTGGCTCCGGTAAAAGCACCAGCTTTATGACCAAAGATTTCACTTTCCAGTAATTCTTTGGTAAAGGCACTACAGTTGATGGCAACAAAAGCCCTTTTAGCCCGGTTGCTGCCTTCGTGGATGGCCTGGGCAAACACTTCCTTTCCCGTTCCTGTTTCCCCGGTAAGCAAAACGGTGGTATCGGTTGCGGCTACCTTCTGGGCCAGGGAAATGGCCAATTTCAAGGACGCGGATTTACCGATGATGCTTTCAAAAGCATAGCGCTTTCCTACCCTTGCTTCCAGTTGGCTTATCCTCCTTTGCAGGTGAACCCGCTCCAGGGCCCTGGCCACCAGGGGTATAATTTTATCGTTATCGTCTCCTTTGGTGATATAATCAAAGGCCCCGTTCTTAATGGCTTGTACCCCATCGGAGATATTGCCGTAAGCCGTTAGGAGAATGATTTCTGTTTGGGGGGCTTTTTCCCGGATCTGGCAGACAGCCTCTATTCCGTTAGCGTCCGGTAACTTGACGTCGCAGATAACGACGTCTACTTCTTGTTGCTGCAATTGGAGCAAACCTTGTCGAAGACTACCGGCCTGGAGCAGGTTATACCCTTCCAGTTGCAGGATACGGGCCAGTAATTGCCTGAGCTTTTCTTCGTCGTCGATAATCAATACAGTAGCGGACATATTCCAGCAAAATTAGGAACTCCAGGGTGAAAAATTGCGCAATCGATTGTCGGCACTTTCTATGGGAAAGATTCGGATATTGCGCGCATGCCAACCACAAGAAGAGACTTCGTCAAAAACGTATCCGTGGCTTCTGCCGGACTGCTCATGACCACACCCTCCAACTTATTTGCTGCTTTGCCTGCCAAAAGTAAGGTAAGGCTGGGTATTATTGGAACTGGATTTCGTGGTGAAGGCCATTTAGCCTTAGCCCTGCGGCGTGCCGACGTAGAAATAGCCGCAATCTGCGATGTAGACGATCGCATGTTGGCCAGAGCCAAAAATATCATTGATAAATCGGGCAAACCTATGCCCAAGGTATTTACCGGAAGCAATTATGCCTACCGTGATCTGCTTGCCACCAAGGACCTGGATGGCGTCATCATTGCTACGCCTTGGGAATGGCATGCGCCCATGATCCTGGAGGCACTGAGTGCAGGTATTAAATATGTAGCGACCGAAGTAATCCTGGGCATTACGCTACAGGATCACTGGGATGTGGTAAAAGCGGCAGAGGCCAATAAGGCACATGTCATGATGCTGGAAAACGTATGTTACCGCAGGGATGTGCTGGCGGTGCTCAATATGGTTCGCCAGGGTATGTTCGGAGAGATCCTGCATCTGCAAGGCGGTTACCAGCACGATTTGCGTGGTGTGAAATTCAACGGAGGAGCAAGCCCCGACAACGGCACCGTGCCTGGCGCCGAATTTGGAGATAAAGCATTCTCTGAAGCGCACTGGAGGACTAACCATTCCCTGCATCGTAACGGTGACCTCTACCCTACCCATGGCGTAGGTCCAGTGGCCATGATGGTTGACATCAACAGGGGAAACAGGTTTATGTCATTGTCTTCTTTTTCTACCAAGACCAGGGGTCTGCACAACTATATCGTCAAAGAAGGAGGCGAAAGCCATCCCAATGCCAAAGTCCGCTTCAAATTGGGAGACATCGTTACCACCCAGATACACTGCACCAATGGAGAAACCATTTTGCTCCAGCACGATACCAATAATCCCCGGCCCTATTCATTGGGATTCCGGGTGCAAGGAACAAACGGATTATGGATGGACGTAGCCAACAGTATTTATGTGGAAGGCGTGAGTAAAGACGACGAGTGGGATAGCGCCGATCAATGGCTCAAAAAATATGATCACCCCCTATGGCAACGCTGGAGTAAAGAGACAGAAGGTGCTGGTCATGGTGGTATGGATTTCTTTGTGTTGCATGGTTTTGTGGAAGCCATTAAGCGGGGGACCAATACCCCCATGAATGTCTATGATGCGGCCACCTGGAGCGCCATCACGCCTTTAAGTGAAGCTTCGATTGAAGCAGGATTCCAAACCGTGGAGTTCCCCGACTTTACTTCTGGACAATGGATGTATAGGAAGAATGATTTTGCCCTCGGAGATGAGTTTTAAGCAGGACAAGCACTTTACTGGCAAAAAAGGCGCCCAGCCTTAGAAGGCCCCTCACCAGAGGGGTTTTTTATTGTCCCCTCGATTCGACGCGGGTGCGCTGGGTTCGCGCCAGCTTCAGCGATTTCAGGCACTCAAGAGTGTAGACATAAGCGATCAGCGGTATGGTGATGACGTTTAGGCGGTTCAAAGTGTAGGCCGCTTTGAAGTCCCCATGCATTAGCGCCGACATTCCCCTCGTAAGGCCGCAACCATAACAATGATGGCCCGTCAGCAGGTGAAAGAGGCAAAAAGAAAAATCCTGATCCGAAGCGTGATAATCCACGCTCCAGACCAGGAAGGGTATTAATAGCAGGCAACCGATCTTAATTCTTACGTACCAGGGGCCTTCCATAACCATCTCTAAAACTGCCAACCAGGATCATGATTAAATCAACCAACTGCCATATTCCACAACCACCCAGGGTGACTAGCTGAATGATGCCAATGGTTGTTTTTTTGGTATAAAAGCTATGGACGCCCAGCCAACCCAGGAACCAGCATAACAGCAGGGTGGTAAGCCAGTCATAGCCCTCTTGATTTACTAATTCTTCGGGCAATTTGGATACGGGTACGTTTCCGGTTAAAACACCGCATTTTACACAAACAACGGCTTTGTCATCAATTTGGGCTCCGCAATTTGAACAGAACATTAGTTTTATATTTTTTATAAATCTAATATTACGGTGAATTTAGAATCCAAACAAATTCTATTTCGCGGGCGTTCGTCCGCCGTCGGCCATGCTACTTCGCGGCAGCGACGGGGCCATCAGCCGGAACCTGCAGCGTCGCAGCCAGTTTAGCTCCATCCCTAATCTCCTCATTGGCGCTCAACACCAATTCGTCCCCCGCCTTCAGGTCTCCATACACCTCGATGTGGCTATTGGCATCCCTTCCGGTTTTCACTTTAACCCACTGGGCCTTCCCTCCGTCTACTTTGATGACAAACAGCCCCAGCATGGAATTAATCAATGCGGTTTTGGGGACAATCAACGTACTATCCTGACCAGGCAGGGGCACCGTCACTTCCGCTACCATTCCCGGCAACAGCTTTTTATCGTCATTGTGCACATCCATTTCTATGTGCTGGGAACGGAGGCGGTTGTCTATGGCCCCTGCCAGGCGTTTAATCTGGGCGGTAAATTTTTCTTCGGGTAATGCTTTGACCGTAAAAGTCACATGATCGTTGTTGTTCACGTAAGATGTATACGTTTCCGGAACCGAGATCTCCAAACGCAACAGGTTTTGCTGCTGTAGTACAAACATGGGCTGGGCAGAGCCGGTTCCGGCCGGCCCTACAAAGGCGCCTGCGTTCACGTTACGGGCACTGATCACGCCCGAAAAGGGAGCCCTCATGGTGAGGTAATTCTTGGTGTCTTCGACTTCTTTATAGGCTGACTTAGCGGCCTCCAGGTTTGCCATGTCAGCGTTCTTACGCGCTTCTGCCTGGTCCAGGTCATTCTGAGCAATGGTACCAGGCGTTAGAGAGGTCTGGTACATTTTATCATAATTCGATTTAGAGGCCAGGTACAAGGCTTGCATGCTTTCTATCCGGGACTTGGCCGCTTCCAGCTGCGAGTTCAGTTCAGGAGCCTCCATGACAGCCAGCAAATCTCCTTGATGGACTTCAGAACCAACGTCCACATACAGCTTTTGAACAAAGCTGCTGACTTTGGCATAAAGATCCACCTGTTGGAAGGCATCCAGTTCTCCAGGTATTTTAAGATCGGAAGAAAGTTTCCCTTTTTGAAGTGTAAAGGTCAATGTAGTATCTACTACAGGAGCTTTTACTTCCTTGGGATCATCTTTTTTGTCACCCCCGCAACTGCTCAGCAGTACAGAAGCGGCCAGCACAGTGGCGGCCAATATGCCTGCGTACAGGGATCGATTAACGGTGAGCTGTGTCATGAGCGTCTTGTTCATTCAATGATGATATAAA
>CAJCIQ010000083.1 GCA_903970475.1 Beijerinckiaceae bacterium
CAGGGTGAACAATGTTGCAGGATCCCTGCAAACATTGAACACCCTGCTGGCTACCCGATATGCGACCGGTACCTTTGTTCCTTACACGGCTACCTCCACCCAGCAAGCACTTAGTATCATCTGGGCAGAAAGAAAAAAAGAATTGGTTTGGAGAGGGCTCCGATGGTCTGATCTGAAACGCTTCAACAAAGAAGGACAAAATGTGACTACCTTGGTTAGGTACCTGGACGGGCAAACCTATACCTTACCGTCCAATGATCCCAGGTATGTACTTCCTATCCCCCAATACGAAATCGATCAATCTGGTATCACGCAAAACCCTAGATGATATGATAGATCATAAAACGCTAGCTAAGGAAACTTAATAACCATACGAACCTGCTGCGTTATAACCATGACCTCCTTCAGCTATAATAGTAGAACCAGAGACGGCACCGCTAAATTGGATGCTACAGGTCATTAGGCAATACTGTGCACCTGGAACACAATCAAGAGCATTATAGTACGGATTATATTCATATCCTTTTGACCCTGTCGTCAACGTATAATCATACGTCGTAACCCTAGTCGCCGCAATAGAACCACCAATGCCAATAATTGCTGCTAAAGCAGTCAGTAGAGATTTCGCTCTTTTCATAATATAAGATTTAAGGATTAAAAAATCAGAGCCATGGCCCTCTCCAGGGACGCACTAGCACACGCCTAAGCGGAGTAGCGGGGGCTGCCTGCTCAGAACAGCCCCATACTCCTATACCTATATAGACGGCGCAAATCGTTATGCAAGAAGTGGAAACAAAAACAGCTATGAACTGAAGGAGAGGGAAAAGTTGGTTTTGGTTTTCAAGACGTTAAAATCGGATCAGCATCATCGTGAAGCACCCTTTGAAAGGGCAATTCATGCTTACGTAAATAAAAGATCGCACCGATAATGCCCAACATCACTATGTTCAAGGCCAGGTGCTCATTCCAGGTCATATGCCTGAACACACCAGCGCAAGTGCAAGGCACCTTGCGGAAAAAATGAAGTTTGATCAATAGGATGTATCCTATAAACAGCAGCAGCAAGGATGATGCCGCATACAAGCCAATTACCCTGGTTTTAGAGCGGGCCATCAGCATCGTAGCACCCAACTCCAGTACAGGCAAGATATAGATCAGGGCAGTTTTAAACCAAACCGCAAGGGGTTGAGCCATCATGGAATCCTGGTATTGATCCCACTGGAATACCTTACTAAACGGGGTGTATATAAAAAGCAAGGTTGGAAAAAAAATAAGGACTTCAATAAGGACATCTTTTGTTTTCATCTTGGATACTGTTTATTTATAAGGTAAAAAAATCAGGCCAAGGATAAGCTTTCTTCCAATGAGCCAATGGGTTCCATCAGAAGGTAAGACGCATGTTCGTAAACATGGTGATACAGCTCTTTTAAACTGGGACGTTTACTGGGATCGGCATCCATACAACGGACGATCAGCTCTTCCAGTATTTCCCCACTGGAGTCAATATGACGGTGCAGGGTACGCATGGCGTTTTCTGTCTCCGCCTGACCCAGAAAGGCCTGGGGATGCGTCATGGTCACCATAAAAAACAATAAGGACCCCAGGGAATAAATGTCTGCTTCCCTGCTGGGGACCAGGCCACCGATCTGTTCCGGGGATATATAACCAAAAGTGCCCAACGGAAAGGGTGGAATGGGCACTCTTTTGCAGGTGGTGTAAGACAATTCAAAGTCCACAATGAATACCCGTCCAGGGGAGCAGATAATGAAGTTATTATCCTGAAGGTCCCTGTGCACATATCCGTTATCGTGAACTTTGAGAACGATGTTGATGATCTGGAGATAAAAGCTCAGGATCATGACCCTGGTCGGATCTGGAATATTTTTCCAAAGTGTTTTTCCTCTTAATTCATCCAGGCGCTGGGGCAAAAATGTGCCCTCTATATAATCCATGACCATCACACAATCCTCTCCCTTATCAAAACAATCAATGACCCTTGGAGTAGGGATGGTTTCCTGTAGGTCTTTGATCACCTGCATTTGCCAACGCATGCGGGATTTGATATCCCGGTTTTGAAAGTCTTCCAAAGCCCAGGACCTTCCTTCTTTGAGCAGTACGTCAGCAAGGGAAAAGCCCTTTAAACTGGTTGCCTTGTAAATGTCCCCTTTGGGCGCAGGACGTACCAGGGCCGTGGGGACATAATAAGATCCCCAGACGCGCTGTTTTTTAGCGGGTCTCCTGTATTTCCTTTCAATGGCAAAGGGGATAGCTTTTTTATCCGGAGGAACGGTAAGTTTAAATGTCACTTTTCCATTCTCCTCCCTTTTCATTACTTCACTCAAGGCGGCATAGACGGCTTTGCCTATCCTTAAGGTATCCGGCACCGTGGGCCCATGAAAGGATTCGGTAAGGTAACTCAGTTGTTTGCCTAACAGCAGGGCTTCCACCTCGGTACGGGGGTAAATGGACAAGAACTTGCCTACTTCAGCAACCCCGAAATGACCTGCATTCAGGCTATAATTGCATACCTCATCCTTAATCAGCCGGAAGGGTAAGTTATATTCTATAAGAAGGGGAATTAAAGTGTCTAACAAAACGGGACACTCCAGCGACTTTGCAGAAACGAAAACAATCCATTTATGATCGAAGTCAGGTGCACCTGCATGCAGCCAGGGACCTTCCTCAACAAACTTAAATTGATTTCGTGCTAAAATACGGGAAAAAGGTAAGGCCGGAGGTGAAGCTCGCATCCGCAGTAGTTGACATGCAGACAAAAGGGGGTAAACTCCTTTGGGGGTCAGGAACAAATCAGAGCATAGGATAAGAAAGCCTGATAGCGATCAGCCTACTAATTATTCAACGGGACGGTTCATTATCAATCTCTTACACCTGATTTAAACAGGGAAGGCTCTAACTGATGATTAAATTTACTCCTGGATGAAGGGGTAATAGCTGTTCAGAAAATGCAACCTGTTCATTCCGTTCATTTTGAACTTATTTAAAGTTAAATGGGCAAATAAAAAGGCCCCCTGTAGAAACAGGAGGCCAAAAATTTTCGAGTTAAATTACTTACTTATGAGATGATGCCTGCCGTAGACACGGTTAGCATGAATCCATAAGAGTATAAAAAACCAGATGAGAGGAAAGATTCAATTTCTCCCATATGTAGACACATCAGGAGAAAATCTAACCAAGGAAAAAACGAAAAGAGCCTTTAACTGAATGTCTTATAATAGATGTTCAATTTGTTTCACAACAAGTATACTTCTCATATGCCGGTTGTACCCGACATATAAGATGCTTAATCAACACTCTTTGCTGGGTCAAAAATGCCTATGTGATTACGGGCACTTTCATACACATTGAGCTTGATAAGCTTGAGGATAAGGTTCAGTGATTTCTGCGTTGCCAAATAATGATAACGTCCAGTTGGACGAAGGAGAAATTAATCAGAGTCCGATTTCACGTTGATACATTTGGGTCACCAATCGTGCGACTAAGAAATTAAATACAGAAATAATTGTTTTCGAGCGTGAGTACATAGTTAGACAAAAACTTTTCAGCAACCTATGTTTTCTTCAAATAAATTTTATAGAAAAGTTTTTGCGCTTTTTTACATTGATCCATTCAAATAAAAGAGAAAAAAATTAGATAATTTCTAAAAGCCGGCATCGATTGTTCTGGGCAAAAAGTTGGGCATTCTGCACATAAAAATTTCTTTTTTCCCGAATTTTATTACTTTCGATGTCAGATTCTATTCTACGCTCTCCATTTCTTACATGAGTTAACCGACCAGATTCAGAGGAAGATCAAGATTTTATCACAGTAAATGCAATTATCTTGATTATGGAAACTATTCTATTAGCGGATGCTCATGTACTTACTAGACTGGGAATGTCCGTTTACGTTCACGAACGCTGGTACGGTGCACAAATCCTGGAAGCAGACAACTTCGAACAAGCACTTAAGGTCATCAAACGAAAAGAAGCAGGAATCATCATCATTGATTCTGACCTGCCGGGCGGCAATGGTCAGCAGATGATCGGCTTACTGCGCGCAACCAACCCTTCGCTACGCATTATCGTATTGTCTCGTCAATTAGAAAATTTCTACGAGGTTCACTACATAAAGCAAGGTGCGGATGGTTATATACGCGTGGATGCAGGCCCTAAAGAGATCCGGGAGGCTTTAAAAATGGTGGCGGAGGGCAATAAAGCCTTCTCTACCATGGCTTACAAGATGTTTGTAGGAGAATACAACCGTGCCAAACAGCGGAAACAGGTAAACCCATTGGATATGCTATCCAGTAGGGAAACAGAGGTGTTGAAATACATCATGAGTGGCCGCAGCATTAAGGATATCGGAGACATTCTTTGCCTACAGATCTCTACCGTCAGCACCTATAAGAAGCGGGTAATGGGTAAATTGAATACCAATAACCTGATGGCATTACGAAGTGCCTACGACACCCTTAAAAAAGAGAAAATCCTGGAATTGGAGGAAATCTAAGTTATTGGGCTAATTGAAGGGTAGTACACCTACCAGGTGTTGGACGGGAGCCATCATGGTTTTGCACGAGCATGCCCCTCCAGGAGATGTTATTGCCTCCCGGCAGTGAAAGGATGTTCATGTCTTCGTTTGTGCCGGCAGTGGCGCATCCCTAGGATGGTCACGAGACCATGTGACCGTGCGGGATACCCCTGCTTTGCTCCATACATATATGGCTAATGTATCCCTATTAAATGCAGCCGCCTCATCAGAAGGGTGAAAACAACGTATGTTTCCATATGGGCGGGTAAAAGTTAAGGAGGTGACCCTATAACGTGTTTGGCTTTAAAGTGGTATCCTATTATAAATAAGGTATTTATATAATTTATATACCTGAATATGTTCAACTGAACCGTATAGTATATACGTTTTATGCCTGTTTCGCGTGTGTACTGGTTAATTTATCCATTTAACTGGTACTTGAGTAGATAAAGGGTAAAAAATCGTATCTTCTTAAACCATTGACAGTGGCTAGCTTTAATTAAATAGATTAGGTGTCCTAAATCCATCTAGCAGGGTCCGTTACCGTGAGTATGATACCCGGGAAAAACACGATGGAAAAGTTCAAAATAAATTCAAACGGATGGAGGAAATTCAGGATTATTTAGGATCTTGTGCATCAATTCATTACCAAAGCCCCCATGGCTCCAGGTAAAAGAAAATCCCTCCGACCCTTGAAGCTGAATACTAGCACAATTATACTACCCTATAGTACACTAAATTATTTGTTAAAGAGCACCTCAAAAGGTTCAATGAAAACTGTAGAAAAAATGGGTCATAATTCTTTTGATTTTTGGCAAGCCAAATCTTGAATGATTATAAGTATAACGAAAATTGTAGTACAATTGTTAGGCGTAAATGCTGACATTCAGTATCCAACCAACAACATAACCGACTGGTAATCTTTGTCTGATATCCGCTTTCATTGCGTGCCTTCTCAATCAGGTCCACTCTATCTTCACCTTATCCCTATGCATGGCACGACCATTGCCTGAATAATTACGTAGATTATTGAATATATTACTTATTAAACCAAAGTCGCCTATGGATAAGAATAAACCCCATTGTTGATTAACCGAGCTTTGCATTCGTTGCAACTCATACGCTGTAATATGAACAACCTTAACTCACTATAAATTGTATTGCAGCGGCACGACTCAGTGCATAAATACATCATTAGGATTACATGCAAAAAATTGATGAGCATGAGTAACACCGTTGAAAAAAACCTGGAGCAAGAAGTCCCCACCGTTGATTTGGTTTCTCAAATTTCCCAAAAAATTGAGTTTGAGATGCTGGTGAAAAAAAGCTACCTCAAGAAAGGATACAGCCTGCGCGACCTTTCAAAGGATGCCAATATTCACATTTATCTCCTTTCGGCCTTTATCAACAAGAAAAAAGGTCTCCGGTTCAATGATTTTATCAATCAGTACCGGGTAGATTCCTGCAAAGAACTCATGAAGGAGGGATCTGCACTACTGGTCACATTGGAAGCCCTGGCCTCTATGTGCGGCTTTAGTAATCGTAACACCTTTATTTCAGCATTTAAGAAATTTACCGGGATCACACCGTCTGAATATATTCGCAGTATAAGCAGCTAAAAATTGTTAAGTGCTAACCTACGAACTAAGGCCTGATGCTCATGATCTAAGCCCTGACTTGCGTCAGGGCTTAATTTGTGCAAGCATGGGTCTGTCGCACAAAAAACATCCCATCGAAGATCTCATTCCAGACGTCCTTGAAGGATTTATAATACCAGTAACGCATTTCAAACTTCGGTTGCACTTTTTCCTGCTTGACGTTGAAATCCCTGAAATTAATGAAAGCGTAGGCCATGGAAGGATTTATCCAGCTCTCAAAGCTTTCCGCTGATGGGGGCTCTATACTGTATTTCCTAAGCCCCAAGCGGCCACCATCTCCGGCAAAGGAAGTAAATCCCAACACATACGTTTGCTTATCCAAATTGGTATCCTGGGTAAATAATTTCCCCATAGTGGCAACTCTATTGTCTTCCGGCAAATAGGGGCCTTGCGGGAAACGGGACACTGAATTATTAGCGGCCCAAACGATTACTTTCTTAGAGGGATATTTATAAGTGACTAACCACTTCAAGTTTTTTGCCATTTGCTCGTTCCTCAGTTTAAGCGCCTGGGCCCCGTCCTTAGACTTCAATGCCTGGTAGACCCTGGTTTCCATAATGAGGTTTTCGATGAGCAGGTAACCAAAGTCTTTTTCGGCCCAGAAACGGGATGCTTGGGATTGGATACTTTCCAGGTATTTTCCCAGTTTCGTCAATCCCGTATCTGAGGCATTGATATACCATTTGGGTTTGGTCAAAGAATCCACCAAGGGCAAAAAGGAAGTGTTGTAATTGGGATACTTGACCATGCCAAATCCAGCCCGGCGAAGCAGGCTATCCAATACTTTTGGTAATGAACGGACGGAAGCCGGAAAATCCATTTGGTCATCAATGCCGGCTACTTGTAAGGGTTCAGGCCCAGTGCTTTCATCTGGGATATAGTTCTTAAAAAGAACAGCGCAGGCGCTGCAACCTGTCCACATGTTATATATATTTTCCTTGAGCCAGGAAGCCAGTGCCTGGTCTTTGAGGGTATCGGTTCCCTGAAGGGCAAAAAAATCACTTTCAAATACCAATACGTCAAAACCCAGCCTTTCATGCAGGAAAGAAACCAACCTGGCCTTTGCTGCCAGTGTGGGGGCGTCTCCATGATCCTGTTCTCCCAACATAACAATGCGGCTATTTCCAATAGCCTGGCCAATGGGGATCAGATCGGCATAATCCGTGGAATCGGGAGAAACCGTGTGGAGGGACACGGCATGCGCCTGGACAAAGTCTTTGACGGGAAGTTGGGCACTTACCTTCAGGGATACCAGGAATAGGAGAATTAAATGTAACTTTTTGTACATTACCCCAAAGATATGGGCTATTTCAACTATGCGGTGGAAACCATGCCCCTGGATCGCTTGAGGGAATGGCAAAACGATCGCCTGAGGCAGCAGCTGCAAACCTTGTATGCCAGGGTACCCTATTACCAGAAAGCCTGGGATGAGGCCGGAATACGCCCTGAGGATATCCGTTCAATCACAGACCTTCCCCGGCTTCCGTTCACTAAAAAATCAGCCCTGAGGGATCATTACCCTTTTGGTTTGTTTACCATGCCCGTATCTCAGGTAGCCAGACTGCATTGTTCCAGTGGTACTACCGGAAAACCTACCGTGGTGGGGTATACGTTGAAGGACCTGGACATCTTTGCAGAAGTAGTAGCCCGTTCCCTGGCTGCAGCTGGTTGCAAACCGGGAATGACCCTTCAAAATGCCTATGGATATGGATTATTCACGGGTGGGTTGGGATTGCATTATGGAGCAGAAAAGTTAGGCATGACCGTTATACCCGTCTCTGGTGGCAACACCGAAAGGCAATTATTACTCCTGGAAGACTTTCAAAGCGATGCCCTCTGCTGTACACCTTCCTATGCCCTGACCATAGGAGAAGAAATCACCAAAAGGGGAGGAGACCTCCGCCGGTTTAACCTCAAATACGCCATTTTGGGGGCTGAGCCCTG
>CAJCIQ010000084.1 GCA_903970475.1 Beijerinckiaceae bacterium
GGTTGAAGGCCTGGTCCCTGATTTGGGAAACAATGGAAGGATCGGGTTGGTCCTGGGCTTTAAGTTCCTCGCCCACGAACATAGTGGCACCTGAAAGCATCAGGGCCAGTGCATAACTGCTTTTTCTCATGTCAGTTGAAAGTTTATGAGGAAAAGCTAGGGCAAATTGAGCCGATGTGCAACCCCTCCTTGTGCCAACGGATGCGCTTACGGATGAGCGGGTAAAGAATCCATGATCTGAGCGCAATGACTACCAACCTGATACGGATTCTGAACCTGGGTGGAGTCGGCCGTCAGTCCTATCCAATAGCCGGGATTGTCCTCTCCCAGGGCGCTGGGGCATTGGGTAAAGAAGATCCTTTTAGCCTGGGCATATCCAACGGTACGTAAAAGATCAAAGAGATCCTGGGAAACCATGTTCAGGTCATTATACTTTTCTTTAACGGTCTGATCTCCTATGAGCCCCTTAAGTTCCCCAACTGTATTGGCTTGTTGCTGCTGAACCGTTTTATACTGAAGGGTATCCTTTTGCAAATAGCTGAATGACAGCCCATTTATTTGGGTTAATAAAACCGAAGCTTTAAGGTTTGTCTGGGCGGAGTCTGTTTTTCCTATGGCATTAATCATGTCCCCATAAGCCACTATGACACCATCCAAAGCAGTACCAAAAGCCTGGCTATAAGCACCGGTTTTAACAGGTTGGTCCTCAGCAGGTGCAGGGGGCGCAACCTGCTTATCGGCGTTGTTACAAGCCAAAAAAAGGAGGGCAGCACCGATCAGGTAGTATTGCAAGCGCATAGGGACCAATTTTTTCTAAAGATAATGGATTTAGTGGGCGTACCTTTGCGGACTAAAAGCAAAAACGGACTTTTAAAATGCTCGCAGGCTTACAGAACCTAACTTTCGAATTCGGTGCAAGGGCCATCGTTAAAGATGCCACCTGGCATATCCATCCCAATGAACGCATAGGGCTGATCGGATATAACGGAACCGGCAAATCAACCATCCTCAAAGTGCTGGTAGGCGAATATGCACCTTCCAAAGGGGAAGTTATTCGTAGCCGTAACACGAGCATTGGTTACCTGCATCAGGACTTGCTTAGTTTTGATACCAGTGATTCGGTATTGAAGGTGGCCATGGGTGCTTTTGAGCGCGTACTTCAGCTGGAAAAGGAAATTGAGGATATGGGTAAGCTCCTGGAGGAAAAAGAAGATGAGGCTATGCTGATGGAGTATGCCGAAAAGCTCCATGAAATAGACGTCCTGGATGGGTATAATATCCACCATAAGACCGAAGAAGTCCTTCAGGGTCTGGGTTTTAGCAATGATGACTTAAAGCGTCCCTACAGTACTTTTTCCGGAGGCTGGCGCATGCGGGTATTGTTGGCTAAGATGATCTTGCAACAGCCCGATCTGCTCCTGTTGGACGAACCGACCAACCATTTGGACCTTCCTTCCATCGAATGGTTGGAAAAATACCTTCAACACTACCAGGGTTCGGTGGTGATCATCTCCCACGACCGTTACTTCCTGGATCGCATGGTCACTAAGATCGTAGAGATTTACCAGCAACAATTACACATATACTCTGGCAACTACTCCTATTACCTGGAAGAAAAAGCCCAGCGTATGGAGATCCAGCAGAAGGCTTACGAAAACCAGCAGGATTATATCCGTCAACAAGAGCGCTTTGTGGAACGCTTCCGGGCCAAGGCTTCCAAAGCCGCTGCTGCTCAAAGCGCCATGAAACGGCTGGATAAATTGGATAGATTGGAGGAAGTAGAAATTGAAAGGCCTGACCTCAGGATCAATTTTTCCGTGGAGACCCAACCTGGTAAGATCATAGCTACCCTCAAAAATGCTACCAAGCGTTTTGGGACCAATACCATCATTGAGAATACAGGCATAGAGCTTAACCGGGGCGATAAGGTTGCCTTAATTGGCGCCAACGGGCGTGGTAAATCTACCCTGCTGCGTATCATTGCTGGAACCGAACCTTTTGAAGGTGAACGCATTTGGGGTCATAACGTGGTGGAAAGCTTTTATGCCCAGCACCAGCTTGAATCTTTGAACATTAATGATACGGTCTTAGAAGAAATGCTCAATGCTGGTTCCAAAAAAACCGAAATGGAATTGCGCAGTCTGCTGGGCTGTTTCCTGTTCAGCGGGGACGACGTGGAAAAAAAGATTAAGGTGTTGAGTGGAGGGGAAAAAGCCAGGGTTGCCCTAGCCAAAACCATCGTGAGCAAAGCCAACTTCCTGTTGTTGGATGAACCGACCAACCACCTGGATATGCACTCGGTGAACTTGCTGATTGAAGCCCTCAACAAGTATCAGGGCAGCTTGCTGTTGGTAAGCCACGACCGTTATTTCGTACAAAGGACGGCCAATAAGATCTGGGAAATCGATGAGAACCACCAGGTAAAAGAGTTTGTCGGCACCTATGAGGAATGGATGGAGTGGAAAGCCATGATGGCCGCCCGTGCAGCTGCCGAGGCCAAAGCCTCCGCTGATGCTAAAGCAGGATCCGCGCCCCTGGGCCCCAATGGAAGACCAATGGAGTCCAAAGGGAAATCTGTTGCAGCAGCGCCGGCGCCTCAATCAAAGCCCGCGTCTGCGCCTTCAACTGCCGGCAAACCAGCGCCCACGCCAGCCAAGCCCATCAATAAGGATCTTCAGAAGCAACAACGTCGATTCGAACAGGTAGAAAAAGACCTGGCCAACCTCACGGAAAAGAAAGCTCGGTTA
The DNA here is from genome assembly GCA_903970475.1 of Beijerinckiaceae bacterium. GTDB lineage: Bacteria > Bacteroidota > Bacteroidia > Chitinophagales > Chitinophagaceae > Dinghuibacter. Next base: position 2,748 of record CAJCIQ010000084.1, read on the forward strand.
GAAGCTGACCTGGGTGCCCCCGAAGTTTATGCAGATCGCAATAAGTTCGTTCTGGCAGAGCAGGCCTACCAGGAATGTGAGGCTCAGTGGAAGGTCCTCAATAAGGAATATGAGGAACTTTTCGAAAAGCTGATGGAAATGGGCGAACAGTCTTAAGCGCGGGCTGCCGCCACCGGCTCTACTTGAAGATTTCTGCGGCCATAGCCTCTGCTTCAGCCAAGGCTTCGTGATTAATACCCGTATCGTACCCATGTTTCTCCAGGTAAGTGATGATAGAGCGTGTATTGAGGTTGCCTACCAGTTCATCCTGGGCCATGGGGCAGCCTCCGAATCCACCTAAGGCTCCGTCTATACGACGGGATCCGGCTTCCAGTACCGCTGCAATTTTTTCATCTTCTTCCCCTGGACGACTGTGCAGGTGTACGCCTATTTCCGTAAGGGGTAATAAATCTACCAGGGTTTTGGTAAGGTTATATATCTGGGAGGGGGTAGCCAACCCAATGGTATCCGCCAGCGAAATGCAATTCACGCCTAAGGCGGCCATCTTCTGGGCCCAATGTACCACGGTGTCTATAGAATAAGCTTCTTTATAAGGGTTTCCGAAGGCCATGGACAGATACAGCACCATTTGCTTATCCCTGTGCTTGCACATGAAAAAGATGTCTTTAAGCCTGAGCAGGGACTCCATGATGCCTGCCCCTGTGTTCATTTGCTGAAAAGTTTCAGAAACAGAAAAAGGGAATCCCAGGAAACCAATCTCCGGATGTGCAGATGCTTCCTCCGCTCCCCTGGCGTTTGCCACTATGGCTAGTAAACGAGTGTAATGTATAGGATGTTGCAGTCCTTCCAATACCGCTTCCGTATCTGACATCTGAGGAATGGCCTTGGATGATACAAAACTGCCAAAATCCAGTGTATCGAAACCAACCTTCAGCAGCAAGTTGAGGTAGTCAATCTTATCCTTTGTAGGGATGATGGTCTTCCATCCTTGCATGGCATCTCTGGGACATTCCACCAGCTTCACCTTTTTGGAGTCTTTCAGGAAGGGGGCCGTACTATTTGCTGTATGCATAGCCAAAGATAAGGAATGCTCAAATTTTTTGGGTCAACTCCCCGGCGTCGCCCTATGGTACCATCCAATTTTTGAGATATCAAAATGATTTTGATAAATCAAAAATCGGGGAGCACAATTGTGTGGGAAAAAACTCTTTGCCCGGGGACTCCGGGTCAGCCGGTGACGAATTGCCCGGATCGCATCCGTCTTATCTGGCGGTCAACCGGCTCTTCAAAGCTTCATAAAGAATGATCCCCGCAGCCACGGAGACGTTAAAGGAATCAAAAGTGCCCGCCATGGGAATGGTGAAATGTGCATCGGCAGCCTTGTTCAGGAAAGGCTGAACGCCCTGCTCTTCATTACCCATGATGACGCAGGAGGGAAGGCTCCATTCCAGTTCGTAGACTTTATGGGAAGCCTTCATTTCTGCGGTGTATACCCTGATTCCATTGAGGTGAAGTGTATCTACTGCTTTGAGCAGGCTTTGTACCCGGCACACGTGGATTTTTTCCAGGGCACCAGCAGAAGATTTCATAGCTTCTTCATTGAGGGCTCCTACTCCTTTATCGGGAATGATCATGGCCTGGGCGCCACAGCATAAGGCACTTCGGGCTATGGCTCCAATATTACGCACATCGGTCACGCCATCCAGCATCACGAACAAAGGGGTCCCCCCTTTTGCTACGGTCTGGTCAATGACGTCCTGAATATCTGAATAAGATATGAGCGCGGCAATGCCGACTACGCCCTGGTGATTTGCCTTGGTAAAACTGTTGAGCTTTTCAACGGGAACCGTATTGACGGGAACTTTGGCTTCCAGGGCCAGCTTGCGGATTTCTTCAATGCCTTCCCCGCTTGCGCCTTTTTGCAAGAAAATGCGATCAATTGCCTTTCCTGCCTGTAGGGCTTCCAGCAAAGGTTTCCTGCCAATGACAAATTCTTGTTTGGTTCTGGGAGCAGCACTTTTATAGCGCGGGGCGGCAGTGCCGGGTTTCCTGGGAGCATTCCTCATGGGTGCAAAAATAACCCTAACTACAGTCCCAATTGTACATCACCTTAGAGAAATCCTTCTTTACCAGGGCATCCGGATGTATGAAAAAATTGCCTATTCCTGCATCTCCCCACATAATATCCATATCACTATCAATCTGCAAAAGCAGTATATAATCAGCGGCTTCGGGAAATTCTGGTCTGGGGTCGGTTTGGGTAAAATGAGCATATCCACCTATCCTATGCCCATTTTGAGGAAAGCACGCCGCAATTTCAGCTTCTGGCTCATAGCCCTTTTTCTCGTGTTTTTTCTTCAATTCTTCCAGAAAGCTAATGTCATCGTAAGACCAGAGATCCTCAGAACCTATATAACACTGGTCTTCCTTAAAGGTTAGGGCATGTGGTTTATCCAAAGGAAGGTAACTAAGGTCCAGGCCCTCCAAAAAAGAAAAGTCTGTCCTGGGGTCCTGCAATTGGCTTTCTTCAAAAAACAGGACTTTAAACCCAACCTGTTTCAAGGGTTCATCCATGTCCATGCCATATAAATCATCTTCCCTCATAATATAAATCTGGAGGTAACCACTTTCCGGAAACAACGCAAGCCTGGGCACTTCTCTGAAATTAATCTGAGCCAGCAGAAACATGGGCTTCCCTTGTCGGTCCAGGGGATAGGGAAAATCTTTGGGTAGTAATGGAAGATAACCGAAGGAGCTCCTTTTGGGTGTGAGATCTTCACTTAAGGAAGCATCGATTTTTATAAAAGGAAGACGGGTCTTTTCAATCTCTGGCCAATATTCAGCGAGTTCGGGAGACAAGTTAATTCCAGGAGCGACCTGGATTTTATTCTTTTCTAACATGGCGCAAATATAGTTAAGGTTCGCGCTTATATCCGCCCAACCTGAACTTTGCTCCGGATAAAATCTAACTGGGTTTGATTGAGCCCGTCTATGGGTAATATGAAGGCAGAGACCCTGTCCGTAAAAAGCAGGAGGTGTTTCCCCACCCTTTGCTTACGGACAATAGCTTGCCAGAACAACAGGGTGCTTTCAATGCCATCCCCTTCCAGGGTCAGGCCTTCTTCTGAAAAAGTATAGATGACTTCCCGGCTGCTGAGTACGCCATATTTATAATTGCGGGCGGCCATCAGGGCATTGAAGATGGGAAAAGCAATGGCAAAATAAAAACCCATGAACAGGGTTGGATAAACGCTGACTATGGGAGGAATGATATGTGCTACTTCCAATAGTCCGAGGATGATGCCCACCAGACCGATCACGGTAAAAAACAAGATGATCGGGCTGGTGAGGGTCCTTCTTACACTTAAGGAAACAAATTCAGGTTTAGTTAGATATGCCTTTACAGAAAACGGAATCATGCCTGCAAGATCAGGAATTCTTCGGCACGAACTCCGCATTCATCTGTTCCAGGATCTGCTTTTTCTTTTCCGGATGACCCAGGCCAAAGCGTTTCATGGCCCTGTCCGCCAAACTGTAGATAACAGGTACGACAATGAGCGTCAGGAACATAGAGCTGATCAAACCACCTATAACGACCCAGGCCAGGCCATTTTCAATGGCCGATACCCCACCTTTGGATAGGGCAATGGGCAGCATCCCGAACACCATGGCTATGGTGGTCATCAGGATGGGGCGAAGACGGGCATGGTTGGCATAGATCAGGGCGTCGTAGGTGCTGTGTCCTTCTTCCTTACTCTGGTTGGTAAAGTCAACAAGGATGATGGCATTTTTGGCGACCAGACCGATGAGCATGATCATACCTAATATGGTAAAGATGTTCAGGGTATTATTGGTCAGGGCCAGGGCCAACAAGGCGCCAATGATGGCCATGGGTAAGGAGAACATGACCACCAGGGGGTATATATAGCTATCGTAGAGGGCAACCATGATCAGGTAAACCAGCACGATGGATATGAGCAGTGCCACGCCCAACGTCTTAAAGGAGTCTCCCTGGTTTTCCTGATCCCCGGCGAAGATATACGTCACGCCAATGGGTCTGCGGAGTGTAAGGAGTTTGGCGGCAAATTCCTGGGTTACCGTACCGGAAGGACGACCAATGACCTGGCTTTTTACAGACACGGAAGAACTTTTATCCCTGCGTTCCAGTTGGCTGGGACCTGATCCTTCCTCTACAGTGGCAAACTGAGATAGCCTTACGATCTGGCCTTTATTGTTGACAAAGGCAATGTTGGATACATCGTTGATGTTCCTTCTATTGAAGGCGCCATAGCGCAGGTTAATGTTGTAATCGTAGGCGCCTTGGCGGAATTTCATTTTGGAATCGTCTGCCGTACCGTTGAAGGCCGTCTGCATGGTGGCACCCACTACATCCAGGGTAAGGCCCAGGGCGGACATCTTATCCCTGTCCATGTGTACGTCAATTTCAGGCGTACCTTCTTCCACAGAAAGTTTGGCTTCCGTGGTACCATCGAGTTTCTTCAGCTCTGCCAAAGCAACCTTGGCAAAAGCCATGGCGCTGTCCAGGTCTGCGCCCAATACGTCGAGCTGTATGGGGGCTGCCTGGGCAGAACCGAGGATGCTGACGTCCATGGTTTTGACCTTTACGCCTGTGAGCTGCGCGGCTAGTACTTTTTTGATGCGGGAGGCATATATATCTGATGCTTCTTTACGCTTGTCTTCGGGAACCAGGGTCACGTTGATTTCTGATTCGTAGGCGGGCGTTTGGTTGGCGCCCCCGAAGTTGTCGGCGCTGGCCTGGCCTACGGTGGTAATCATGGTGATGACTTCAGGCTGTTTAGCCAGGAAGGCTTCTGCCTTCATGGTGGCCTGGTTGGTTTGCTGGAGGCTGGCGTCCTTGGGTAATTCCAGGGCTACGATGAACTGTCCCCTGTCCCCGTTGGGAATGAACTCCCCTCCTATGAACCCCATACCCACCAGGGCAAAAGAGGAAAAAAGCAATACGGTACAAACCAACAGGGTAATTGCCCAATGCTTAAGGCACCACTTCAGCAGGCTACTCATCCAATGGGTGAAGCTATCCAACTGGCGTTCGAACCACATGATGAATTTCTCAAACAGGTTCTTGCCCGTCATATGCTCCAGCTTACCCATACGGGAGGAAAGCAGGGGCACAATGGTAAAGGAAGCCAACAGAGACAAGGAAGTGGCAATCATGACCACCACGCAGAACTGCCTTAATATCTGGGACACAATTTCATTGGTCAGGGAAATGGGCAGGAACACCACCACGATAACCAGGGTGATGGACATAACGGTTACGCCTATCTCCGTAACGGCGTCATAGGCAGCGCGTACCCTGTTTTTCCCCATTTCCATATGGCGCTGAATGTTTTCCAACACCACGATGGCGTCATCCACG
>CAJCIQ010000085.1 GCA_903970475.1 Beijerinckiaceae bacterium
GGCTCCATTGCCTATCACCAAATGCTGGGTTTGAGCAGCCTGCTTACCGCCGGGTTCAATACAGGATGGGCCCAAAAAAGGATTGATCAGTCTAAGTTGAAATTCCCGGATCAATTTGACGGGCAATTTTTTGATGAGAGCGTCCCTACCTCGGTAGTGTTGAGTAATACAGAAACGAGCTATTTTGACATGCAGATAGGACTGAATTATGCTTATTTTCCCAATGAGCACACTTATGTCAACGTTGGTTTCAGCGTAGATCATATCAACAAGGCCAAGGAAACCTTCTTCGAGACCAGTGATCTGGGATTTGGATACATACCCCGCCGGTATATCGCGGAGGTGGATGCTCGTTTTAAGACCAGTGATAATGTATGGATCATCAACCCCAACATATACTATACGGTTGACCAAGGGGCCTGGGAGGCTATGTTAGGCGCCAATGCCCGCTACAACCTGGGCGATGGCCAGAACGAGTTGCTTGGCGGCCTCTATTACAGGACGGGAGACGCTATTATTGCCATGGTAGGATTCCAAATCAAAAACATCAAACTAAGTTTCTCTTACGATATCACCATATCTACACTTTCCAACTACAATGGCTCCAGGGGTGCTTACGAATTTTCAACCCTCTATTCTGGTTATTACGACGAATATAACGGCAATCGCCGCCAGAGCCTTTGCCCCGAGTTCTGATTTTTCGGCGATTGGCGAAACGACCTCGTGCAGAGGTCGGTGAGTGGGGGATTACAAAGGGGGCATATCAAACTGCTATGCCCCCCTTTTTGCAAGGCATAAATGTTTTGGGCAGACCTCAGTAACTTGAAATATACTGAGGTCCGCCCAAAACAGAAAGGGCGCAGTGGAAACCGCGCCCGTACAAAGACATGAGAAAAACTGAAATTTATTGCTTTTAGATGGCTATACGATAGTTATGGTTGTTCCATGTTGTGCATGGCCTTGGAAACAGCATCCATGGCCTGCTGGACTTTAGTGTGGATAGCGTCCAAATCTATATTTTCGAGGGCTTTCAGTGTTTCTTCGTTGGCTTTCCTTAGGATTACCTCACTTTGACGCAATTGCGCTTCTGCCTCTTGCATGGCCTTGTCCTGGGCATCTTTCTGGATTTTATTTACACCATAAGCTTTCTGGGCTTCTTTCATGGCCAGGTCGATTTGACGCTTCGTCACTTCCCTATCAATGGCCATAGCGGCATTGGCCTTATCAAGCTGGGTCTTAGCGACTAAAAGGGCGTCTTCGACTTGCTTTTCTATATCGGCCTGATAGACATTCTGCAAGCTATCGGCGCCTATATGATGATGCTGGGGTTTGGTATCCTGTGCATGGATACCAGTGGCTGCACGCATGCTAACGAAAAGGAATAGCGATAAGGCTAAGAGATGAGTCTTCATGGCAGTTTGGTTTACGATTACGAATGTGTTCGTAAACGAATATACGATCAATTTCGTAAATCAAAACATTTTTTTCCCCGAGATTTACCCAAAATCGCGATGAATCGATATGCCCATAGTTGATGAAGCTCGGCTGGCAGAGGCCATGAAGTCCATTGTAGGTGAAGCCTATGTATTGGTAGACGATGAATCGAGGACCAATTACGGTCATGATGAAACGGAGGACCTGGTTTTTCTTCCGGAGGTGGTGGTAAGACCCAGGACACCAGAAGAAATCAGTGCCATTATGGTCTACTGCAACGAAAAGGGCATTCCCGTAACACCCAGGGGGGCGGGAACGGGTTTAAGTGGCGGGGCCTTGCCAACCCAGGGGGGTGTATTACTGAGCACCGATAGGCTAAACTCTATTGTGGATATAGATGAGCGTAACCTTCAGGTCACCACTGAGCCGGGGGTAATTACCGAGGTATTGCAGGATGCCGTGAAGGCTAAAGGATTGTTTTATCCACCAGATCCCAGTAGCCGTGGCTCCTGTTTTATTGGTGGGAATATTTCGGAAAACAGTGGGGGCCCCAAGGCTGTAAAGTACGGGGTTGTAAGAGATTACGTATTGAATTTGCAGGTGGTCCTGCCTACAGGAGCGGTAATTTGGACGGGAGCTAATGTCCTGAAAAATTCAACGGGCTATAACCTAACCCAGCTAATTGTCGGCTCTGAGGGGACCCTGGCGGTGGTGACCAAGATTGTGCTAAAACTCATACCTTATCCCAAATATGATGTGCTGATGCTGGTCCCCTTTACGGACCTGGAAAAGGCGGGGGAGGCGGTGAGCGCGATTTTCAGGGCCGGATTTACACCCAGCGCCCTGGAGTTGGTGGAAATCGATGCCCTGGTGATTACGTCCAGGATGGTTGGCAGCACCGTCGTTCCGGTGACGGATGATGTAGCTGCTCACCTCATTGTAGAGCTGGATGGTAATCATATGGAGACACTCCTGTCGGAAGCAGAAGCCATAGCCACCCTGCTGGAGGGGTATGGGGGAGGAGAACTCTTTTTTGCCGACGACGCCCAGCAAAAAGCAGAGCTTTGGAAGATCCGGCGTCGGGCCGCTGAAGCCATAAAGGCAGCGGGCTATACCATAGAAGAGGACACGGTGGTGCCCCGGGCCGAACTGCCTGCTTTGATACGCGGTGTAAAGGAACTGGGGCGCAAATATGGATTTCATGCCGTATGCTATGGACATGCCGGAGATGGAAACCTGCATATCCGCATTAAAAAAGAGGGTACCCGAGCCAGTCTGGATGATCCCCAAATGGTGGAAAGCCTCAGGGCTTTATTTCAGCTCGTCAAAGCGTTGGGTGGTACCATCAGTGGGGAACATGGAATAGGCTTGGTTCAAAAACCCTATATGGATATTATGTTCTCCGAGACGCAATTGGGACTGATGAGGGCGATTAAAAGGGTGTTTGATCCTAATAATATCTTAAATCCGGGTAAAATATTCGAATAGTACTCCCGTTATATTAAACTTTGTGGGCCTTTTGTCTTTCAAAGGACAATTCACTAGACCCGGATAACCAATAAGTATGAAAAGACTTGCACTGATTTTAACTGTAACACTAGGATGCAGCTTACCCTTTGTATCAAATGCCCAAACTCAGGACACAACTAATCAACATCCAGCACAGGATACTTCCGTACAACCCGGATCCAACTGGAAAAATTACCATGAGCAGCCTGGGTATCATCACTACAACACGGGGGACCGTCGGTATGAAAGTGATTTCAGGCCCCATTATGTGCTTGGTGGTGGACTATCACTGGGTTATTCCTATGGGGAATTTCTAGGGGCCATCAACCCTTACTTTGGATATGCTCCAGTGGAGTGGTTTGATGCAGGCGTGGCCATTAATTTTCAGTACTACTCCGAAAATGAGCAGGCTACCTTAGGTACCGGTACTTATCACAATACCATGTTCGGGGGCGGCGTGTTTGCCCGGGCATACCCCATCAGCTTTTTATTCTTACAGGCCCAGCCAGAATATAATACCATACGGGAGACCCAGAGTTCCTATGCTGGTTCAGATTATAGCTCCAGTTATGGGGTATTCAGCTTCCTGGTCGGTGGTGGTGTCAAATTTGGGGTACCAGGTTCTGGTAATTTCGGGTACGTTTCCGTACTATTTGACGTAGCCAATAACCCATTATCTCCCTATAATTTCGGCACCAATAATATCCAGCCTATTTTCCGGTTTGGGTTCAACGTGGCCCTGTAATCCATACCTTTACGCACTAACGGCTTAGGCATGGTATCCTGGTTATTATGTATAGTGGTCTGTTATTTCCTGCTTTTGCTGGCCGTAGCTTACCGCACATCCAGACATTCCAATAACGACTCTTTTTTCATAGGCAACCGTAGCTCCAATTGGATGCTGGTTGCCTTTGGCATGATTGGAACTTCTCTGTCCGGGGTGACCTTCATTTCGGTGCCGGGTACGGTAGGCAATTATGGAGGGGGGATGCAGCCCGCCGCCTTTGGATACTTTCAGGTGGTGATCGGGTATTTAGTGGGTTACTTTATCATAGCCTATATCCTGCTCCCGCTCTACTACCGGCTGAATTTGACTTCCATTTACCATTATCTCCAATCCAGGTTGGGCAATAGCTCCTATAAAACAGGGGCTTTGTTTTTCATTTTGTCCAGAACGGTGGGGGCTACCGCCCGTTTGTACCTGGTTATCCATGTGCTTCAGCTATTCCTCCTGGATTCCCTGGGTATTCCCTTTGTGGTAACCACCCTCATTATTCTGGGGATGATCCTGCTTTACACCCTGGAAGGAGGTGTGAAAACCATCGTTTGGACGGATACCTTACAGACTACCTTCATGCTCGTTGGGCTGGTAGTGGGTGTAGTGTATATCCTGCATTCCCTGCACCTGGACCTGGGCCAGGCATGGACCTCCATGAAAGGGCTGGGGTATACCAAAATCTTCAACACGGATATCAGGAGCCCATCCTTCTTTGTTAAACAGATATTGGGGGGAGCTGCCATCACGGTAACCATGACAGGCCTGGATCAGGAAATGATGCAGAAAAACATCAGCGTCAAAACCTTGAAAGACTCCCAGAAGAACATGCTTACTTTCAGCGTGGTTATGGCGCTGGTGACGGGGCTTTTCCTGGTGTTGGGGGGACTGCTGTACTTATATGCTTTCAACCAGGGTGCGGTGTATCAAAGCCATGTGCTCACCTTAAACGGCAAGCCGGTTCTGCCGGACGCCCTGTTTCCCAGCATGGCTATTCACCATTTTTCACCTGTTTTTTCCATCATATTTATCATAGGGCTTATATCAGCCTTATTTCCAAGTGCGGACGGGGCTATGACAGCCCTTACTTCCAGCTTTTGCATAGACCTCCTCAACCTGAAGGAAAGGACGGATATGGATGAGAGAAAGCGACGAAGGACCCGCATGACCGTCCATGGTTGCTTTGCCCTGGTGTTCCTATGTTGCATCCTGATATTCCATCAGGTAGATAAAGGATCGACCATCAAAATGATCCTGGACCTGGCCACCTATACCTATGGTCCTTTATTGGGACTTTTTGCCTTTGGTATCTTTACCCGGAGAGCCCTGAAATACCCGCAGTTTTCCCCTGTGGTATGTCTGGCAAGCCCCGTGCTTTGTTACTTTATCAGTACTTACAGCAAGGCCTGGCTGGGAGGGTACCAGGTTGGTATAGAATTATTGGTTATCAATGGTTTAATTACCTTTCTGGGTTTGTTATTACTATCTGAAAAACAAAGAGCATGAACGAGACGCTCCGTATGTATAAACAAAGGAAATGGACAGAATCCGAAGCCCATTCCAGTTGGCAGATCTTCAAGATCATGGCCGAGTTCGTAGATGGTTTTGAAAAATTAAATAAAATCGGCCCCTGCATTTCCATATTCGGTTCGGCCAGAACCAAACCTGGAAGCCCTTATTATGAGCTGGCTACGGAAACGGCCAAAAGGCTGGCCGAAGAAGGGTTTGGCATCATTACCGGTGGGGGACCCGGCATCATGGAAGCGGCCAATAAGGGGGCCCAACTGGCCAGGGGAAAATCCGTAGGGTTAAACATAGAACTGCCCTTTGAGCAAAAATCGAATCCCTATATCGATTCCGATAAGGGGATGAATTTCGATTATTTCTTTGTTCGTAAGGTCATGTTCACCAAATATGCCCAGGCTTTTGTTATGTTTCCCGGAGGCTTCGGGACCATGGATGAAATGTTTGAAGTGGCAACCTTGATCCAGACCCATAAGGTAGATAGGAGCCCTATGGTATTGGTGGGGAAAAAGTATTGGTCCGGTTTGATGGATTGGATAGGTACTTCTATGTTAGAGGAAGGCAATATCAAGGCCGAGGATCTGGACTTGTTTGTCATCCTGGATAGTGCCGAAGAAGTGGCTTCTTATATGACGAGCTATTATGCTAAGAACCCATTAAAGCCAAATTTCTAAAATTTATTATATTTGTTAAAATAATCATAGGTGGAGCCCATACATCCATTGGCGGCTGCTTACTCAGAGCGGTTTTCAAGCGATGAATCCCTGTTGCTTGAAGAGATTTCCCAATTTACCCGGGAACATCACGCTCATGCACACATGCTGAGTGGTCAGGCGCAAGGGGCTTTTCTCTCCTTTATTTCCCTAATTTTGCGACCTGGTCGTATTTTGGAGATTGGCACTTTTACCGGTTATAGCGCATTGTGCCTTGCGGAAGGCCTCGCTGCCGATGGCATATTACATACTATAGAGCATCGACCGGAGGATGCAGAAACGGCTAGGGGATATTTTTCCAGGTCATCCTGGAAGGACCACATAAGATTGCACGAAGGAAATGCGTTAGATATACTGCCCACCCTGGATGAAACCTGGGATTTGGTATTCATAGATGCGGATAAGACCAACTATCTGGCCTATTATGAAGCCGTAATGCCCAAAGTGCGTAAAGGTGGTGCAATCCTTGCAGACAATGTCCTGTTTCATGGGCAGGTTCTGGAAGAACCTGTCAAAGGGAAGAATGCATTGGCCATTCAGGCGTTTAATGACCGTGTTCAGGCGGACAAAAGGGTCATACATGCGCTGGTCCCCCTAAGGGATGGCATGATGTGTATTTATAAACTATAATTTTAATGTGATAATTCGTCTATGAAGGTCTTACACGCTTTATGTATTTTTTTGACTGCTATGACTTTGGGATTGACCAGTGAAGCGCAAACCATAACCGTCGATCAATACGTGGCTACGTATAAGAACCTGGCCATTGCGGAAATGCAAAGGACAGGCGTACCAGCCAGCATCACGCTGGCTCAAGGCATTCTTGAAACGGAAGGGGGCAATAGTGACCTGCTAAAGGCGTCTAATAACCATTTCGGTATCAAGTGCAAGGCTTCCTGGACGGGGGCTACTGTTTTTCACGACGACGACGCCTCGGGAGAATGCTTCAGGAAGTATAATACCGCAGAGGACTCCTACAAAGACCATTCAGATTTCCTTAAAAATCAGGACCGGTATTCCTACCTGTTTCAACTGGATCCCCTGGACTACAAAGGTTGGGCTTATGGCTTAAGGAAATGCGGATACGCGACCAATCCTAAGTATGCCCAGATCCTGATCCAATATATAGAGCAATATCATTTGCAGGACTATTCCATGATCGCTATGGGAAAGATGAAGGATACTGCTACTACGATCTATGTCCAGACGCCTACTGCGGGCCAACCTGCGCCTCAGGCAACGGTTACTGCTACGGCCTATGTAGCACCGGCGGCGGTGCATTATCCCCAGGGTGAGTTCAAAATCAACGATACCAAAGTCGTATATGCCCTTGCTGGTACATCGCTGCTGGCTATGGCCGACCAATACCATATTTCCCTGTCTAACCTGGTTGACTTTAATGACCTCAGCAATGACAATGAGCTAACCAAAGACCAGCTCGTCTACCTGCAACGCAAGCGGAAAACCGGGGAAAAGCCCATGCATATGGTGGCTTCAGGGGAAACCCTCTATGATATTGCCCAAACGGAGGGCATCAGGCTGGCTTCCTTACTGGAACTCAACCAACTGGAAATGACCATGCAACCGGCAATTGGCGAATCCTTATATCTTCAGCATAAAGCGCCGGGACGCCCTAAACTGGCGACATCCCCGGCTACACCAACGGTGGCATTCGGCTCCAACTAAGCAGCATTATGGACATTCAGGTACACGATAAGAAATTCACACCATATATTCCCGCGACGGAAATAGATAAGGCCATTAAAAGAGTAGGCGCTGATATCAATCGGGATTATAAAGGCAAACATCCCTTGTTTATCGCCATACTCAACGGGTCATTTATGTTTGCCTCGGATTTATTCAAGGAATTAACTATTGACGCGGAACTTTGTTTTATTAAATTAGCATCTTATAAAGGCATGAAGTCCTCAGGCCATATAGTAACGGCAATAGGATTAGACATGGATTTATTTGGAAGGGATGTAGTTATTGTTGAGGACATAGTGGATACAGGAAAAACACTTTCTGAGTTTTTGCCCCAGCTTCAGCATCAACAGCCTGCATCCTTAAGGATAGCAGCTTTACTGCATAAGCCGGATGCCACCCAGTATCCGCTGGCCATTGATTATTTAGGCTTTTCTGTCCCTAATGTTTTCTTATTGGGATATGGATTGGATTATGATGGATTAGGCAGGAACTTGAAGGAGATTTATCGGTTAGCGTCCGACAGCGAAGGCGCCGGGGCGAACCAGTAGGTTCCATAACCCAACCTGCTGGAACCATTACCAAAACTATATCCATGAAAAGATGGATGAGCTTGCTGTTTTGCTTGCCCTTTTGTGTATACGGACCGGTTGTTGCACAGTCGTATATACGTGGCCAGGTTGTGGACCAATCCAATAACCCCCTGCTGGGTGTTCAATTATACCAACCCGCTTCACAGAAATGGTATTCCACAGGGAGTACAGGGGCTTTTGGGTTTCCTTCTCCTTATAGTTCTGACAGCGTTATATTCACGCTTCAGGGATACCAGGAATTACACGCCTTTTTACCGGGCTCTAAGTTTTCCACGGTCGTCATGAAGATGTTGCCCTCGGAAATTCAGGCGCGCAAGCCTAAATTACTATCCCAGGTGGGGATGCAGCCCGCAGAACAGAGAAGAGCCATGTGGGCTGGTGGGGAAACTTACTCCTCCGAGGTGGAAAATGAACCGACGCCTACGGATCAATATCCTTCCACTGGATTTGCGCTCAATATTGACAAGGCTTCTTACAGCAATATCAGGCGTTTTATCACCCTGGGTATGAAGGTGCCTCCGGATGCAGTTCGCATTGAGGAATTGCTCAATTATTTTAACCTGGATTATAGCCAACCTACCGGCGACAATGTGTTTGCGCTCAACTCCCAGCTCACCGATTGCCCCTGGAATGCAAACGATAAACTCTTGATCCTGCATATGTGCGGGCAAAAGCTGAACCTGGAAACCCTGCCTCCGAGCAACTTTGTTTTTCTACTGGATATCAGCGGCTCCATGTTCCTGCCCAATAAGCTTCCTTTAATCAAAGCGGCCTTCAGACAGCTAACGGTTAACCTCAGGGACAAGGATACGGTCAGTATTGTGGTATATGGGGGGACGGTGGCTACTATGCTGGAAGCTACTCCCGGCAACAATCGGCAGAAAATCCTGGATGCCATTGACGGGTTGGAGCCTAACGGAGATACGCCAGGTGCGGCGGGAATTCTGCTGGCTTATTCTGTAGCCCGTCAGCACTTTATCAAGGGTGGTAACAATAGGGTTATTCTGGCTACGGACGGAGACTTTAACGTAGGGCCGACAGGGGAAAAAGAGTTGGAGGACATCATCGGGCGGGAGCGGCTCAGCGGCATATACTTAACCTGCCTGGGTGTGGGAATGGGTAATTATAAGGATTCCAAATTGGAGGCGTTGGCCAAAAAGGGGAATGGCAACTTCTCTTACCTGGACAATGTACAGGAGGGAGAAAAGGTGCTGGTAAAGGAATTGAGCCAGAATTTATATACCATAGCCAGAGACGTGTATGCGGCTGTGCAATTCAATAAAGAGGCAGTCAAGTCCTACCGGTTAGTGGGGTTTGAAAATAAAAAGGATGCCATGATGGACACGGCTGCCGAAATTGATGGAGGTGAAGTTGGCTCCGGGTTTTCTATGATGGCCATGTTTGAGGTGGAGGGAAGGGTAGACCTGAGTTCCTTTACGGGCAATCTGGCAAATGTCAAATTGTCTTACCGATTACCAACGGATAGTATACTGAGGATGGATCAGTATCCTTGCAATACTCCATATCGTCCCCTGGCTTCGCTGGATAAATCTTATTCCTTTGCGGCTGCGCTGGCCATGTACGGCATGATACTGAGGGAATCCAAATATGCGCCTGGTAAGGAATTGGAAGATGTAGTGCCCCTTGCCTATATGGGACTGGATCCCCAGAACTTCCTGGAAAACGATTTCATGCGCCAGTTGGATAAGACCATCAAACTTTACGGCAATAAGCACAAACACGGCAAATGGAATCCGACTATTCAGTAGCCCGCACGCGTACGCCCTGACTGTGGCTGATGAACTCCGGTGCATACAGGCACTGAATGCTGGCAATCCCTCCGCTGAATACCCCCGTTTGGTTGACGATCAGATCGTATTCCAATACATAAGTTCCCTTGGATAAGTGTTCAACATAGAACTGGGTACTCAGGTCTCCTGTGCTTTGGTAATAACCTAAGCCACCCTGATACTTGTATTTGCTCATGACGTCAACGGGTTCAAAGCAGGCCGCCCGGAGGTCTTTGAGGTGAACATAATCAAAGTCCCTTTGGCTGCGGATGACAAAGCGTGTCCTGACCTTATCTCCAATATGCAGGGAATCTCCTTCCTTCACGGGTCTCATGTTACCCCCAGCGGAGGAAACCACAAAAAGTTGTTTCTCCAGTTTCAGGTCAGGGGTTTCGCTGGCCTGTATGGTATTCATGTCCTGGAAGTATTGGTAATAGACGGCTCCCCAGGCGATGGGCGTGGAGGTCCCGGTCGTTCCCGTCGGGGCTGTCATTTTTGCGGTTATATTTCCCATGGCCGGTTGAATGAAGTCATGATCCCATTGATGTTTAAGGTATCCTCCCGGGGTATCTGATAAAGTGGCAACATGGGTATCCCCCAGGCTGATGAGGATGTTGGGATTTTGCGATGTCCAATCCTGGGCGCCCATCAACATTGCATAGCAGGCATCTGCTGTATTTCTTGACCCAGACCAATCCTGTGTTTGTTTCTGTAGCAGGAGCCATGTTCTGCATTGATTGATCCATTCCGGACTTTCCCCCAAGGCAGAAAAGGTCTCAATGAGCTGGCTTTGGGTAGCAATGGGTGACTCATACCAGTTCCATCCAGCGGTATTGTCTTTCCAGAACCGGCCTTTTTGGGGATCATAGATGGACGTTTCCTTTAAAGAGGCGATGATTTTTTGAGCTGCCTGCTTGTCTCCAAACCGATCAAAAACCAGGGCCAGCATGCCTTGCTGGTATTTATTCATTTGTAGCCACCTTGATTTTGCCAGGTCCAGATAATAGTGAATGACAGTTAGAGTAGTTGAATCGGTTGTGTGATGAGCGAACCAGCTTTTTGCATACAAGTACTGTATGTCCAGGGGACTACAGTAGGCCTGCTTACCAGCGCTGTCCTGTCGATAGCGGTTCAGCAGGCTCTGGTCAACCCAGCCCAAGGCTTTTTCTTCTATGGTGGAGGCTAGCGCACTATCTCTGGCGCTAAGGGCTCCCAAGGCCTTTAATTTGCCTAGCCCGCAAAGTATGTATTGCGTAGTGGCTCTGTCGGCATTTCCTGCCTTGGTCCATGGGAAACCTCCGTCGCTGGTTTGGAAGGATGCCAATAATTGAAGGGCGGATGTCTGGGTGGAAGCCAGGTGTTGGGCATCCAGAAACAGGCCCAGCCTTCCCATGGCTCCGGTTTGCCCTCCGCCTTGCATTACCCAAGGAGTTTCTTGGAGGGTAGTAGAAGTAAGTTCAGGGTTTTTATTCAGGGAAGCCAGGAGAGTAGCCGCTGTATCTTTTATCCAGGACTGGATTGCTTTGGCAATGGAGGGGTTGGCCGAGACGATGCGCGCACCCATAGCGCTTGCATAGTACTGCTGAAAAACTTGGTCTGCACAGTCTGCGCCTGAAATATCCAAGGTAGGAAGTGCCTGCACGGCGTACCAACTGGGATTGCTGGCACATTCCAGGGTCAGGCGGAAGGGAGAGGGGCCAGCGGAAAGCAGGCTTTTGATTTGCAGGTGTTGGGTAGTGGCTGCGTCCAGCAGGAATGGTACACTTTCAGTGACCAGGATGCGCAGTGGTAATACGGGTAGGATTCCTTGTTGTCCGTCACTATAATCAGGTGTCTCTGCGTGTACCTGGTAGTTGATCGGATGTTGGTATCCCAGGGGAATATGGACTGACCAGTTTAAGGAGGTGTCGGCGTGAGGGCCGAGCCAAAGGGAGCACTGTCCCCCGGCTACCAAGGCGAACAGTGAAGGGAATGTAGCATCCACCATGCCAAAACTGGCTGTCCCGTTCATGGGCAAAGAATCCTGGCTGGATATTTTAATGCGAAAGTCCCACTGGTCTCCTTCCCTGAGGAACCGGGGCAGGTTGGGCTGAACCATTAAAGTTTTGGACGTCCAGGCTTCTTTTCTTTGTAAGCCGAATCTCAGGTTTTTGGTATAGGCCAGGGTTTGGAGACGCCAGCGGGTAAGTGATCCGGGAGCGGTGAAAGTGAAGCTGACCTTGCCTTGCGCGTCGGTATGCAGTTGGGGGAAGAAAAAAGCCGTTTCCCGGAAGTCAGACCTCAGGGTTGTTTCAGGTGCGCGTTGCGGGTTTTGAGTGGCAGCCCGGTAATCAACGGTATCTTTTTTTATGCCTTGGCTTTGGTAACCGGTTGTAACTACTTGATCCATGAAGGCCTCATCAGGGGGAATGTTGGTCGTTGAAACCCCTCTTAATACTACCTTAGACTGTGACCCCAAAATGGCCTCCCCATTGGCCGTAACCCTTACCCCCGGAGCCATCATTCTACTTTCCATCAGGATGTTTCCAAAGGCTCCTGTACCCAGGAGCTCATCGTATTGCTTGGGGACATAGGTATAGCCATTGTTGGCATGGTAAGTCAATTGAGTAGCCCTCAGGTCTGAAAAACCAGCCTTGCTCCAATGTATATCACCATGACTGGGGTAGGACCGGATATTGGGTAGTGTCCAGTTGCCGGAGGTAAACTGGTCCAAGGAGGCATCATACATAGAGGCCAACACTTCAGCCTGGGCTGGTTGTTTGTAAGGATCTGCTATCTCTACAGTCCAGGTAACCTGCTGACCAGGTACTAACTTATCGGTAAAGGTGGTATAATGAATATGCAGGCGTTGAGGAACTCCTTTTGCGGGAATGTTATACAAGTCGGTGTAAATGCGGTTATCTGCGACGAAACCATGGCCGACATCATATGGCCCGTCTTGCTCCGGAGCAAGGGCATAATGCAGGGTTTCCATTTTCCCACCGGCAGAAAGGCGCTTATGGTTGACGTGCGTGGTTCCTGGTTGGGTAACCTGCCGGATCAGGTATAGGTTGCTAAAAGAAGAGCCTAAGTAATACGTGGCGGAGTCGGCCTCTTTTGATTGATCCAGGATGTCCCAATGGTAGGTGGGATAAGGAAGTTTGCCCTCCGTGGGATCCAGCACTTCCAGGTAGGCGCCTGTTTCTACTTTTTTCCCTTTTGGATCTTGGGTACTTACTAAGATCCTATAGACTCCGGTTTTGAGCCGCATTTTATGCATGGAATAGGCCGTCCCTTTCCCGGTGGTAAAGGTGTCTATGAGGATCTTAGCCCCCAAAGGCCAATTACCTGGGTAGATCTCCTGTTTATATTGATCGTGAGGGAACCATTTATGGAAATCTGTTTCCGTCATGGTGTATTGATCGGGCTCGGGCCAATTCCTGGACCTGAGCATGCGTGAAGGAGGCTCAAGCTTGTATATGCTCAAGGTTGTGCGCACACTTTGGGGCACATCATTGAGGTTGGTGCAGGAAATACCTATCGAATGTACACTATCAGAGAAGGTGCGGTCGGTGGCTGGTAGTCCCAACCTTAAAAGGAGGGAAGTGTATCCGGCGGACAAGCTGGTATGGCCACTTTGGGTTTCGGCGTTCATGTCGGTTACGTCCGCCTGCACGCTGAAATTAAAAACAGGATTTAAGTGGGGGGATATACCCTGATCAGCCTTTAAGGGCACCGAGATGTAGAAGGATCCATCTGCTGATGTGTTGGCGGTGCCGGAAAGAAGCGTGGTAGCGGGGCTGTAGGGTAGAATGGGTATGCGACCCCAGAAAAAGGGAAAGCGGGCACTACGCCTGACGGTCCAACGTACTTTGGCGTTGCGGAGAGGATTGCCGCTGTAAGCCTTGGCCATTCCTTTTAGCTTCAGAGAGTCTCCCAGTTGATAGGTTTTTTCCGTTGGTTGGAAGGTCACTTCAAAACTGGGTCTTTTGTAGGCTTCTATGTTAATATTACTTGCCGAACGGGGATCGGCTGTTTTGATTTGAAATCCTCCTGTTCCTGCGTAAGTGGGAAGTGTAAATTCTCCTTGTACTGACCCATAATCATCCACTACAAGTGCAATAGAATCTATGATTTGCCCATAGGTTTTTTGCAGATAGAACCAAATGCTGTCTTTGCTTTGGTACACCACTTCTTTTTTGGAGGCCGTGTCCCTGATTACCCCTATGGCTTTAAAGTGCAATACCTGTCCTGGTCTGTATATGGCTCTGTCCGTATAAATATGAAACTGAGGAACCAGGCGCGCGCGAGACTCGGCCTTTGTTGAGAAGGTAAAGGGATAAGTGCCATTATCGAACAGGCTGTCCGTTGGGGTAATTATTTCTACCCATCTGATCCCATTTTCACCGGGCCTCTCTTTGTCAAACTTTACGTGGCCGTTGGAATCACTGACGGCTGATTCCGATTGGTAACCATTCCGTAGTTTCCATAGGCGTACCGTTGCACCGGCAATGGGCTGGCTGGTTTCCCTGTTCAATACATAGCCGCTGCGTTCACCCGTTAGCACCCAGGCCAGGTAAGATACCCTAAGGGGTAATATATAGGAGCAAGGAGCTGCTGTTCCAAATTGGGTACTACTGCTGATCAATAATGCGTAGTGGCCTATAGGTAGCGCGTCTATTTTTATTTCTGCCCTATGCAGCTGATGATCTCCACGGTCCGGAAGCGCTTGGCCCCAGGCTTTCAGGACCGGATACCTGGATAATTTATCAGCAGTTGGTGAATTGAATCCACCGTAGGTAAATAAGCTATCGACAGCGGCGTCTGCTTTGATTACACGGAAATTAATCCTGGGGCAATTCTGGTATTCTGCCAGGGCCAGAAAGGGCTTGCCGGGAATGATGACCTTTTCTACCGTCAGGAAGGCTT
Source organism: Beijerinckiaceae bacterium (assembly GCA_903970475.1). Classification (GTDB taxonomy): domain Bacteria; phylum Bacteroidota; class Bacteroidia; order Chitinophagales; family Chitinophagaceae; genus Dinghuibacter. The sequence goes on from CAJCIQ010000085.1 coordinate 14,951, forward strand.
GGGGAGCCCGATGGGTTTGGGCCAATTGTTTGGCGTTGATGGCGCCAGGTGTATGGGGAAAGCGTTGGGCCTCATCACAAAGGGCTAAGGCTTTGTTGAGGTACCAGCGCGTACTGGTATCAGCCGTATTGGCCTTATATTCGGACCCTTTCTGCGCATAATACAGGGCCAGTTCATACAGTGCCCAGGTACCCGCACTGTCCTTCCCATATTGGGTAACCAGTCGGCTCAACCCCTTTAGGTACTGCGCGTCTCTGCCTTCAAGGGGCCCATACCTGCGGGCAAATGTCAATCGGTTGAGGTCCACATCTATATAGGCGTCCGGACGGGTGTCATTGCTGTGAAACCGAAGCAGGCCCTGATACAAAAGGAGGGCTTTACCCGTTTTTTCACTGCTGTCTCCGACGGGAAAATGATGGGATATAAACGAAGTAGCAGGGGCAAAGATCAATGAATCGGATATGATATAGTTCGGATAGCCATCGTAGGTATCACGCTCGGAAAAATAGTTGATGGCCCTGTTTGCTAAAATGTCATAGAGGGTAGGTCTTAACTTTCTGGAATTTCCCGTGTCTAAAATGGGATTGTATGCGGAAACGCTTGTCGATTTTAACAGCCCTGGCTGTTCAAGGGAAGCCTCATACAAGTCCGTGATTTTATGGTGAAAATTTGTAGGAGTCCAGACGGTCATATCTTCAGGGTGCGCCTTTACAGGTCCTGGGGCCGTGGTTAAATCTCCAGATTGCCTCGTTAATTCTTCATCGCCGCCTTCGATATTGGTGCGACGTGCGATATTCCTATAGTTGCTCCGGTAATATTGTTCATAGGCGCCGGCTGTCAGGCTATACAAAACGGCCCTGGCCGGTTGATCCAGGGAATCCGTCAGGCGTTCCAGAAAATGTATATAAGCGCTGTCTGAGCCAACTTCCAACTGGGCATTCAGACGCCCGATGTAAATGACGGCTTTGATGGTTTGAGGCCCGTTGTTCTGGCTTCTGGCCAGGGAATAAATGATGTTGACGAGCTCCAGGGCAGCGCGGCTTTTTCCTTCTGAGTCGATCAATTGATCCACTTGTTTCCAAAGGCTGTCATAGGGTCCGCCGGGAGCGGGTAAGTTCGTTTGCCGGGCATTTCCCTGCATGGACCAACATAGGCAAATGAACAGTAGAACGGCGATTATGGTGAGGTTAGACTTGAAAGGCATGGACTCCGATTTGAATCCATAAGGTATAAAAAAATCCGCCGCCTGGGGGGTACCTTGGCGGCGGATATGTAGGAATTAACGTAAAAACTGCTTGAACGGGCCAGTTATTTCTTTTTGGCTGCGATCACTTCGGCCATAGTCTTGCCGATATCGGCAGGGCTGGCAACAACGTGTATACCGCATTCGGTCATGATCTTCATCTTAGCGGCAGCCGTATCATCTGCACCCCCGACGATGGCGCCGGCATGGCCCATGCGTCTGCCTGGAGGAGCCGTCTGGCCGGCAATAAAGCCAACGACGGGTTTGGTTCCATTGGCTTTGATCCAACGGGCAGCTTCTGCTTCCATGCCTCCACCGATTTCTCCGATCATCACGATGCCTTCGGTTTGGGGATCATTCATCAGCAGTTCAACGGCTTCTTTGGTGGTGGTACCAATGATGGGGTCACCTCCGATGCCTATGGCTGTGGTATGTCCGAGACCTGCTTTTACCAACTGGTCGGCAGCTTCATAAGTCAGCGTACCGGATTTGGAAACGATACCAATGGTCCCTTTCCTGAAGATAAATCCAGGCATGATGCCCACCTTACATTCATCGGCAGTGATAACACCAGGGCAGTTGGGTCCGATCAGACGGGTTTGTTTTCCTTCCAGATAGTGTCTGGCTTTTACCATATCCTGTACGGGAATCCCTTCGGTAATACAGATTACCAGGGCAATTCCGGCTTCAGCGGCTTCCATAATGGCGTCCGCAGCAAAAGCAGGTGGAACGAAAATGATGCTCACATCAGCACCGGTAGCCGCTACTGCGTCTGCTACGGTGTTGAAAACGGGACGGTCCAGATGTTTGGTACCGCCTTTTCCAGGGGTTACCCCGCCAACGACATTCGTACCATAATCGATCATCTGTGTGGCGTGGAAGGTTCCTTCCGTGCCAGTGAATCCTTGTACCAGGATCTTGCTGTTTTTGTTCACTAGAACGCTCATGAGGCAGGTTTAAAGTTCAGAAGACCCGCAAAAATAGGGAAAAATCATTTTTCCCCTCTTTCAATCTCAATCATCCGCATTTGTTTAGCGTCTTTGAGGAACTCCGATGCGAAGATGAAATCGTTAAGCTTCTGATTCTTGCTGTATATGATTTCTTTATTATTTCCTTCCCATTCTTTCTTACCCTGGTACATATACATGATATGATCACCGATTTCCATGACGGAGTTCATATCGTGGGTATTGACCACCGTAGTGATGTTGTATTCTTTGGTGATCTCGTGAATGAGGTGGTCTATGAGCAGGCTGGTTTGAGGGTCCAGACCGGAGTTGGGTTCATCGCAAAACAGGAATTTGGGATTAAGCACGATGGCTCGTGCAATACCCACGCGTTTTTTCATTCCTCCACTGATTTCTGCGGGGAATTTCTTGTTGGCATCTTTAAGATTCACCCTATCCAGTACTTCGTTGACCTTTTGACGCTTCTGTTTATAGGTCAGGTTGGTGAACATGTCCAGGGGAAACATGACGTTTTGTTGAACGGTCTGAGAATCGAATAGGGCTGAACCTTGAAACAGCATGCCTATTTGTTGGCGAAGCTGCTTTTTCTCATCCCGGTTCATTTCCGTAAAGTTCTGTTCGTTATAGAGGATACTGCCGGAATCGGGTTCAAACAATCCCACCAGGCATTTAATGAATACCGTTTTACCACTACCGCTGGACCCAATGATGAGGTTACACTGCCCGCTCTTAAAAGTAGCACTCACCCCATTAATGATGGTCTTGTCTCCAAATCCTTTTTTAAGGTCTATGGTTTCGATCATGTTGTTGTAAGATTTAGGTGTTTTGCAGCAAGATTTGGGATACCAGGTAGTCCATGCCCAACAAGGCAATGCAGCTCACCACCACTGCCCTGGTGGAAGCTTTGCCGATTTCCAGGGCCCCTCCTTCCACATAGTAGCCGAAATAGGATGGTATGGTGGAAATGACGAAGGCAAAAGCATATCCCTTGATGATGGCCACGACTACGTTGTAGGCTTTGAAGTTCTGGAGCAGCCCTTTATCGTAGATATTAGGGGAGATAATGTTAGTGGCTGCTCCCACGATGCGTCCCCCCAATATGCCTAATACGGCAGCATATACAACGAGCATGGGTATGGTAACCATCGCTGCTGCAATCTTAGGACCGATCAGGTAAGCTTTGGTATTGATGCCCATGATCTCCAGTGCGTCAATTTGTTCGGAGACACGCATATTCCCTAATTCAGACGCAATCTTGGATCCAACCACGCCTGCCAGCACAATACAAATCAGGGTAGGCGCAAATTCCAGGATCACGGTATCCCTGACGATCTGGGCTATGGTTGCCTGGGGAATCAGGTTGCTTACCAACTGGTAAGCGGTTTGTACGCAGCTTACCGCGCCCATAAATACGGAGATAATGGCCACAATGCCCAGAGAACCTATTCCAATGTCATTACATTGGCGCATAAACTCCTTCCAGTACATCTTAAAGTTCTCCGGCTTGGAGAAACTGCCTCCCAGCATGATCAGATATCGTCCAAAATGCGAAAACAATCCCATGGGCTATTATTCAATGGTTAAAAAGATTCAATTCTTATGCCAGCCAGGCCGCGTTAGCGGCTGACTCTATACATCGTGCGCTACCTTTTTGAAGCGCTTCCACCACTTGGACTGACTCACTTCTTCCTGGACGTTGCAATCCGTGCATTTTAACTGGGCGTCCACCACAGAGATGATGACCATGTTGACAATCGACTTCACGGAGCTGCCCAATTGCAATACGTGTACGGGCTTGTTCATGCCCAACAGGATGGGTCCTATGGCCTCTGCTCCTCCTATTTCCTGCAGCAAATTATAGGCGATGTTGCCGCTGGAGAGGTTGGGGAAGATCAGGGTATTGACTTCTCCCACATCAATGAGTTCGCAGAAGGGGTAATTGTCCTTGAGGATCTCCTTATTAAAAGCCAGAATGCCCTGCATTTCGCCGTCACAGATCAACTGGGGATCTTTCTTTTTGACAATGGCCCTGGCTTCCCTGACCAGATTGGCCTCGGGAGAATTGCTGGAACCGAAGTTGGAATAAGAGAGCATGGCTATCCTTGGGCGTATATTGAAGGTCCTGACCTCTTTGGCTACCATCAGCGTAATATCGGCCAATTCTTCTGCGGTAGGGTTAAAATTGACGGTGGCGTCCGCTAAAAACAGGGGGCCTTTTTTGGTTAGGAGGATATACATCCCCGCTATCTTTTTTACCCCAGGTTCGCAGCCAATGGTTTGAAGGGCGGGGCGTATGGTCTCCGGATAGTTTTTGGTCAGTCCGGAAATCACCGCGTCAGCTTCTCCGGTCTCCAGCATCATGCAACCATAATGGATGCGGTCTTTCATGAGCTTAAAGGCCTCATAACGATTCAGCCCTTTGCGCTGGCGTTTTTCGAAGAACAATTCTCCGTACTGCCTGCGCTTATCTTCCATGGATTCAAGGCGGGGGTCTATGATGGGCATGCTTTCTATGTCAATGTTGCCCATTTCGGCAATGCGGCGAATCTTCTTTTCTTCTCCGAGCAGGATGGGGTAGGCTATACCTTCATCCATGACCTGTTGTGCCGCCTTCAGGATTTTAATATTGTCCGCTTCTGCAAAGACAACACGTTTGGGGTCCTTACGGGCTTTGTTGCCCAGGATGCGTAACAGGTGATTATCCAGACCCAGCCGTTTGTTCAGAGACAGTTTATATGCCTCCCAGTTGCTGATGGGAAATTGGGCTACCCCGCTTTCCATGGCGGCTTTAGCTACAGCCGGTGCGACTGTGGACAACAAGCGCGGATCCAGGGGTTTGGGAATGATATAGGTTGGCCCAAAAGTGAGGTTCCGCTCATTGTAGGCCAGGTTCACGATTTCCGGAACGGGGGTCTTGGCCAGTTCTGCCAGGGCTCTTACTGCCGCCAGTTTCATGGCCTCGTTGATAGCGGTGGCCCGAACGTCCAGGGCTCCACGGAATATGTAAGGGAACCCTAATACGTTATTGACCTGGTTGGGATAGTCGCTGCGTCCCGTAGCCATGATCAGGTCTTTACGGGCCTCCACTGCGGTTTCGAAGGCGATTTCCGGATCGGGGTTGGCCATGGCAAATACGATGGGGTTCTTGGCCATGCTTTTAACCATATCGGCCGTCACCACATTCCCTATGCTGAGTCCTATAAATACATCGGCATCCTTTATGGCACCTGCCAGTGTTTGGTTAGCCTGATCGGCCTTTACAGAAAATTTCTGCCTTATATCATCCAGGTCATTTCTCCCCAGGTGAAGTGGGCCGTCCTTGTCGAACATGGTGAAGTTTTCGTACCGGGCCCCCAGGGATACATACAATTGTACACAGGCCATGGCTGCGGCTCCGGCTCCGTTGACGACAAATTTTACCTTGTCGATCTTTTTCTTCTGCAACTCCAGGGCATTGAGCAGTGCGGCTCCACTAATAATGGCGGTACCGTGCTGGTCGTCGTGCATCACGGGGATGCGCAGTTCTTCCTTGAGCTTGCGTTCAATCAAAAAGCATTCGGGTGCTTTGATGTCTTCGAGGTTAATGCCTCCGAAGGTAGGCTCCAGGGCTTTGACGATCTGAACAAACTTTTCCGGATCCTTTTCATTGATTTCTATATCAAATACATCGATGTCCGCGAAGATTTTAAAAAGTACCCCTTTTCCTTCCATGACGGGTTTGGAGGCTTCGGGGCCAATATTGCCCAATCCCAAAACGGCCGTGCCATTGGTGATAACGGCCACCAGGTTGCCTTTGGCCGTGTATTTATACACATTCTCCACATTTTCGTGGATTTCCTTACAAGGTTCTGCTACACCGGGGGAATACGCTAAAGAAAGCTCTCGTTGGGTCTTCGTACCCTTTGTGGGTATAACTTCTATCTTCCCAGGACGTCCTTTGGCGTGGTATTCCAAGGCCTGCTGACGTCGTAGTTCATTATGCTGCATACGAGCGCAAAATACAAAATATGGGCCTGAGATTTGGAAATACGGAAAACTGTATTACATTTGTACTGTACTAGAGCAATAGTACACTAAAACGATAAGCAATGACCAATGCCATGATCGACATTCAAAACCTACACTTCGGCTACCGCAAAGGCAAGGTCTTTAAAGGACTTAGCCTGACCCTCCAGGCGGGGCATATCTACGGGCTGTTGGGGAAAAACGGAACCGGCAAATCCACGCTGCTTCGCAATATTGCAGGATTGCTGTTTCCGGACCAGGGTTCGGTGAAAGTGCTGAACTTCACGCCTGGCAAACGCCAACCCGCTTTCCTCAGGGAAATCTACCTGGTTCCCGAAGAATTTCACGTACCGGCTGTTCCTCCTGCGGAGTTTATGGCCTTGCATGCCCCTTTCTATCCCCGCTTCGACAAGGAAAAGTATTCCCGCTACCTGGTTGAGTTTGAGATTCCGGTTGACCGGTCCATGCAGCAAATGAGCTACGGACAGAAAAAAAAGGTGCTCATCAGCTTTGCACTGGCTTCAGGAACTTCTGTCATCCTCATGGATGAACCCACCAACGGATTGGATATTATGAGTAAGAGCCAGTTCCGCAAGGTGCTGGCGGGAACGGCAGAGGATAATCGTTGCATCATCATCAGCACCCACCAGGTAAAAGACCTGGAAAACCTCATAGACCGGGTGACCGTAATCGACGAGGGGAAAATCCTTTTTGACCAGACTATGGATGCGATTCAGTCCAGGTTGCAATTCCGGTTGGTGATGGACGGAGAAGAAGTGAAAGACGTCGTTTATAGTGAGACCTCCCTGAAGGGGAATGTAATGGTTCAAGTCAATCATACGGGAGAAGAAACCAAACTGGATCTGGAACTCCTCTACAAAGCCATCATCCTTAACCAGCCTGGGGTACTGGCTGCTTTTTCATCCTCTAACTGATCAGCAATATGGAAACGAATTTAAGTTTGACCCGACTTGGGTTACTTATCAAAAAGCAATGGGCAGATCATTCCAAATTGTATGGATTGTCCATGATAGCCATCCTGGGCCTGATGGGTGTTGCCTTGTTTTTATGGTCCATTATCCCATCCGGGGGTATGAATGATCGCAATTATAATGTTACCACTGTGATGTTTTTCGTAGGCCTGTTTATCACCGGTTGCATTTTTTCCGGAATGACCTTTGCAGACCTGGCCCAACGCACGACAGGGATATATTATCTCAGTGTACCGGCTACCGCCCTGGAAAAATTGGTCAGTGCCGTTTTGTATTCCCAGGTCCTCTATAACATTTTCTATGTGGCCGGATTCTTTGCCTTAAGGGCCCTGGCTTTATCCATGCTGGCCATGCACCCGGAAATAAATGTGCACTACGATCGCCTCAATAACAATGATAAGGAAGTGTTCTACTATATGGGTGTGATCTATGCCTCCCTTCAAACCTTATTCCTGTTAGGATCCATCTACTTTGAACGCTTCGCTTTTGTGAAGACCATTGTTTCAGGGGTATTGGTCTTATTGGTGACCTTCCTGTTTATGCGCTATGTGGTGTATCCCATTATGCCCCATGGACATTTTGATGGCTCCCCATCCGGGGTCGTTTTTGAAAAGGAAGGTGGTGACGGGGCTGCGACCAGAATGAAAATGGTATTCGGGTTTCCTAAATGGCTGTCGGATACGCTGTGGTTCCTGCTTCGATACATATGGGTACCTGCCTTCTGGACAGTCACTTATTTCCGGTTGAAAGAAAAGCAACTCTAAAGACTGATTTATGCAATTCAATCAAACACAATCGATATACCTGCAAATTGCGGATTTCGTCTGCGAGAAGATCTTGCTGGGCCAGTGGAAGCTGGAGGATAAAATCCCTTCTGTCCGGGACCTGGCCGTTCAACTGGAAGTAAATCCCAATACGGTGATGCGTACCTATGACTGGTTGCAGCAGTCGGGCATCATCTACAATCAAAGAGGCATTGGATTTTTTGTAGGACCAGATGGGAAAACCCAGGCCCTGGCGCTGAGAAAAAAGGAGTTCCAGGATAAGGACCTGCCTTCAATCTTCCGCAACCTCTACCTGTTGGGTATGGAGGTGGAGGATCTCAAAGCGCCTTATGCACAATTCAAAAAACAATTTGCCAACGGACGTCCTTAGGGGGTCTTTTAAAAAAACATGATTATGAAAACCAGTAATAAAATATTGCTCATCCTGTTTGCCCTGGTTCTGGGGACCGCTACTACCCTGGCGCTTACTTTAAGGATAAGGGTGGACCGGGGATGGGGAACAGCTAAAATCAATGACGATCAACCCTATTTTAAGGAGGTACCTCTGGGCACCTTTACCCGGTTGAGCGTTGAAAATTTCAGTGATCTGAACATCCGGCAAGGGGACAGTAATAGTATACAGGTCGTTGCTAAAAGAACAGGACCTGCCTATTATTCCATATCCGGAGATACCCTGAAAATCGATGGGAGTCATGGAGGGGATTTTGGGGTTGAGCTGGTAGTAAAGGATCTGAAGTATGTGCGCCTCAAAAATTCGGACAGGATTAACTTTTCTCATCTCAACAGCGATAGCCTCCGTTTGGAATCCGATGGTGGTTATGTAGTACTGGACAGCGATAATATAGCTCATTTGGGCCTAGCCATCTCTAACGGTACTAATTTTCATTTGTCCAACAGCCAGTGTCCTAACCTGTATTTGGAGATGAAAGGAGATGAAACAGGGTTGTACTGTAAAAACAATAAACTGGGCACTATTTCAGGCCAGTGGGCAGATGATATCACGCTGAATCTGGATGCCGCTACCCTAGGCAATGGCATCAGTAAAATCGTTCACCTTCCTTAATCTGGTATATGAGCGAGTTCATTTTAGAAACCAAAGGACTGAGCCATCATTTCGGGTCTCAACCCATATTGAAGAACGTGGACCTTGGGGTGCCCAAAGGAAGCATATTCGGATTTTTAGGCCCCAATGGGGCTGGTAAAACAACGACCCTCCGGTTGGTGCTGGGCTTGCTGCGCATTCAGCAAGGATCGGTGCACTTTTTTGGGGAAGCATTAAGCACAGATAGGGTAGGAATCCTGAGAAAAGTGGGAAGCCTTATTGAGCAACCCTCCTTATATGCGCACCTTAGTGGGCGGGAGAACCTTAAGATCTACCAAAAGATCTACCAGGTATCCATCCAAAGGGTAGAGGAGGTGCTCCATTTGGTGGGACTCAGCGGGCCTGCCGCTCAAAAGAAGGCTGGTCGTTATTCCCTGGGTATGAAACAACGGCTATCCATAGGGATCAGTTTGCTGGGTAATCCGGAGCTGCTGATCCTGGATGAACCCACTAATGGACTGGACCCTGCGGGGATTGTAGAGATGCGGGAATTGCTTCATCGCCTCAACAAGGAAAAAGGTGTAACCATATTGGTGTCTTCTCATTTGCTCAGTGAAGTTGAGAAGCTGGTTACCCATATAGGGATCATTCACCAGGGGCAGATCCGCTTCCAGGGGACCTTACAAGGATTGCAGGTCCTTAAATCAGTTGGGGCTGCTGGTTGGATCCTTCAAACCAACAATGCCAAGACTGCCGGCGCTATCTTACAGCCCCATTTCAACCTGAAGGTATCGGATGAGACGACACTTTCCCTGTTTCTGGATACCCCCGAAGAAGCGGCCGAGGCCAACCGACTCCTGGTACATCAGGGTATACCCGTGTACCAACTGTATCAGCAGCACAATAACCTGGAAACCTTATTTATGGAAATGACAAATCACCATACAGCATGAAAACGTTTTTGATTAGTCTTCAGACCGAATTTATGAAGGTGCGTCATTCGGCCGCGCTGTGGATGGTCTTAGCGGGTAGTGCATTTCTGCCGCTTATGCAAATCCTGATGTACCTGACGAAGACCAATAATTTCTTGGCGGAATTGGGCAAGGATCCCTGGATGGGTCATATCAGGATCGGCTTTCAGGGGGCCTCCTTCTTTCTATGGCCTATGTTCATCATCCTGGTGGCCAGTATGGTCACCCAGATCGAATACAGGAATAACACATGGAAGCAGGTCATGGCCTCACCGCTCAAAGTAGGAGATGTCTACTTCAGTAAATTCATAGTTATCCAGAGTATGATCCTGGCGGGGTACCTGTTGTTTGATGGTTGGGAGTTGTTTAGTGCTTCGGTTACTCAGATGTTTCAACCCGGATTTAATTTCTTTCATTCCCCTGTTCACTGGCAGTCTATTTTGTTCCTGGATATAAAATCTTACATCGCTATTCTGGGAATGAGCACCATACAGTATTGTATATCCCTGCGGTTCAAAAATTTCATAGGATCGATCGGGATTGGTTTAGCCCTGATCATTTCAGGACTGTTTATGATGAGTTGGGATAAGGTGGAATATTTCCCTTATGCCTATTCTGCCCTGACCTTTATCAGGGGTCGCTTCAATGGGGACTTCA
>CAJCIQ010000086.1 GCA_903970475.1 Beijerinckiaceae bacterium
TGACGATTTTAACGCATAAAAATCACCTGACAACGGAAAGCAGAAATTAAATGCGCAAGTGAAGCCGGGGAAAACTGATACATATAAACATAAAATAATATATCCATGGCGGTCGCAGACTCTATGGACAGACTCTAATTAGCATTGCTCTAAACCTTCTTCGAAATAGCTAACAGTATGAATATAAAACTAGCTTATCTTCTAGGCCAAACCGATAACCTTTCCGCTATCGTCGGTTTGTATATTGCTCAATAAAAAGTCCAGATTCCAAAAGAGCTAATCAGAAAAGAAATTAATGAACATCCCGATTACCCCAGTTTGTTGTGCGTCAGCGATGTTTTTACCCGGCATGGCATAGAAAACCTGGCACTGAAGGTTCCTGCCGATAGATTGGACCAATTGCAGCCACCGTTCATGGCTATCATTTCCGACCTGGATAAAACGGAAACGCTTTTTACGGTCGTCAAAAGCATTGGGCTCGATGAGATCAGCTACTTTGATCCGGTGAAATATAGGTGGAAGACGATCGATCGAGAGGCCTTTAATAGTTACTATAAGGGGACCGTATTTTTGGCCGAGCCGGATCCCGCCCAACAAAAAACCATTACTTACGAGCAATGGAGCAAGAGAAGACGAAAGGGGGTGTTGACCAGCTGGATGCCTGCCATTGTATTATTGTTGCTGACAGCGGGCCTGATAGTCGTTTCTATGAATAATGGCCGGAACAATGGTCTGTCGATGGCACTGTTCACCGTGCTTACAGTAATGGGAACAGTAATTTCGTCCATATTACTCTGGTCTGAAGTGGATCACCACAATCCGTTATTGCGTCAAATTTGTAGGCCTACTCCTAAGGTTAATTGCAATGCCGTATTGAACTCGAAAGCGGCCAGTATATGGGGTATCAGCTGGGCATTGATCGGATTTAGTTATTTCACCGGACTACTGATATTACTCTTAGCGGCATTGCTCTTTAAACCCGAAATCTTTATCCTTTGCCGCTGCATTAACCTGCTGGCCTTGCCCTATATCGGCTATTCTATTGCGTATCAAAATTTCATTGCTAAACAGTGGTGTGTGTTGTGTCTTGCTATTCAGGCCGTACTGCTGCTGCAATTCGGGGCTGGAATGCTGAGTGGCCTGATTCACTTCGTAGCCGTAGAGAAGCTGCTTTCGATGTCCTTGGTTATAGCAGTAGTCATGTCCTTTTTGACTGCCTTTCTGGTGGGCCGATTTATGGCATTTGCGTTAAAAGCGCTAAAGGAAAATGACTTCACGAAGCGCGAACTAACACGATTTAAATATAATCCACTGGTTTTTAATTCATTAATGCGTGCCAGTGCTAACGTTATTACTCCTTCAGAAGGCCTGGGCATTCTTTTGGGTAACCCCAATGCAGCCAATAAGATCATAAAGGTCTGCAATCCCTATTGTGGACCTTGTGCGCATGCCCACAAAGAAATTGCTGAATTGCTGCTTTGTAATGACAACCTTCAGGTGCAAGTGATCTTTAATACAACAAACGCTGATAACGACATAAGACTGCCGCCGACAAAGCACCTGCTCAGCCTGTATGACCAGCAAGGCCAAGAGAAATTTGAACAGGCCTTAAATGATTGGTATGTGGCCGATATCAAGGACCTGGCCGTTTTCAAAACAAAATACCCTGTAGAGCGAGAATTGGCTGCTCCTTCGGAGCGTATTCAGGCAATGGACGACTGGTGTCAAAAGACGGGTATCCAATATACGCCTTCCATATTTTTAAACGGCCATCAACTCTCTCCATTTTATAGTGCAAGCGACCTGAAGCATTTCCTAAAAAACTAACCCAAAGCTATGCCTATCCTAAAGTATTTTTTACGTCTCCAATATATGGATTTTTTGATCCGGCGATCTGCCACCGGTGATGCAGAGACCTTCGCCAGGAAAAATAAACTCAGCAAACGAGCCCTTTCTGATATCATCAGGGAGATGAAAGAAATGGGATTTCCTATAAAGTACGATAAAGGCAAATGCTCCTATTGTTATGTAAGGAGTGGGCTGATGGTGCAAAAACTTTTTATAGAAGACGCAGAGGTCCTCACTGCTCCGGAATTGAAGAATATCAATCTTTCAGACGTTCATAATCTTTGCTTTTCTGAAGTGTCCATTTTTGAACCTTGTCAAAAACCTTAATCCACCAAATATTCTATGGCTTTTCCATTTCTTAGACAATTGAATGCTATGGATTGCGGCCCGACTTGCCTTAGGATGATCGCTAAATACTACGGAAGGAGCTATAATTCCGATACATTGAGATCAAAAATGGGTGCCAGTAAAGGAGGCGTATCTATGTTCGGCATCAGCGAAACGGCCGAAAAGATTGGCTTTAGGACCAGGGGAATACAAATAGATTACAATGCACTTAGAGACATACCTACACCCTGCATCCTTCACTGGAACCAATCCCATTTTGTCGTACTGGTTAAGGCACGTAAAAACTCGATAACCGTTGCTGATCCGGGCAGTGAAGTGCTGACCTATGGAAAACACGAGTTTCTGCAGCACTGGGAATCAACGGTCAGCAAGAGCGGAAAAAATATCGGATCAGCATTGTTACTGGAGCCTTCTCCATCGTTTTATGAGTATGAAGGCGAAGCTCCAAACAAGCTCAATTGGTCCATCATTTCAAAGTACCTGGGTACCAGCCGTGGTCAAATTGCCAGAATTGTTCTTTCTTTAGTGCTAGGCCTGGTGCTGCAGCTCATTTTGCCGTTTTTAACGCAAACCCTGGTTGACACGGGTATAAATACCCGAAATGTCCGATACATTACCATCATCCTATCTGCGCAGCTGATGCTTATCTTCAGCGGCGCGGTCATTGGTTTTATCAGGAACCGGCTTCAGTTACGAGTAGCAAACAAAATCAGCATATCCATCCTAAGCGACTTTTGGATAAAGTTGACGCGGTTGCCCTTGTCGTATTTTGACACCCACCAAATCGGAGATACTTTACAGCGTATTGGGGATAACAGACAGATTCAAACTTTCCTAACCAGTCAGGCCATTACTAGTCTTTTCTCCTTTGTTACCCTGGTTGTTTATTCATTTCTGTTGATCACGTATAGCTTTTCGCTATTTGCTGTCTTTTCCATAGGCGCAGTCTTGTATTTTGGGTGGATAAAGCTCTTTTTTAGGATTAGGCGGAAATTAAATACGAGATCGTTTTTTCTGATGTCCAAAGAGAATGATGCCACCCTTCAATTGGTCCAGGGCATGCAGGATATCCGGCTCAATGGCGCAGAAAGAGCCAAGAGATGGGAATGGGAAAACATCCAGGTAAAAGTCTTCAAACTAAATTTCTCCAGTCTAACCTATAGCCAATGCCAATCCGCGGGTGCCATATTAATCAATCAGGGAAAGGACGTCATCATTACTTTTTTGGTTGCTCAACTGGTTATTGAAGGAAAGCTCACATTTGGCGCTATGTTGGCGATCCAATATATCATCGGCCAGTTAAGCGGCCCCATCCAGGACCTTACCACACTAGCCCAGAGTACCCAAGATGCAAAAATTAGCCTTGAAAGATTAAATGAAGTCCATGAGATGAAAGATGAAGAGGCGCCTCATATGTCTGCTTCAATACCCCATGACAAGAGCATCACCATTAATAATCTCTCCTTTGCCTATCCGGGTTCGGATAATCGAATGGTTCTGGAAAATATCAATCTATACATTCCCGAAGGAAAAGTAACGGCCATTGTTGGTATGAGCGGAAGCGGAAAGACAACATTACTGAAGTTATTGTTGCGGATATACGACCAGTATACAGGTGAGCTAAAGGTAGGAAATACGGAAATCAGGTCATTGAACCCTGTGGTCTGGAGGCAGCATTGTGGATCGGTCTTACAAGATGGGTATATATTTAATGACACCATTGCCAGAAACATCGCCCTTGGGGAGGATTACATTGATCGCGACCGGCTTGTAAGCTCCTGCAAGACAGCCAATATTTTAACGTTTATTGATTCGCTGCCCAATGGTCTCAATACGGTAATTGGCTTAAATGGTGTAGGGCTTAGTCAAGGTCAACGCCAGCGATTGCTCATAACAAGGGCAATTTACCGGCAACCGGATTATCTATTCTTTGATGAAGCAACAAATGCCTTAGACGCCAACAATGAGAAGTATATCATTGAAAACTTGCAGAAGATTTTTAAAGGTCGAACGGTGGTGGTGGTGGCCCATCGACTTAGTACAGTTATCAATGCCGACAATATTGTGGTACTCGATGACGGCAAATTAATGGAGGAAGGTTCTCATCATCAGTTGGTCAGCGGGAAAGGCAAATATTTTGACCTGGTTAAAAATCAATTGGCACTTGGTGTATAGCGATTGGTTCATCTCATAAAAATACTTATGGAACTCAATGGAAGAAATGACCTGGGCAGTATAGAATTAAATGGATCTACGCTGCCAAAACCTGGATTGGCTACAGAAAATATTTTTATTTCCTCAAACCCGATCAGGGGGGAGGCGGCTCAAGAAATACTGGAAAACAACGGAGGGTTTATTGAGAAATGGTCGTTAGTGATTTTTTTCGGGATAATTATTTCACTAATAGGGATATCCTGGGTCATTAAATATCCTGATGTCATCGATGCGCCGGCAATTCTTACCTCCAGCAAGGCACCCAAAGAAATCATCCCTTTGCTGGAAGGAAGGTTGGTAAAACTCTACGCGCAGAACAATTCCATCGTACGGATTGGCGATGTTTTGGGATTAATGGAGAGCAATGCCAGCACCGATGAAGTACTGTTGTTGTCAAACCAATTGAATAAATCCCTCTTACTCTTGGATAGTGGTCACTACAACGAGGTATCTGCTACGCTAAACGTTAAGTATGAAAACCTGGGCGAGATACAGCAGGATTATCAATCGTTTACCATGGCATTGCAGGATTTCAATGACTATCTGATCAATGGTTACTACCTGCGGAAGATCGATCGGATCAAATCTGATATTGGGGCTATTGACCAATCAACCGTGGCGTTGGAAGACGAAAAAAAGATTGTGCAGCAGGATCTACATATTGCCGAGGAGTCTTATAATATGAATAAAAAGCTCTACGATGAAAAGGTGATTTCCCTCGAAGAGTTCCGCACTGACAGAAGCAAGATATTAAATAAGCAATTATCGTTACCCCAGCTGCAAGCGTCCATCACGGCAAATGATGCCCAGAAGCGACAGAAAATGGCCGACCTCGATCAAATTTCCCATGATGTTAGTGCGCAGACCTCAAAATTCAGAGAAGGGTTGCAATCCCTCATTAGTCAAATAAGCGAGTGGAAAAGGCGGCATTTACTGCTGGCCCCCATTGCAGGTAAACTGAATTTTGCCATACCACTTCAAGAACAACAATACCTTCAGGCAAATAAAGCCGTTGCCTATGTGTTGCCGGATGAAAATCAATTTTACATGGTGGCCACGCTCCCTCAGGCTAATTTTGGAAAGATTGATACCGGGCTAAAGGTGCAAATTAGGTTTGATGCGTACCCGTATGAGGAAAACGGGTTTGTGCAAGGAACATTAAGCGACGTTTCCGGTGTGCCTTCTGATAGCGGTTTTTTGGCGCAGATTACATTACCCCAAGGGCTTGTAACGATCAATAACAAACAGATAGTTTATAAAAGCGGGCTAAAGGCTCAGGCATTGATTATAACCAGGAATATCCGACTGCTGGACAGAATCTGGATGGATATAAACCGAATGTCGTCCGTGAAATCCAAATGATTATGTCTCCGTCTTCGGTCATTTTCTGATCCGTGTGCTTTTTTTTCGGCCGCCGACATTTGGCAACCAGGGTGATGTCAATTGAACTCTCCCTGTTTCACCAGGACTATGGGCAGTCAAAGTGTTCCTTGATCAAGTAACGCATGGGTACTTCATTCATCAGCGGAAAGACTATTCCCTTGCTGTCCGTTAAAAAAATGAAGACGCAGAAATACTTCCTTCTGGTTGTTGAATTTTGGTTTGACTCATCATTTTTTTTAACCTAAAATCACTAAAAAATGAGTAGATTAATGTCATTCTCCGCAGCATTCGGTGCTGAAGCCATCCTGACCAGGGAGCAAATGAAACAATTAACAGGTGGCGTTGCCCCTGCTGAGGTTTACCATTGCGGATGTAACGGCGGTGGAGCAGCTTGGAACTACGAGGGTACGTCAACACCAAGTCAACAGACCCTTAACACCGACATTGCGCAAAATTGCGGCAGTAACGGAGCAACCTGTGGTTGGCAGGTTTGTGGCAACCCTGGGGTAACCTGTAGCGGAGGAGGAAATTCCTAGGTAAATGATTCTCAACCGGCCATGATCGTTTATGGTCGGTTGATGATTTTAAAAAAGATATATGAAGTGTCAACCGTTGATTGTCTTGTTTGTCGTGCTTACGGGCCACTATCAGGCCTTGGCTCAGGTAGTAATTAAGGGTCATGTTACAGATAGATTGCACAATGACGTTATCCTTTATGCGCCTATCAATGGTTGTTTCAATGATCAAATTTCAGACTCGTGCAGTTTAATAAAACTGGACAGTACCTCGTCCTTTAGTAGAACGGAGGCCATCGACCAACCCATGCAGCTCGTCTTGAGTATTGCCTCGATAGGGTATCCCATCACCGTCTTTCCCGGCGATACCGTAGAGCTCGAGGTGAATTTGGATAGTCTGGATTATATACAGGGAGATAAGACCAAGACCATTCAGTATGGCGGTGCCAACAAAGCGGGCAATCAATATTTCTTCGAACATA
>CAJCIQ010000087.1 GCA_903970475.1 Beijerinckiaceae bacterium
TCTTATTATCCACCGCAATCAATCCATAACCCATGACCAGGGTTCCAGGATCGATGCCCAATATGACTTTCTCCATTCCCCGAAAGATACGTAGGTTTGATTATTATTTATGCCTGTTAACCGTAAGCTGAAAATATTCCTAAACTATTTCCTTGGCCCAGTCGTTTTATTTTGGGTGGCATTTTCTATCTATACACGTATTTCCAGGCAACCTAATTTACCCCAGGCCTGGCATCAGATTCAAAATTCCCTGGATGGTCAACGCTATTGGTTCCTGGTTGCTGTATTGGTACTCATGTTTGTCAATTGGGGAATTGAAGCCAGGAAATGGCAATTGCTCGTTGGGCAGTTGGAGCCCATTTCCCTTCAAAGGGCCTACTTTTCCGTTTTGTCCGGCGTGTCCATTTCTATCAATACCCCAAACAGGATCGGAGAATACGGAGGCCGGATCCTGCACCTGAAACCTGAAAATAGGTTGAAGGCTATTTCCCTCAATATGATTACATCCGTATCTCAGTTGATCCTTACGCTGGTCATGGGGGTATCGGGAATCGTCGTATTACTGGTATCTTTTCCTAAACATGTCCTGGGGGCTCATGGCCTGACCCCATTTTGGACCACCTCCCTTTTGTATGGGGGGATCGCTTTTTCGGTGATGACCATAGTGCTTTACTTCAAGGTTTCCTGGTTGATGCGCATACTGGAAACCATACCAGGGCTTAAGGCGCTGAAACCTTACCTGAAGGTGTTGGATCACTACGAGTGGCCTTTGTTATTGGAAATGTTAATTCTTTCGTTTTTTCGGTTTGTGGTGTTCATTTCTCAGTATCTTTTACTGTACAAACTGTTATATGTGGAGGTTAGCTGGTGGCAGGGGTTTTGGGTAATGAGTGTGGTGATGTTGATCCTGGCTATCATACCGACCATCACCATAGCGGAAGTTGGCGTGCGGATGGAAATATCCAGGGCCCTGATGCAATTATACTCACCCAATGTGGTAGGTGTGGACCTGGCTTCTTTCCTCATCTGGATCATCAACCTGATTATTCCCGCCTTGATCGGCAGTGTGCTCATATTTAGGATTAAAATCATTAGAGATCAATGATGATGCTCAGGACGCTTTTGTTAACAGCTACGCTCACTATATCGGCCTTCCAGAATGCAGGCAATGATTTCTGCGGGATTAGGAATACAGCATTTATGGATGGAGAGTCCGTTACTTTAAGCGTTTACTACACGTTTGCCGGGGTATACGTTTGGGGCGGGGACGCCATTTTCGCCGCTAACCTGGAGCATTTTAACGGAAAGGTCGTCTACCACGTGGTAGGGGATGGGAAAACCAATTCCTTTTTTGACGGCGTGTTCAAAGTCAGGGATCGGTACGAATCCTATATTGATACAGGTTCTTTGAAGCCCTTGAAGTTTATTCGTAATGTTAATGAGGGGGGCTATAAAGTATATGAGAATGTGACCTTTAATGAAGGTTTGAATACGGCTACTACGACCAAAGGTTTATTCAATGTCCCTCCCTGTGTACAGGATGTGTTGAGTTCTATCTATTATGCCCGCAACATCGATTTTAACAGCTATAAGGTAGGAGACAAGATACCCTTCAATATGTTCCTGGATAACACTACCTATAACATATACCTGAGGTACCTGGGAAAGGAAGTGGTTAAAACGCGATATGGTAAATTCCGCGCCATCAAATTCAAGCCTCTGTTGATCCATGGAACCCTATTTCAGGGAGGTGAACAGATGACGGTTTGGGTCAGTGATGATCCCAACCATATTCCCTTAAGGATAGAAAGCCCCATTACCGTAGGTAGTGTGAAAGTGGATATGATGCACTATAAAAACCTGCGGTACCCGCTGACCTCGTTAATCGAGATCCGATAGTTTGAATAATTCTCCCACCCTGATCCCTTTTTCTGTTTGCTGTAACGTACAACATTCGTTCACCGGATCGTGTTCGAAGTATAAGATATACTGCCCCTCCAGGGCCTCGGTGAGGTAATGTCGCTTCTCCTTCAAAGTAGTGAGCGGGAACATGTCGTAAGCCATGACATATGGCAGGGGCAGGTGTCCCGTGGATGGAAGCAGATCGGCCATATAAAGGATGGTTTTCCCTTTATAACTGATCTGGGGCAGCATCATAGCTGCGGTATGACCTCCGGTAAGGCGAATGCGTACGTCTTCCATAAACGAGGTTCCATCGGTTGTTGGCAAAAAACGTAATTGACCGCTTTCCCGGATGGGTAATATGTTTTCTTTCAGGAAGGAAGCTTTTTCCCTTTCATTGGGCAGGGTAGCCCAGTTCCAATGTTCTTCATTACTCCAGTAAGTCGCATTAGGGAAAGCAGCTACCAGGTTGCCTTCCTGATCCCTGGCGATGGCCCCACCGCAATGGTCAAAGTGCAAATGGGTGAGCAGGACGTCCGTGATGTCAGTGCGGCCAAACCCATGCTTTGCCAGGGATTTATCCAGGGTATCGGCTCCGTGCAGGTAATAGTGATCGAAGAATTTTTGGTCTTGTTTTTCCCCTATCCCGGTATCGACCAGCACCAGGCGCTTCCCTTCCTGTATCAGCAGGCAGCGCATGGCCCAGGTACAAAGGTTGTTTTGATCAGCGGGATTTGTCCGGTTCCATATGCTTTTGGGCACGACCCCAAACATGGCGCCCCCGTCCAGTTTAAACAGGCCGGTTTCAATCGTATAGAGTTGCATCAGGTATCTTTTAGGTCTTAGGTTTTGTACGTACGAATAAAAGTAGCACAAAACCAATCACGAAATAGCCCATCAAAGCCAGCACCGAGTTACGCATGCCTCCCATCTTATCGGCTACAAAACCAAAGGAGAGGGTGCCTACGACAGTACCCACCTTGTCGCAAACGTCGTAAAAACTAAAGTAGGAAGCCGTATCCTTGGTTTCCGGAAGCAGCTTGGAATAGGTTGACCGGGACATGGATTGTATACCTCCCATGACCATACCTACCGCGAAGGCCAGCACATAAAACTGAAAGGCGGTGTACGTGAAATAGGCCAATAGGCAAATGCCGATCCAAATGATGATCAAACAACCCAGGGCCACGATATTGTTTGTTTTGGCTGACAGGAGGGAAAACAAGTAAGCTCCCCCGATGGCCACCAGCTGAATGATGAGGATGGAGGAAATCAGCACCGTATCTGGCAGCTTAAGCAGGTCCGAACCAAAATAGGTAGCCATGAACATCACCGTCATTACCCCCATATTGTAGAAAAAGAAGCTTCTCAGGTAGCGCTTTAAAACCGGATAATGGATAAGTTGATGCCAGACTTTCCCCAATTCATAGAATCCATTGGTCACCAGGGAGTGTTCCGGTCTTTGTTCTGAAGGTTTGGAGGGAGGTAGCACCCGGAAGGTCAGTTGGGCGAATCCCGCCCACCAGATACCTACTGCCGGGAAGGAAAGACGGGCAGGCCATGCCCCCCATCCCAGGTGCAGTTCATCGTTGCAAAGGATAAAGGCCAAACAGACAATCATGAGCAATACGCTGCCCACATAGCCCAGTGCAAATCCTTTGGCGCTCACCTTGTCCTGGTCTTGTTCGGCGGCTATTTCCGGCAGATAGGCATTATAGAAAACAATACTGCCGCAATAACCTATGGAAGCTAGTATGGAGAAAAACACACCCAAAATGACGTGGTCCTTATCCATAAATGCCATCGCCACACAAGCCAGGGAACCCAGGTAACAGAAAAACTTCATGAAAGAAGCCTTATTCCCCTTGTAGTCCGCAATGGAAGAAAGGATAGGGGAAAGAATGGCGATGACCAAAAAGCTAGCCGCAATGGAATAAGAGGCAAAGGCAGATCGGCTGATCGTAAATCCCAGGAGCCTTATCTGCTCAGGGGCGACATGCGTATAGTACGTTGGAAATACAGTAGACGTAATGACCAATGCATAGGATGAATTGGCCCAGTCATACATGGCCCATCCATTGATGACCTTTTTAGGGGCAGTTTGCATCAAGCCTCAAAGATGGTTTTAGCTGTTGATGATACCTTCATACACCAGGAGAAGCACGATGATACCGGCTATGATCCGGTAATATCCAAATAACTTAAAACCGTGTTTTTTCAGGTAGTCAATAAAGAATTTGATGGCCACAATGGCTACCACAAACGCAATGACGTTACCCAATGCCAACACCTTGATTTCTGAGGCAGTTATAATCCCGTGGTCCTTATGATAGTCCCATAGGTCCTTTCCCGTTGCTGCAATCATAGTGGGAACAGCCAGGAAGAAAGAGAACTCTGCTGCCAGACTACGGGTCAGCTTTTGCTGCATACCCCCTATAATGGAGGATGCGCTGCGGCTCACACCGGGGATCATGGCCAGACATTGCCATATACCAATAACGAAGCCTTTCCCGTAGGTAATGCGGCGCTCTTCATGGATGGTGGGCCTTTTGAATACATTGTCAATGAACAGCAACACGATACCACCCACCAGAAAGCTTACGCCCACTACAACAGGCATGCCGAGCAATTCATGGATCTTATGGTTAAATATGGCGCCCAGGGTCAGGGCCGGAATAACGGCCACAAGCAACTTGAGGTAAAACTGCCAGCGGGCAAAGTCAAAAAACTTTTTCCAATATAATACAACTACTGCCAGGATGGCCCCCAACTGAATACATACTTCAAACAGCTTCAGAAAATCCTCATTCTCAATATGCATCAGGGAACTGGCCACGATCATATGACCCGTGGAGGAGATCGGGAGAAATTCGGTGATGCCTTCAACAATGGCCAGGATGATCACCTGAATAATACTCATGCCTTAGGCTTAGGCTTTTTCATGATGGCAAAGATTTCAATGACCAGACCGCCCACGACCAGCAGGGGAGCCAGGGTTACCCTTCTCCAGCTATACACCTCATCAGGATTGAAGACATTGGGATCATTGCTTTTTCCACCGGACATAAGTAACAGACCGAGGACAATAACTACCACGCCTATGACCATCCATTTGATGTTATCTGAAGTAAATAAAGGTGCGCTTTGACTTACGGCACTCTTTGCGGGTTTCTTTTCAACTGCCATATGAAGAATTTATCTCTTTTTTATGTTAGGGCCCAAATGTAGGGGTTTTGATCTGATCCTAATACAGGTCATCCAGCTTCATTTTCAGATACCGGACCACGGCGCGGTGGGTACTGATAAAGGTGATACTTACCCCAATGAACACCAGGGCCGCAAATAATCCAAGTAGTAACATATTGTCTCTCAGCGCCTTGAGGTCTGGTACGGCTTGTTCGGCCCATACGATCAGGGCGGTAATGGCGGCAATGGCCAGCCCTGAACTGATCAATCCATTGACGACCGCCCTCAGATCGAAGGGGCGGGCAATAAAGTTCCGGGTGGCTCCTACCATTTGCATGGTTTTGATCAGGAAACGGTTGGAGAACATCGCCAGCTTTATAGTCGTGAAAATCAGGATGATGGTTACCAAGCTAAGGCATACTACAATCACCAGGAGAATGAGTTCCGCTTTACGGACATTGTCATTGAGTTGGTCAACCACGGCCTTGGGATAGGTTACGTCCTGGACAATGAGGTGTTGTTGGAGGTCTGTACTGATGGTTTGTAAGCTATCATGGTTAAGGTAGGGAGACCTGACATAAAAGTCAATACTGGCATGCAGCGGATTACCATCAATAACTTTGGACCAGTCATTTCCGTCCTTAATGAACAGTTGTTTGGCCATATCCTTACTGATAAATTCCGATTTACGGGTATAAGGCTGGGCATCAATATAACTTTTCAGGCTGTCTATATCCTTTTGAGGGGTATTTTCCCGGATGAAGGCGTGAACCTGGATGTTTTCCTTGAAATATTGTTCCAATTTGCCTGCGTTAATGGCAATCCAGCCTAGTATGCCCAAGATGAACAATACCAGGGCAACCCCCAGTATGGAGAAAAAATAGTTGGGCTTAGAGCGCTTGGCTGAAAACTTACTTGTCGCGGTCATGCGTTCAAAAATAGAGAATTTGGCCCTTTTATTTACTTTTGTTTCCCGCAATATGGAATACGATTACAGAAAAATAGAAAAACACTGGCAGGAAGAATGGGCCAAATCCGGCGCTTACCGGACAAAGGATGATTTTGCCAAACCCAAGTACTACGTACTGGATATGTTCCCCTATCCCAGTGGGGCAGGGCTTCACGTAGGTCATCCATTGGGCTACATTGCTTCAGATATTTTTGCCCGCTACAAACGGAACAAAGGCTTTAATGTGCTCCATCCCATGGGCTACGATGCCTTTGGTTTGCCGGCAGAGCAATATGCACTGGAAACCGGCCAGCATCCCCGGGTCACAACGGAAAACAACGTGAAGACATTCAGGGAGCAACTGGATAACATCGGTTATTCTTATGACTGGTCCAGGGAAGTCAACACCAGCGATCCCCAATACTATCGCTGGACCCAGTGGATCTTCCTGCAATTGTACAACAGTTACTTTGACAGGAAAGCTGCTGGCGCAAGACCCATAGCAGAACTCATTGCCGGTTTCGACATGGAGGGCAATGTGGACAGGCCCTGTCCAGGGGACGAATCCTTGCGATTTACGTCTTCGGAATGGAAGGCATTTTCCCCGCTGCGTCAGAGCGAAATTATCATGCAGTATCGCCTGGCTTTTTGCGGGTATGGGGAAGTAAACTGGTGCGAGGCGCTGGGGACGGTACTGGCCAACGATGAAGTGATCAATGGGCTTAGTGAAAGGGGAGGCTATCCTGTCATCAAGAAGAAGTTGCGTCAATGGTACTTAAGGATTACCGAATATGCAGATCGTCTCTTGGAAGGGTTGGAGCGCGTCGACTTTTCAGACGCCATGAAGGAAATGCAAACCAACTGGATAGGGAAAAGCTATGGCGCGAATCTGACTTTTCAGGTGGACGGCGCTGGTGCCGAGGCCGGTTCTGACGGCGCCACCGCTCCCGGTGCAGCCCCTGCCCGAATTGAAGTGTACACGACCCGCCCGGACACCATTTTCGGGGTGGACTTCCTGGTCCTTGCTCCGGAACACGAACTGATTAATCAGATCACGACGGCTGACCGTAAAGCGGAAGTGGAGGAATATGTGGCTTATGTCAAAAGCCGCAGCGAACGGGAGCGCATGTCTGAAAAGAAGATCTCTGGCTGCTTTACCGGGGCCTACGCTTTGAATCCTTTTGACAGCAATAAGAAGATTCCTGTTTGGATTTCTGAATACGTGTTAGCCGGATATGGTACCGGAGCCATCATGGCTGTGCCTTGCGGAGATGAGCGTGATTTCAAATTCGCACAGTTCTTCCAAATTCCCATTACCAATATCATCGGTGCAGACTATGATGGCCAAGCGGCTAACCCTACCAAGGACGCCAAGTTATCCAACAGCGGGTTCCTGGATGGGATGGTGATGCGTGATGCCATTGGCGTGGTGAATAAGAAGATAGAAGAAATGGGGATTGGCAAGGCCAAGGTAAACTACAAGATGCGTGATGCCGCATTCAGCCGCCAGCGTTATTGGGGCGAACCTTTCCCGATAGTTTGGAAGGATGGCATTGCTTATCCTTTGAATGAAAATGAATTGCCGCTTGAGTTACCGAAGGTGGATACTTATTCCCCGGGACCGGAAGGGGAAGGGCCGTTGGCGAACATACCTGAGTGGGTTGAAAGGGAATTGGAAACCAACACCATGCCGGGTTACGCCGGGTCTTCCTGGTATTTCCTGCGTTATATGGATCCGCATAATGGGGAGGAGTTTGCCGGCAGGAAAGCCACTGATTATTGGAACCAGGT
>CAJCIQ010000088.1 GCA_903970475.1 Beijerinckiaceae bacterium
ACAAGCCCTGAATTTCGAAACTCTCCTGTAAGCGGTTGAGCAATTGATTCAAGGTGTGGGAAAGGTAATGCCATTCGTCCCTGTCCTTGAGCACAGAAGGTTCTATCCGCCTGGTCAGATTGCCTGCGGAAATATCGTTTACCTCGTCGGCGATCTTGCGTAAAGGCTTTAACAGTTGAAGGGAGAACAAATACCCACCTACAAAAGACATCCACAGACCACCAATAAAAACAAAAATCAGTACCTGCCTCAACGCTGAGAGCTTTTCCAATCCATCCCTATCGTAGGCTACAGAGACAATCACCTGTCCGTGCCCCGCGCAACGGTAAAAAAAAGCGATCCCATCCCTTGTTCCGATCCTGAAGTATACCACCTGCCGTTCCCAGGTCTTACGCAAGATCCCCCGTGGAATGGCAATGGAGTCTGAAGGGGTGTCGCTGTACCAATAAGAACGGCTGTCCAGGGAGTCGTAGATTTCAATAACCTTATTGGCCATAGAAGGTGAGCTGGCCGAGTCTATCTTTTGTAGCAGATTTTCGTCAAATATGCTGCTTTCACTCAGCAACCGGCCCGTAGTGATGGCATTTCCAATAAGCCTGGTTTGAATGTCGGTTAGACGTCCCCGGTAGCTGAAATAATATACGGACCCGCATACCAGCAGGAGGATAACCATCACCAATAAGGTGAACAGCAGGGTTATGCGCATCTTAATTCCCATCTCAGGTGCCTTTTTCCTTGAGGATATAGCCCATGCCTATATGGGTTTGGATGAGCCGGTGGTCAAAATCCTTGTCCACCTTGCTACGGACGTAGCTGATATAGACATCAATGACGTTGGTATTGGAGTTGAAGTCCGCCTCCCATACGTTCAGGGACAGGTCCGCCCTGGAGACCATGCGGTTCTTGTTGCGCATCAGGTATTCCAGTACTTGAAATTCCTTAAGTGTGAGGTTGATTTTCCTGCCCGCCCTGAACACCTCTTTGGTGTCCAGGTTCATTTCCAGGTCAGAGGCCCTTAGCAGATTACCCACCGGCTCCGGGTGATAGGCTGTCCGTTTGAGCAAAACCTTGATTTTCAATAGAAGTTCCCGGAACTCAAACGGTTTGATGATATAGTCATCCGCCCCCGCATCGTATCCCTCAATCTTATTTTCAATGGAGCTCATCGCTGTGAGCAGGATGACCGGCAAGTGCTGGTCCTGCCGCCGTATGGCTTTGCACAGCTCATAGCCATTCATTTCAGGGAGATTGATGTCCAAAATAACAAGGTCATATTTTTCAGACTGGAACAGTAGGTGTCCTATCTTTCCATCATATGCCACTTCCGTACTGAATCCCTGTTCCGTCAGCCCCAATTTCAAGGTGTCGGCGATCTTTTTCTCGTCTTCCACCACAAGGATCTTTATACCTTCCATGAGACAATAATAGCTTTTCTTAATGTATCTTCGGACACATTTTAATTTTTAACTATGAAAATGACGATTGCGCTAATGAGCGTATTAGGGCTTTGTTTAGGCTTGCAATTCACCGCAAATGCACAGTCTGTGGAAGAACTGATGAAACAAGACTGGGCCAATCTGAAGGCCTATCAGGATTCCAACAGCAAAGTACCCCCTGTGACCTCAGGGGAAAACCGGGTTGTCTTTATGGGCAATTCCATAACGATAGGTTGGTTGCGCACAGATCCTGCTTTTTTTGCCGGCAAACCATACCTGGATAGGGGAATCAGCGGCCAGACCACCCCCCAGATGTTGATCCGTTTCCGCCCAGACGTAATTAATCTACATCCTAAGGTTGTGGTCATCCTTGCCGGCACCAATGATATCGCTGGCAACACAGGTTTCGAATCCGTGGAAACCATTTTCGGCAATATCGTATCCATGTCCGAACTGGCCAAAGCCAATGGTATCCGCGTAGTCTTATCGTCTGTACTCCCGACGGCCGATTATCCCTGGCGCAAGGGCCTCCATCCTGCCCCCCGTATTACCCAACTCAATGGACTCCTGAAGGAATATGCCCATGCCCACCATTGCGTATACCTAGATTATTTCAGCGCCATGGTAGGTGATTCCACCGGCGCCATGAAGACCGAGCTTACATATGACGGGGTGCACCCCAATAAGGCAGGTTACCTCGTTATGGAGCCACTTTGTGAACAGGCTATAAAAGAAGCGTTGAAGATGAAGTTGAGGGACTAGGACTTTCCGTCTGCACGGCCGTATCGGCAGCCGGGCCTTACACAGGTTGACCATCGCCGCTAAACCATATCAATTATATTAACCATGAAAGCAGCCGTATTACATCTACTGGGCCAAGCGCCCAAGTATGAAGATTTTCCCGACCCGGTACCTCAGGGTAAGGACCAGGTCCTCCTTCGTGTGAAGGCCGCCTCCGTTAAAAACCTCGATAAAGGCCGAGCCAGCGGAGCCCATTATGCCAGCCACAAAAACTTACCAGAAGTAGTGGGCGTGGACGGAGTAGGTGTATTGCCCAATGGCCAGCGCGTATATGCCCCTGGCAGTACAGGCATGATAGCCGAATTCGCATTGGTTGATCCATCCAGGGTTACGCCCTTGCCTGACCATATTGATGATATAACCGCCGCCGCCTTACCCAACGCCATGCTGGGCGCTGCGTTGGCCTTGCGCTCCAGGGCTAAGATCAAAGCCGGAGACGTCGTTGTCATCAATGGGGCCACCGGTGTAACCGGGCAGGTAGCCGTACAATTGGCCAAGCTCTATGGTGCTAAAAAGGTCATTGCTACCGGCAGGAATGAACAGTCATTGCAGGAACTGTGCGCACTCGGCGCCAATGAAGTCATTTCTTTGAAGGAAACCGACGACGCATTTATTCATAAGGTAAAGGCCATTCATGAAGGTTCCGGTATAGACATCGTGATCGACTACCTCTGGGGTAAACCAGCAGAATTAATCCTGCATGGCCTTAAAGGTACTGGCTTACACACCGTTTACCATAACGTCCGTTTCGTAACCGTCGGTTCCATGGCGGGAGAAAACATTACCGTCGCATCCGGTATGTTACGAAGTTCCGCCATCGAAATCCTCGGTTCCGGATTTGGCAGCATTCCCCCGGAAGACATGGGATCACTGGCCACCAAGATTATTCCCGA
>CAJCIQ010000089.1 GCA_903970475.1 Beijerinckiaceae bacterium
CCGCAGGAATTAGGGATGCTGGCAGATAAACGGGTAGAGGTCGTCAGGTAAGGATAGACGAGATAGGGTTGCACATCCCAGTTACCGGGATATTGAAGTTCCGCGTCTGGAAAATAGGGCGGATTGTATAGCAAGGTGGCCGAATCAGCAGAGGTAACCATGGCCTGATAGCCCGCTTCCAGACTGGAAGCGGTGTTGAAATCCCCCATATTGATCAGGTTAGGGAAGAAAGAAAACTTACTCCTCAGCGTTTGCATCTCCTGGGTTACTTGCTGATCCCTGTCTGTACTGGAATTACCAGATTGGGTATGGTTAACCACCACATATAAGAAAGTGGTATCATGCGTAATGGAAAGGTTTACGTCGTTGTAATACAACTTATATAAATCAAAATCAGTGATGTCTGCCACCAGGGTCTCCGTTTTGACATAAGTAAGCTTTTGCTTATTATAAAACAGGGTGGACATGGTGGTTCCATTACTTACATTGGTCGGCATACAATAGGCGTAGAGGCCCGGAAAATCTGCGTTGAGCACATCGTGGGTGATTTCATCGGCGGTGTTGTAAGCCACCCCTGGTGTAGAAGGATAGGCGTTCATTTTTTCACAACTCAGCAGATCCGGATGCACATACCGGATAATCGTCCTGAAATATACGTCCAGGTTCTGGGGTAAGCTCTGGCAATCATCTCCATAAC
Source organism: Beijerinckiaceae bacterium (assembly GCA_903970475.1). Taxonomy (GTDB): domain Bacteria; phylum Bacteroidota; class Bacteroidia; order Chitinophagales; family Chitinophagaceae; genus Dinghuibacter. The sequence goes on from CAJCIQ010000089.1 coordinate 698, forward strand.
TCAATACGTTATACGCCATCACTTGCAGGGTATCTGTCTGGGCTACGGTTCCCGCCATTGGTAACGTATCTACCGGAAGAACGGTTACCGCTTTGGCGGAGGATTTAGCGCATCCGGATAACAAGGGGCCACCCACAAAGAGAAAGCCGCTCCCAAGAAAAAGGGTTGAAAAAAGGAGGGCACGAAGCCCTCCTTTATAAATCACTCTACTATGGTTAATCATGGAAATTGCTTAGTGTTGATTACCCCTTCCATTGGATTGATAACAACCAAGGTCAGCACCGGGAGGTGTAACTTCGGTAGCTCCATAGACGGGATCAATCGGCACTACTACCAGGGGAGACACTGCCGATGTGGTTCCTTTTCCAATCAAAGGCGACGTGGGTTGCAAATGGAAATCAGCGCTGCCGATAGCATCGTTTTGCCATGGGTAGAAACCATGGTTATTAGCAGGAAGAGGATAGTTTACAAACATGGGATTCAGCTTCTGGACTACAGGAGTCCCATCATAGGAGCCTTGTGAAGGGCTCTCATAATTCCAACCGGCAGGCAGATATGAAGAAGGTAAAGGCAGGTCTGTAGGCTGAGGTTTCATGCACACAGGTCCAAAAGTGAAAAACTGGTTGGCCACATCAACGGAGTCTGCATATTGATAATTATACCCATAAGTCAGGTTAGAGGTGTCTGCCACAGGGTTATTCACGACCCGGTAACCTACGTGACAATTGATAGCCACATTGTTGAAAAAAGCACCTGCTGCCCCTTGTTCATAGTCAATGGTAGAGCCGCGCTGACCAGGAACCACTTGGGCTCCATCGTTCACAAAGGTGCTGTTGTACATGACAACATCACTTTGAGGAGCACCTACTGCCTGGCCTTTGTTGGATACTTTCTGTCCGTTGTAGGCTGTTCCTATGAAAAAGTTATAAGCGACTGTACCTACAGTTCCACCCTTCATGTTAACACAGTCTCCACCGGATCCACCGCATTTCTCATAAGTATTGCGGAATACGTGAACCTTACCACATGAAATACGGGTACAGTCATCAGTACCTCCATATACCCAGGAATCCTCCATGATAAAATAACCATTCACATTCTGAAACAGGATGTTATAGGAGGTTCCCGCACTCTGGTTGACCTGTGGGATGGCGGCAATGGCATTGCCGTAGCTTCCACCAGCAAAATCAATATGCGTCCATTTGATTACCATAAAAGGACAAGTAGTTCCCCCTATGATTCCTCCCCACAAACCAATATGAGCAGAATCCTGGGTCAAAGACAATCCTGGTGTATTGTTTTTGGTTACGCCCAATACGGTCATATAGATGGGTGCAGCCTGAGTGCCTTCGCTGAACAGGGACCCCAGTACTACCAGCGCTGCCCCATTGCGGAAATTGAGTGTTACCCCAGGTTGGATCATCAGGGTATCTCCCTGATTGATGATGATATTCGAATCAATGGTATAAGTCTTTCCCTGAAGCATAGTGCCCCGGATCGAGCCGCTTAAGGGAACAGAATCACTAACGGTTTTCCCAGCCTGTTGTACGGTCTTGTAAATATTATTGGAATCAGCCGCCCACTTGTTACAACCGGTGCTGCCCCAAAGTATAACCAGGACCAGAGCTGGTAGGAGTAGTTTTTTCATTTTCTTGTATGTTTTCAACTTAAGGAATGAATTAGAGTTTGAACTTGAATCCCGCCAGGAAGCTAAGTTTGTAAATATCCCTTTCCACGTTGGTCACATTGGAGGATGTCTGATAGGGTAAGGCCGGACCATACTCCTGACCATATGGGAATTTGATGTACAATCTATTGGGAGAGTTGGTCAGGTTATTCACTTTAGCATAGAAGTAGAATCGTTTGGTGATTCTCTTTTCGCCCGAGAAGTCTAATTGGGTATAAGCCTTCTGCCAGATATCGAAACCATAGTAAGGTGATACTTGAGCTATCAGGTTTCCGGTGTAAGCCAAAGCGATCTGAAGGTCCAAACCGATTTTGGGGTTCTTATAGAGTAGGGAAATGTTACCAATGTTCTCAGCCTGACCCTGAAGGGGCCTTGATTGAAAGACGGTATCCGTGCGTATGGCAGTGCCTACATAATGGTAGAGCAGTTTGGGCGTTGTTACTTTTGAATGCGTATACGTGTAGTTAGCTGATACGCCGAACATGCCAAAGTATTTGGTGAACACCCCTTCGAAGCCATAGTTATTAGCCTGACTTACATTCTGAGGTTGGATAAACAAGGCGCTAGGTCCGCCATTACGCGTCACAAAATATTCTATCGGATTTTGCAGGTCCTTATAAAAGACGCCTAGCAACAACTGATCAGCTACTCCGGGGAACCATTCATAGCGCAAATCCAGGTTATCTGCCCTAGTATGCTTCAGGTAAGGGTTTCCGATTTCATCATAGAACTCACCGATATAATGATATGGATCCAATTCTGCAAAACTGGGGCGGGAGATGGATTTGAAGTATGACAGACGCAGATTCTGGTCATCTGTTAACGCATATTTCAGGTGAGCGCTTGGTAATACATCTGTGTAATGGATTGTTCCATATCCCTGATCAGAGTTATAGGGCATATTCGTCGTAAAATCCTCCTGGGTATTTTCAACACGAACCCCTCCAACAACCTGCAAAGCATGCGTCAGCATGAATTTAGCCATGAGGTATCCGGCAGCGACCTTTTCATGCCCAGTGTAGGTATTATAGTTAACAGCGGTTTGTGAACCCTGTCCACCACTCGTAGGATTAAATACCAAGGCCATGGAATCGATAGAATGGAAAGGCACAACTGTTCCATAATTGGGTACCAGTGAGTACTCATTGTAATAAGCGTCCCTGGTTTTGTAACGATACATGCCTCCTCCGGAGAAGGTTACATCTTTTCCTGCGATTTTTGGAACATAGCTCAAGTTCAGGTAACCTGCCAGGTCTTTGTCCTGGTTATGCTGCCACAGCCGATTCATACCTGCACCATAAGTAGTAGAATCAATGGAGGTCGTTTCCCCATTACTGTTAAGGTTCACGTTCCCGTTCCAATCATACCAAGCCTGATCTGGAACCTTTTTCTGAGCTATGGAATAGGCGCCGGTCCAATCCAATTTTACTTTACTGCTCAGGTCATGTACCCCTTGCAGCGTCGCATTGTAGATATCCTGGATGGTCCAGGTACTCCTGTTTTGGAAATCAACAGAAATGCTGGAGGCAGAAGAATTGGTGCCAATGGTGGAATCAGGGGTATACCTGGTTTGGTATTCGTTCTGGTGTACATAGAAATTGTACAGAGAAATCTTATTCCTACGATCAATTACGTAATCGATTTTGTTGTTGATAGCAAACCTATTGGTCTGGGTAGAATACTGACGGTCAAAGGCATCCGTAAATGCTGGTTGCTGCGGATTTGTATTATAACCAGCGGCTGTAGGCAGCACCGCATTGGGTTGAGCACTGGGGATGAGGAACTGGGAATTGGAACCACGGTAGAAGTTCTGGTAAGCCGCAGAAATGATAATTCCAAGCTTCTTATTTAGGAAACGATCACCAACAGTCAATCCCACTGTACTATTGATGGGATTATTTTTATCGTAATAGTGGAGATTGTTTAAGGGGAAATTAGCAGAGGTTGCCGTATAACTATTCCCATACATCTCGGCTGGAGACTTCTGGCTGATGCCTCCATGGTAAAAGGCGCTGAAAGGCCTCTCAGAAAACAATGTGGAATAACCACCTGACACATTAGCCGTCAACAGGAAATTACTGGGCGCTTCCTTCATTACCAGGTTCATCGAACCTCCAATCGCATCCCCTTCCATATTGGGTGTCAGCGCTTTGATTACTTCAAGGCGCTCTAATAGTTCTGAAGGAAACAAGTCCAGCGGAACGAACCGATACTTATCGTCAGGGCTGGCTATCTTGATACCATTTACCAGAACGTTGTTGTATCGTTGGTCCATACCACGGATGATGGCGTACCTGCCGTCCCCGCTGCTTCCGCGTAGAACCTGGACCCCACTTACGCGTTGCATAGCATTGCCCACCGTCACATCAGGAGAGAGTTCGATAGCCCTGGCAGAGAGTAGGTTTTCCACATTGGCTGCATATTTTTCCATGGTCCTTGCACTCTGGTCGTTAGACCCCTTGCCATTGCCGCTTATGATTACAGAACTAACGGAAGTTGCGGCACTTTCCATAGTAAAGTTCATTTCTTTTTCTTCACCCTCCTGGGTAACTACCACCTCAACTTGTTCTAAGGTCTTGTAGCCTACATACTTCACATCCAGTTTATAAGTACCGGCAGGTACATGTTTTAAGCTGAATGTACCGTCCAGATTAACCAGGGCAGCGTATTTCGTGTTTTCTAGATAAACTGTTGCGCCTATCAGGGGTTCACCTGTTGTCTTATCGGTGACTTTCCCTTTGATACCGCCAGCCAGCAGCGGTTGTGCGCCCAAACAAGCCAGTCCCGCCATAAGGGACAAAAAGCATAGCAGTTTTTTGGACATTTGAGTAGTTGATTTTGAGCGCAAATTAGTAGGCAGGACAAGCATCTCCGGGGTCATCATCCAAACTTAAAGGAGAGGTAACCATTTGTTAAACTAGGCGTAATATTAAACTCAGAATGTCTCCAGAATCGTTCAGAATTTAAATACCGAAATTTCTAACACATTGATTTACAGCAATAATCTCCTACCGGGAACTTTCAGTAATTTTGAAGCATGGCATTCGAATTAGTATCTCCTTATCAACCCTCAGGGGACCAACCCGAAGCCATCCGCCAGTTGACGGAAGGCATCCTTAATGGAGAAAGATACCAAACCTTGTTGGGCGTAACAGGCTCCGGAAAGACCTATACCATGGCCAATGTCATCCAGAATGTACAAAAGCCGACTTTAGTGCTTACCCATAATAAAACCCTGGTTGCACAGTTGTATGGAGAGTTCAGGCAGTTTTTCCCCAACAACGCAATAGAGTACTTTGTCTCTTATTACGATTATTATCAGCCGGAGGCATATATGCCGGTCAGCGATACCTATATTGAAAAAGACCTGGCTATCAATGAAGAACTCGATAAGCTCCGGTTAAGGGCCACGTCTAACCTGCTCACCGGAAGAAGGGATATACTGGTGGTCGCCTCCGTAAGTTGCATTTATGGTATGGGGAATCCTACCGAATATGAAAATGGCATCATCCGCATCCAAAAGGGGCAGGTCATCAGTCGCCAGGGATTTCTTCATTCCCTAGTCAACGCCTTGTACAGCCGAACCCAGATAGACTTCAACAGAGGCCAGTTCAGGGTAAAAGGTGACACGGTAGACATAAACCTTCCTTATGTAGACTACAGCTACCGGATTACCTTCTTCGGAGACGAGATAGAAGAAATTGAAACCATAGACACCATTACAGGCAAGCGTTTGGGCCTTATGGAACACGCAGCCATCTTCCCTGCCAACCTTTATGTTGCGCCCAAAGACCAACTGCACCAGATCATCTACGAGATCCAGGATGAGGTGGGCGCTCAGGTAGCATATTTCAAAAACATCGGCAAATACATAGAGGCACAGCGTTTGGGAGAACGCGTTAACTATGACTTGGAAATGATCCGGGAATTGGGTTATTGCAATGGCATTGAAAACTACTCTCGTTTTTTCGACCGGCGCAAACCGGGTGCACGTCCATTCTGTTTGCTGGACTACTTTCCAAAGGACTTCCTCCTCATGATTGACGAAAGCCACCAGACCATTCCGCAGATCAGCGGCATGTACGGCGGAGACCGTAGCAGAAAGCTCACCCTGGTGGATTACGGATTCCGGCTACCCTCTGCTTTGGACAACCGCCCCCTCAACTTCCATGAGTTTGAATCCCTGCTCAACCAAACCGTTTTTGTGTCCGCCACACCCGGAGAATATGAACTGGAAATCACGGGAGGCGTAGTCGTAGAGCAGGTAGTAAGACCTACAGGACTGCTTGATCCCCCCATCGAGATCAGGCCCAGCGCCAATCAGATCGATGACTTATTACACGAAATCTCCCTAAGAATAGAAAAAGGTGACCGGGTACTCGTTACGACCCTGACCAAACGCATGGCAGAAGAAATGGACAAATACCTGCACCGCATCAACATCAAATCCAAATACATCCACAGCGAGGTACATACACTGGACAGGGTGGAAATCCTACGCCAGCTTCGGCTGGGAGAAATAGACGTACTGGTGGGGGTAAACCTGCTCAGGGAAGGATTGGACCTCCCTGAAGTATCCCTCGTAGCCATCCTGGATGCAGATAAGGAAGGCTTTCTTCGTAATGAAAAATCCCTCACCCAGACTGCTGGCAGGGCAGCCCGTAACGCAGACGGACTGGTCATCTTCTATGCAGATCACATGACCGAAAGCATGCAAAAGACCATAGACGAAACCTCCCGCCGCCGCGAAAAGCAAATCGCCTATAACGAAGCCCATGGCATAACACCCAAAACAGTACGCAAGTCCAAAGAACAGGTCTTTGCCCAGACCTCCGTCCTGGACATCAAAGGCTACGATCCCCGGGACCCTTATGCCCTGGCTCCCGACGAAGAATTGGTCACTTCCGTCAAAGAAGAGCAGCAGAGCTACAAAACCATTCCCCAATTAGAGAAGGCCATAGCCCAGACCAAAAAGACCATGGAAAAGGCCGCCCGGGACCTGGACTTCATGGAAGCCGCCCGTCTCCGCGACGAAATGTTCACCCTCCAAAAGAAGCTCACCGAGCTGAAGTAGTTGCTTTGCGTCCTAAGGCCCGTGTGGCGAGCCTCCGGCGCAGTGAAAAAAGCTGCGCCTTCAGCTCACCACACGGGCCTAATGGAATGCCAGCCGCTGGGCAACCGGAGGCGCCTCTTTTTGACGGGGCCGGAGTGTTGTCCAGTGGCTGGATAGCACGCCCAGAGGCCTGCCCCATGGCCCGGCGGGACGCACGCTGGCAAGCGGCTAAACCAGAGCCCCTTCGAGGAGCCGCCGGTGGTAATTGACCTGACCCAGGTGGTATCCAAAATGAGCAATCAGCCAGACCAGTACCCATTCAGTCGTATGCGTTTCACCATTGAATAAAGTGGGATAATCTTGCTCAAGGACCAAAGGATCCACCTTGCTCAGGGTGGAGTCGAGCATTGCTATTGTATCGTCAATTTGTTTCAAAAGCGTTGCCCGGGGAACGTCCTTCAGGGCAAACTCCGCGTCCCGGTTGCGGACATAATCGGCGCCACCCAGTATAACACCGAAATATTGATTCAGGTTCCCCACCAGGTGCAGGGCCAGGTTACCACCGGAATTAGAGATACCCTCCCGGGTTTGAAAAATGGTCTTTTCGTCTTTGTACAGTTCGATTTCCTTTCTAAGGTCGGTCAGTTTGCCCGCATAGATTTGTTTGAGCGTTTCCAGCAGCATAGGTTTCGTTTTGGTGTAAAAAAAACGGGCGCTTATCATAAACGTCCGCTTAAAGAATACTGTATTTGATAGGTTAATTGCGGCGATTTCCGAAGAGACGCAATAAGAATAGGAATATGTTAATAAAGTCCAGGTAGAGGGTTAGGGCCCCCATTATAGACATTTTCTGTACAGTGGCGTCCGACATATCTGCACCCGCTCCTATATTCTTCAGCTTCTGTACGTCGTAAGCTGTCAAACCAACGAAGACCAATACACCTATGAAGCTGATGGCGTAGCTTAAACCAGAGCTATGAAGGAACATATTGATCAACATAGCAACGAAAATACCAATAACAGCCATGATGAGGATGGAACCGAAGCCGGTCAGGTCTTTCTTGGTTGTATATCCCATGACAGCCATTACGCCAAACATAGCGGCTGCGGAGAAGAAGCAAGCGGCGATAGAGCCTGAGGTATAAGCCAGGAATATGAAGCTAAGGCTGATGCCGTTGATGATAGAATAAACGATGAACAGGAAGGACATCATGGGAGCGGACAAGCGCTGATATCCGAGGCTCATCAGAAACACAAAACCCAGCGGAGCAAAAGTAACCACCCATCCTAAAGGAGATATGGACATGCCCCTGGGCGTTTGCTCAACCATGAATTGGATATGACTGATATCAGATCCAAACCAATAAGCGACCATCCCTGTCAAAAACAAACCCGCGAACATCCACGCAAATACGTTTGCGAGAAAGGACTTAGCGATGGTCTTCACACCGGACTCCCTGAGGTAAGTCACTTTTTCTGTGTGGTAACTATTGTCGGGAAGATTAATGTTATTTTCCATACAAGTATAAATATTGAATTTACTCCGGCAAGGTACAATTCTTATTCTAGACTTATTCTATAAGCCCTGTTAATTAGATATGCCAAAAAAGCTTAAATTGAGGGTATGACAACGATCGCTTTGTACAACCTTAAAGGCGGCGTGGGCAAAACGGCCTGCTGTGTCAATTTTGCTTATTTATCGGCAGCCGATGGGTACAGAACCCTCTTATGGGATCTTGATCCTCAAGGGTCTGCGACTTTCTATTACCAGGTTAAACCCAAATTAAAGGGCGGGATAAAAAACATCATTACCCAGGCCTCAGAGCTGGAAGAAGCGGTCATGGAAACGGACTATGAGCACCTGGAATTGATCCCCGCAGACCAGAGTTCCCGTAGCCTGGAAATTATGCTGGAGGAAATGAAGAGTTCCAAAAAGAAAATAAAACATATACTCCACGAGTTCCGCAAATCCTACGACTTCATTTTTCTGGATTGCCCTCCCGGTTTTTCAGTACTGACAGAAAACGTTGTTCAAGCCTCAGACGTCGTGCTGATGCCGGTGATCCCAACCACGCTTTCGGTAAGGACCTATGAAATGGTGAAGGCATACTTTAAGGAAAAAGACCTGGACCCCGCAAAACTGGCCTGCTTCTTTTCCATGGTTGACATTCGCAAAAACATGCATAATGAGATCATGGAGGCTTTGTACAAAGACAAGCGTTTTTTCCAAAGCTATATTCCTTACCTATCTGATGTAGAAAAAATGGGTACGCACCAGGCGCCCGTAGAAGTTTTTGCCCATTCAAGTTATGCGGCCCAATGTTATCAGGACCTTTGGACAGAGATTAAGGAAGGCGTGCTTTGATGCGGCCCTTTTATGTTTTATGAACGGGTGAATGCATACCGATTCCGGCCCGTTAATTGGATACCATAATTCACATATGCCTAAATACCTCCGATACACCTTATGGACCTTGGCGAGTTTGATCACGCTATGGCTCCTGCTGATTGTTGGCGTTTTCCTATACATACGCACACACAAGGCCGGCTTGACGGCCAAAGCCAATAGCTTCCTCAACCAGCGCTTCATGGGCTCCATTCATATCGGGGATATAGGGGTGAATCCCTGGAGTCATTTTCCCTATCCGGCCCTGGAGCTACGAGAGGTCTATGTAGATGACTCCGTCTATTCAAAGCAGGGCGTGCATACCGTTTACCTCAAAAGGGTAAGGGTGGTTCCCGGATTTAAAGGGCTGCTGTCGGGTCATCCCCAGATAAGGGAGGTTGTATTGGATAATGGATCCTTCCTGCTCTATCGGGACACCAGCAACTATTATAACGGTTACGTCTGGTCGCCAAAAGTGCAACCCAAACCCAAATCAAAGGAGGCCTCCTCAAATTCATTACCGCTAGAGGTGCTGCTCAGTAATGTTAGCCTGACGTTGGCCGATTCAGTCCGGCACAAATTGTACAGCTTCGACGTGCACACGCTTTATATGGTGCAGAATGGAACCATGGCCGTCAAGGATACGCCCCTGAAACCAGAACCCGATACGAGTGCCCTGGGCCTGAGTCCTATACCGCCCACTCCGGCTCCGCCATCAACCATTACTGCTCAGGAAAAAAGCAAAGACTCCTCCGCTCATACATTGCTGGCACGTGGTCCAAAGATCCATGGGCCTCAACCCGATTCCACCAAAAGGGGGAAGCTTAAACCGCAGGCTGCGATGGCCGATCACGCCACGCCCGTCAATCCTCCGGATACCAGCCATTTGGGAACAAATCCCATCGCCATTTGCTGGAAAACTAAAATGGATGTAACCGTGAGAGCCTTAGCCTTTAAAATGGACAAAGGAATTTGGTTAGAGGGGCAACGTATACAAGGAGAGGGCAAGCTGGCCCTTGACGTAGACAAATTAACCCTGCTGGCAAAGGACCTTGGCTTGAATATAGGAGGCCAGAAGGTAAATGTGGAGGGAGCCTTTTTCTTCCATTCTCCGGCTTCTTTCAGACTCCATATACAAGCGCCTTCCCTGGCCTTTGCATCCGGGCGCTCCTGGCTGCCTTATAATATCAGCAAGAAACTCGATTCCCTGAACTTCGCCAACCCCATCAGTGTGGAGGCTAAGATAGAAGGCTTCTTTGCGGGCGGAAACCAACCCTTCGTCGCCGTAAACTGGACGGTGAGCCACAATACCTTCACCGGATACATAGGCAGCATTTACGATTGTTCTTTTCATGGATATTTCAACAACCATGTACACGATAGTCTTCCTCCGGGAGATCCGAATTCAACCATCAAAACAGATACCGTAACAGGAAAATTCAATGACGCTATCCCACTGGTCATCCCTGAAATCGAAATTGCCCGCCTGGATACGGCTGTGTTGACTTTTAGACTATCCATCCATAACGGGGCGGCCGAATGGGACGACTTAATTCAAAGCGACGCCCTTTCTCTGGATAAAGGAAGGGTAAATGCAGAATTGCTGTGCAGCTACCCCCTGTCCTCCACTCAGGGTCTAGTCCCTTCCATCGACGGAAATATAGACATACATGATGTCACGCTAACTTATGTGCCCAGGCAAGTTAACATCACCAACGGCCAGATAGAATTAAACCTGAGTGGTCAGGACATAGACATCCGTAAGATCAGTGGCAATATAGCTGGAAGCCCAGTCACTATTACAGGAAGGGCAAGCCATGTTTTTACCCTGGCAGATATGGACACCGCCAAAATGGTGCTGGATTGGACATTGACATCCCCCTCCTTTGACCTGGGGGGGCTTATTCCCTTTTTGGGGAAAAGCACGCCTACCAAAGCTAAAGCCCACAAACACGATCTTCGTCTGTTAGGGATGGGGAAGCAGGTGGACCGGTTCCTGAAGCTTTGTAAGGTCAAAACCCAGCTTAATTTGGATCAACTGACCTACCAACGTTTTAAAGCCAACAAAGTAAGCGCAGTACTCAATACCGATAAGGGCATCTTTACCCTGAACAGTCTTAGCCTGAACTGCGCCAAAGGAAATATCAGCGCGTCCGGCACCCTCAATCCGGATGGAGACATTAACCAGGCACGCATCAAGGCTAAACTCAATAATGTGGATTTGCCCTCTCTGTTCTATGCCTTCAACAATTTTGGACAGAAATCGATGGGCGCACAAAATCTCCAGGGCACGCTCAATGCCCAAATCAGTTTTTCCATGGGGTTGGCCAATAGTGGCAAGAAAACACCTAGTTCCCTCAATGGAACCATGCAGTTCAACATAGACTCGGGGGCCCTGATCAATTTTGCTCCCGTAGTGAACATGGGAAAGTTTGCTTTTAAAAACCGGGACCTGTCCCATATACATTTTGCTAAACTCTATGATACATTCCGGTTCTCCAGGGATACCGTCATCTTCAACAAAATGGAGGTTCAATCCACTGTGCTGGAATTGATTGTAATGGGCGTCTACAAATTGGACGGATCCTTTACGGATGCTGTTGTCCAGGTTCCTTTAAGTAACCTCAAGAAGAAGAAGGAACTAAAGGACAACGAAGGGGTAGATGCCAAACGGGGTCCCAGCGTCTGGGTAAGGGCCTCCAACAAAGGAGATGAGCCTTTACATTACTCTTTTAGCCTATTCAAAAAGAAAGTAGCAGGCGTCAAAAATTAACCAGTTTGACTCCAATCATCACAATTTGGGGGGAATATCGGGCGATTTCCTAGTTTTACCGGGTTCCAAAGAATCTATTCATGCAATTAAACCGATTTATTCCAACTGCTTTGACTGCCCTGGGTTTGGCTACAGCCATCTGCACGCAAGCGCAGACCCCTGATAAGGCGCCCGCTCTTTCCCTCAACGGAGCCAAGTGGTTTCCCGATTCCCACCTGTTATGGACCTGGAATTCCACCAATGGGCTACAGACCATAGACCCCGCCGCCAATCTCGCCATTTCCACCGTGTTCACGGATGCGGACCTCAAAGCGGCTGGCGTACCAGACCATTTTGATGCCTTGGTTTGGGCTGCCGACAAACGCAAAGTGCTGGTGTTTACCAATACCAAACGCGTTTGGAGAGCCAGAACCAAAGGAGACTACTGGTACTATAACCTCGATACCAAAACGGGACGTCAGTTGGGCTCCAGCCTGCCTGCCTCATCCCTGATGTTTGCTAAGATCTCGCCCGATGGAACCAAAGCGGCATACGTCAGCCAGCACAATATATACCTGGAAGACCTGGCCACCGGCAAGATCACCCAACTCACCTCCGACGGAACGGCTAAGATCATCAACGGGACCTTTGATTGGGCCTACGAAGAAGAACTCGCCTGTAGGGACGGTTTCCGCTGGAGCCCGGACAGCAAACACATAGCATTTTGGAGGATAGATGCGTCAGGCATACGCTTTTTTGATATGATCGACAACACGGATAGTCTCTATTCCTTTGTCGTACCAGTAGAATACCCCAAAACCGGACAGGATCCTTCCGCCGCTAAGATCGGCGTTATCGATGTTACAGACGGTTCTACCAAATGGATGGACATACCCGGTGACGACAAACAGCACTACCTGCCCCGCATGGACTGGGCCCAAAGCAGTTCAGAATTGATCGTAGCCCAGCTCAACCGCCATCAGAACGAGTGTAATGTATTCCTGGTCAACATCGCAGACGGTTCAGCGCACAGCATCTACCATGAAGTAAACGACTCCTGGATCGATGTATCTGGTCCTTTCGAATATGACTCCGCACCCTGGACCTGGGTTGACCATGGCAAATCCTTCCTGTGGACCAGCGAAAAAGACGGATGGAGGCATATCTATCGCATTACCCGTGATGGCAGTAAAGAAACCCTGCTCACCAAAGGCAACTTCGATGCAGACTTCCTGGCCGTAGACGAGGGTGGGCCTGCTAAAAGCATGAAACCCGCCGTATACTTCACCGCCAGCCCCTATGATGCCACCCAGCAATACCTGTACAAAACAGGGTTGACGGTCTCCGATACCGTAAGGGTTACACCCCAGTTGTTTAATGGCACCAACGATTATAACATTTCGCCTGATGCCCGCTATGCGGTGCACACCAATAGCAGCCTTAGCAGTATGTATAGCTCGCGGTTGATTGCTCTGGCAGGACACCGTAAACTTTATCCCGATGGAAACGATGGCCCCAAACCATTTAACTCACCCTATGCTTACAGCAAATTCAAGGTGACCACTGTAGATAATGTCACTATGGATGGCATCATAGCCAAACCCGCCTATTTTGATTCCACGAAAAAATATCCCGTGTTGTTCTACGTATACGGAGAACCCGCAGCCACTACAGCCAAAGATCAACCCCAACTCAATGGCATGCTACAAAGCGCCCTTGCCAAAGGCTACGTGATCATCACCATGGACAACCGAGGAACCCCTGCCCCCAAAGGCGCAGCCTGGAGGCATAGTATCTACAGAAATGTAGGTTTTATCAACGCCCATGACCAGGCTATGGCGGCCAAAGAAGTGCTCAAATGGCCTTTCCTGGATTCCAACCGCACCGCCGTATTCGGTTGGAGTGGAGGCGGATCCATGACGCTTAACCTGATGTTCCAATACCCCGGCATCTTCAAAACCGGTATAGCCGTAGCAGCCGTCACCAACCTGCTGTACTATGATAACATTTATGAAGAGCGGTACATGGGCCTACCCCAGGAAGCCATGGACGACTACATTAAAGGCAGCCCCATTACCTATGCCAAGAACCTGCAAGGCAACCTGCTCTATATCCACGGCACCGGGGACGACAACGTGCACTACCAAAACGCGGAAGCCCTGGTCAACGAGCTCGTGAAATACAACAAGCAGTTCTCTTTCATGGCTTACCCCAACCGCACCCACGGCATCTACGAAGGGCCTGGCACTTCCCAGCACCTCGCTACGCTTTGGATCAACTACCTGACCAGCCACGTAACACCGGGGCCCCTGCCTCAGTAAAGCGCCCGCACCCAAATAATCGAGTAGGCGGCCGTGAGCCATGGGCTCACGGTGCGCCTCTCACACCACTGTACGTACCGACCGGTATACAGCGGTTTGTTAGAATAATGAGGTCTGCTTTCCTGTTTTCCAGTAGTAATAGTTAGAAAATC
>CAJCIQ010000090.1 GCA_903970475.1 Beijerinckiaceae bacterium
TGGCGGGTGAATTGGGCTTGATCCAGCTTAGTGTAGCCATCAAAGAACTGGGAGAAGTGGTTATCCAGGCCCCACCTATTAAAGTCATGCAGGATACGGTAGAATACAGGGCTAGTGCCTATACCGTTAGAAAGGATGCCGTTGCGGAAGACTTATTGAAGAAATTACCTGGGGTGGAAGTGGACGCTTCCGGGAATGTTACGGCCCAGGGCCAGGCGGTTACTAAAATCAGGGTCAACGGTAAGGACTTCTTCGGAGGAGATCCCAAGATGGCTACTAAAAATATCCCTGCTGATGCCATCGATAAGATCCAAGTCATTGACGACGCCAGCGACCAGGCCAAATTTTCAGGCTTTGACGATGGTGACCGCACCAAAATCATCAACATTACTATCCGTAAGGACCGCAACCAGGGGATATTTGGTAATGTAACCGCAGGTGTGGGTACCGCATCCAAAGATGCAGAGAACAACAACATGTACGAGGGTTACCTGAGGGCTTTCCGTTTTAACAACAATGAACAGATGGCTGTATTGGGTAATATCAACAACAATAACCTGAATACATTTACCCAGGGGGCCGCCAGCTTTCAGGGTGGTGGCGGCAGGGGTGGTGGAGGTGGTACAGCCGCGTCTACCAGTCCTTCCAATAACCTGACCCAGAGTAACCACTATCTGACCGGTTATAATGAAGCCAAAACAGCAGGGTTCAACTATGGGAATGATTTCACCCCTCACATGACCTTTTTTGGCAGCTACCAATATACGGATACGAAAACGACATCTATTACCCAGGGGGAAACGGTGAATCCCGGGAATCCGGTTCAGCCCTATGTTGGGAACATGGATACTGCCATTACCCATCAGATCAAGCACTCCGTCTTATTGAACTGGGGATGGGGATTCTCCAAACATGATAGTATTTTGTTAAAACCCACCTATACCTACAGTTCTAACCAGCAAAACAACCTGAATAACTCGTTATATGAGAATGAAGATCAGCAACCCATCTCAACCATAAACCAGATTTATCAGGGGAAAAACACGTCCCCTGCTTTTTCCGGTACGGCGCTGTGGATGCATAAATTCAATAAAGTGGGCAGAACCTTATCATTGACTGTCACGGCTAGCCCTTCACCAACGGATGAAACGGACAGCAACTACTCCGTGGAGTCAAGCCCGGTTGATACCATACACCAGGTTTCCCTGTTCCATTCCAACAATTATACGTATAGTGGGAGGTTCTCCTATACGGAGCCCCTTAGTATGAAATCCGGCCTGGAACTCAGTTATTCCTACAGCAGCAGCCTCAATAAGTTTACAAAAGATGTTTACAGCCTGGGTCCAAAAATGGAGGAGACTTATATAGATAGTCTAAGTAACAACTTCAATAATACCCTGATCACCAACAAGGTTGGTTTGACCTTCCGCCATAAGGAACGTAAATGGAACTACCAGGTAGGATTGGCCCTACAGCCAACACAATTGAACAGTAATTCCATCATTGATGATACCCTTCAAACCTGGAAACAAAATAATTGGGTGATCGTACCCATAGGCAGCTTGGCCTGGCAGTTCTCTCAGACTAAGCGGTTGAGGATATTCTATACTGGTAACTCTGTTCAGCCCAGTGCCAACCAGTTGCAGCCCGTTCCGGATTACACGGACCAGAATAACGTCAACCTGGGGAATCCCAACCTCAAGCCTGAGTTCGACCATAACATCCGGGTGAACTACAACAATTTCAGCAATATCACGGGGCGTTCCTTCTTTTTCAACCTGACGGGAACCCTCGTCCAGCAGAACGTATCCTCGAATTCCTACTACGATTCAGCAGGTACCAAATTCACGGCACCCATCAACATAGCGGGTTATTATACAGGGCAGGCTTATGCCAACTATTCCATTCCCTTTCACAACAGGGCTTATATCCTGACTATGGCTGCCAAACTACAGTATACCAATAACCCCCAGGAGGTGAATGGTGAAAAGGAAGTGGAAAGGAATACCGTACCTACGGAAACCATCAAGTTCGAGTGGGATAAGGGAAGTTGGCTGGAAGTGATCGGAGGTGGCAGCTTTGTGCTCAATAATATTAAGTATTCCCAAACAAACAGTACATTCAACCTCAGTAATTCTCAAACGGAATCCTATGTCCTGGCTCAATCCAGCCGCGTAGATTTCCTGAAAATATTCTCCTTCCGTTATGACCTGATCTATACCATCAGCAATGGATATACGGGTAATGTGGGCGCAAAGCCCATCACCCTGTTGAATGCCATTCTGGAGGCTCGTTTCTGGAATCAGAAAGGGGTAGTAGGATTGGTGGCCAATGACATCTTCGACCAAAATAATTCGTTTTCTCAAACCCCCATCAACGGGGGTTATTCCCAGTCCCAAACCAATATGCTGAAGCGGTTCTTCATGGTGACCTTCACTTATAAGTTTGCAAAGTTTAAAGGATCGACTGCGGTTGCGCCTGGCAATTTCAGGATGATGAGGGGAGACGGCGGTGGCCGTGGACCTGGAGGCCCTAGCCAGGACGGATTTTAACCTGAGTTTTTTGTTTTCATAAAAATAGATAGTAGTGAGATGACCCTGCCTTTCTAGGCGGGGTCAAATTGTTTTACGGGGCCGCAGCCTGTTTTGAAATTTAGGCTGCTAGCCCCGTAAAACAATTTGTATCCTTGCGTCGCGACCAGGGGGGCGAAGCCCCCCTGGTAACCCCCCATGCTGACGCATAGTGTCGGCTATGTGGTTCGGGCGTGTTCGCTGACGCGGTTGGGCTGCCGCCCTTGGAACGCTCTTAGCTGACGCATAGTGTCGGCTATGTGGTTCGGGCGTAGTGGCTGACGCGGTTGGGTCGCGCTGCCGCGGTTGGGAATGCGCTTAGCTGACGCCATAAGTTTACTTGCTTGGGCAGGTGGGGGATGGGCGGGGATGAAATGGGGTTGGATGTGGGGATTAAATATTAGGAATCATAACGAAAAATTTGCGCGGGAAAGTGTGGATTTTGTGAGGGGCGGCGCATACATTTTTTCGACAAGGGTATGTGGAAGATGACCGATAAGGCAAATCCTGACACTAGGAATAATCCATATCCATGTACCTTTGCCCACATGTTAACCAACAGGCTTAGGTTTATCATGGCGACGGGGTGCGCCATCATTGTGGCAAACATCTACTACTGTCAGCCGCTACTTGGCGAGTTGTCCCGTACGTTTGGGGTAAGCGATAAAACAGCAGCATTAATCAATATAGCTTCCCAAAGCGGATACCTATTGGGTTTGTTTTTTCTGGTACCCTTAGGGGATATGATCAAAAGGGGGACTTTGATCGTGCGTATGCACTGGTTTGCAGCCCTGGCGTTACTGGGAGCGGCTTTGTCTCCTAATATTGTCTGTATGGGAATAGCCAGTTTGTTGGCAGGGATTGCATCCACGGCCTGCCAGGTGTTCATTCCATTTGCAGCCAATCTGGCTAAGGATGAAGAAAGGGGGAAAGTGGTCGGATCTATGATGGGTGGCTTACTAACGGGGGTATTGTTATCCCGTACCTTGAGTGGTCTGGTGGCCCAGCAATTCGGCTGGAGGGCTGTCTATTATGTAGCCGCCGCTCTGATGGTGGTGATGGCCCTGGTTCTGGCAAAGGTGCTGCCTTCTGAAGAGCCTACTTTTAAGGGATCTTATAGGGAATTGATGAAGTCCTTATGGGATTTGCTTAAATCCCAACCGATCATACGTCAAAGTTCCCTGATTGGGGCCTCCCTGTTTGGGGCGGTGTCTGCTTTCTGGGCCACATTGGCCTTCTTCCTGGAGGCGCCTCCTTATAAATTTAATTTATCAACCATCGGGTTGTTTGGGGTGATTGGCGCGGGCGGGGCCCTGGTTTCCCCTCTGGTTGGCCGGATGATAGATAAAAAAAGCCACTTGATCCCCATTCGGGTAGGTATATCCTTGATGATTCTGGGGTATGGGATCTTATTTAAGGCTGATTGGAACGTATTGATCGTCATTGCTGGCGTCATTTTACTAGACGTTGGTCTTCAATGTGCCCATGTGCCCAACCTGGCCAGGAACTATGCCCTTTTGCCTGAAGCCAGGACACGGTTAAATACCATCTACATGACCTCTTATTTTATCGGAGGTACCCTAGGCTCTACCCTGGGTAGTTTGGCCTGGAATGCAGGAGGTTGGACAGGGGTCTGTGTAGCTGGCTTACTCCTGATCTCCGTGGGAGCTACTGCTGTACTCATGGAATCCTTTGGGAATGGCCCTGTGGCGAGGATCAACAAGGCTAAATGGGGATAGGATTAGGCCCCCCTCGGGCCAAGGCCAGGTCCTATGATAAGCGGATGTACCGGCCTCAGAGATCGACACTTTGTTGAAATTTGTAATGTGTGTGATGCGGGATTTTATTATCTTTCGCTTACCTTTGCACCCAATTTATTGTTATGAGTGGCCAGTTAAAAGAAGTTCGCCTACGTATTAAGTCGATTCAGGGTACGCAACAGATCACGAAAGCACTGAAAATGGTGAGTGCTGCCAAATTGCGCAGGGCTCAGGATGCGATTATTCAAATGCGTCCTTATGCCAAGAAGTTGCAGGAAGTTCTGTCTAATATCGTCAGCAATACGGATGGGGATCTGGGATTGAATCTGGCCAAACCACGTCCTGTAGAAAAGGTACTTTATATAGTCATCACCTCCGATAGGGGATCTTGCGGTAGTTATAACTCCAATATCGTAAAACTTGCCCGTCAGTCCATGCAGCAGAAGTATCCTTCTCAGTTGGCTGCCAAAAAAATTACGGTTTGGGGAATTGGAAAAAAGGGATTCGAATACTTTGAAAGGCAGGGCTTCAAAGTAAGCGCTGCCTACAAGGACATTTTCCTGAATCTGAGTTTCGAACACGTGCAGGATGCAGCCAAAGCTGCCATCAATGCTTTTTCCCAGAAGGAATTTGATGCGGTTGAAATCGTATACAGCGAGTTCCGCAATGCAGCTACCCAGGTATTTAAAGTTGAACCTTTCCTGCCCATCGCTAAGGTCGAAAATAAAGCCTCCAAAGTGAAGGCAGACTTTATATTCGATCCCTCCAAAGAGGAGTTGATCGCCGAGCTGATGCCTAAAATTCTCCATACCCAGTTGTTTAAAGCTGTTTTGGATGCCAGTGCATCTGAACACGGAGCCCGCATGACTGCTATGGATAAGGCTACTGAAAACGCCAACGAGTTGCTGCGCAGCCTGAAAATCTCTTATAACAGGGCCCGTCAGGCAGCTATTACAACCGAATTAACCGAAATCGTAAGTGGGGCAGCCGCTCTTCAAGGTTGATAAACTATGGAGATTAGCCAGATCATTCCCCATATCGAAGTGCTGATCTTCGCAAGCGATAAACCATTAACCAGCGCTGAATTGCTGGAATTGGTCAACGGAGCATTGGGCTTCCTGGAAGACAAGGCTTCTGAGGAACAGGTTGCAGCCGCAACAGCAGCCGTCCGTGAAAAGTATGCCTCTGAGTTTTATCCCTTTGAAATCAGGGAAAGTGGGGGAGGTTGGCAATTCCTGACCAAAAAAGAATACCATAAAACAGTAGCCTTACTTAGTGGGGACAAGTTTCTCAAACGACTCAGCCCTGCAGCTATGGAGACCCTGGCCATTATTGCCTATAAGCAGCCCATTACCAAAGGGGAAATTGAGGCCATCAGGGGAGTTAACAGTGACTATTCTGTTCAAAAATTACTGGAAAAGGAACTGATCATCATTTCAGGACGCAATGAGGACTTACCAGGTAAACCATTGATATATGCTACTTCCAGGTCCTTTATGGACTACTTTGGATTAAACAGCGCCAGCGAACTTCCCAGCATCAAAGAAATACTCATGGATCAGGCGGTCACTCCCTATGTAGTGACCCAGGATAATCCGGTAGAGTCAGATAGGATGGAAGAATATCCGGCTGAGGTATCGGAACGTCCGACAGATGGAACAGCGTTTCCGGCTGAGGTAGAAGCGTTCCCATCCGGTTTTTCCGTGAATGGATCAGGCAACCTGGTAAAGGAAGAATTAGCTTCCGATGAAACCGCCGATCGAAAGCGACCGGCCTCCGGGGAAGCGGAGGAGCTGGAAAGCTCCCACAGCAATGAGGAAG
The DNA here is from genome assembly GCA_903970475.1 of Beijerinckiaceae bacterium. Lineage (GTDB taxonomy): Bacteria > Bacteroidota > Bacteroidia > Chitinophagales > Chitinophagaceae > Dinghuibacter. Next base: position 6,152 of record CAJCIQ010000090.1, read on the forward strand.
TGCCAGACCATGAAGTCAGCGAAGAACCGAAAATGGACGATGATAGCGCAACGCTGTTTATTGAAGATGATGGTGGGGAAACGCAAGGTGACCAAGACTATGAGGAACTGCGCAATGACGACGATGGCGAGGATTCCGATGTTGAGTACCCCGAGGGCCCTGATACCCCTTCTGAAGATCCATCCCATTAACATTTTTAATTTGTCATCATGACCCCTTCAAGGTTAGACCGGGAACAACTCATAGATATTGCCCGGGAATTCGGTACCCCTGTGTACATCTATCACGCTGAAAAAATCAAAGAGCAATACGCCAAACTTACGTCGGCTTTCTCCAACTGTACATCCAGGTTCTTTTATGCCTGCAAGGCGCTCACCAATATTAATATAATCCGGTACATGCGTTCTTTGGGCGCGGGCCTGGATTGTGTGAGCATCAATGAAGTAAAACTTGGGCTGAAAGCCGGATTTGAGCCCTCCAATATTCTGTTCACACCCAATTGTGTTGACCTGGCTGAAATCATAGCAGCAAAGGAGTTGGGGGTTCACCTGAACATCGATAACATTTCCATCCTGGAGCAATTCGGTAATAAGTTTGGGGGGTCTTATCCTGTCTGTATTCGGCTAAATCCGCATATTATGGCCGGAGGGAATTATAAGATTTCCACCGGACACGTTGATTCCAAATTTGGGATATCTATACACCAGATCCGCCATATAGAGCGCATTGTCAAGACCTTTAAAATCCACGTCAACGGTTTGCACATGCATACCGGTTCGGAGATAAAAGACGTCAATGTTTTTCTGCAAGGACTGGAGGTTATGTTTGAATTAGTCAGACATTTTGATAGGTTGGAATTCATTGACCTGGGTAGTGGATTTAAGGTCCCTTACCAGGAAGGAGATACAGAAACCGATGTGGAAGCCTTAGGCCAGAAAGTATGCGCGGCCTTCTCTGCTTTTTCCAAGGAGTATGGAAAACCCCTGGAAGTCTGGTTTGAACCTGGAAAATTCCTGGTCAGCGAATGCGGATACCTGGTGGTGAAAGCCAATGTCATCAAACAAACCACTGCTACGGTATTTGTAGGGGTGAACTCGGGATTTAATCACCTGATTCGTCCTATGTTTTATGATTCTTTCCATAGAATAGAAAACATATCCAATCCAGGCGGGGCAGAACGCATTTATACGGTAGTCGGCAATATTTGTGAAACGGATACCTTTGCCTGGGACAGAAAGCTCAATGAGGTCAGGGAAGGAGACCTGCTGGTTTTCTATAATGCCGGAGCCTATGGGTTTGAGATGTCTTCCAACTTTAACTCCAGGCTGAAGCCTGCAGAAGTGTTGGTGGTAGAAGGCGAGGCGCATCTTATCCGTAAAAGGGATGTGTTTGAAGATCTGCTCCGGGGGCAGGTGGAGGTTTTATAGCAAAATAAAAATATGAAAAAGTATCTCCTGATCGTTACCCTTCTGGGTTGTTGGACCCTGGCCGCCAAAGGCCAGGAAACCAGTTCCTTTAATGTTTATCATCCCGAAGAAGATGCGGCAAAAGGGCTGTTGCAGGCTGTTCAAACGGCTGCTGCCGAACATAAGCATGTATTTGTGCAGATCGGGGGAAATTGGTGCATTTGGTGCGCCCGATTTTATCAACTGAGTACGACCGATCCTCAGATTGATTCCGCATTCAAGGCCAATTATGTGGTGTATCACCTCAATTATAGCAAAGAGAACATGAACCTTCCGGTTCTGGCATTGCTGGGCTACCCCCAGCGCTTCGGGTTCCCGGTTTTTGTCATTTTAAATGGGCAGGGAACACCGATTCATATCCAGAATTCAGGATACCTTGAACAAGGAAAGGGATATAATAAACAAAACATTATATCTTTCCTTAACGATTGGTCGCCCAAAGCACTGGATCCGACCTCTTATAGGTAAATGAGCAGCTATCCTCCAAACACAGCAAAACAGCGGTTTATCCGGCAGATTACCCGGAAATGGACCTACTGGCCTTATCTTTTAAAAGCCATACCCAGTGCTTTGTTCTCGGGGGTTAGGGTTCAGCACGTTCATGAGGAGGAGTGCATTGTCTCGGTCCCTTATTCCTGGTTTTCTAAAAACCCCTTCCATTCAACCTATTTTGCCTGCCTGGCTATGGCTGGAGAAATGAGTACAGGGGTATTGGCCATGCTCCATATCCAGGAGGCTCAGCCAAAGGTGTCCATGCTGGTAACTGAAATGGAAGCCAAATACCATAAAAAGGCCATTGGTATGACGCGCTTTATCTGCAAAGACGGCCGGTTGATTCAAGCGGCTATTCAATATTCAGTCTCAAGGGGCCAGCCCCAAACCTGTAAAGCATATACAGTGGGTATAGATAAAGAGGGTAATTGCATTGCAGAGTTTTGGATTACCTGGTCCTTCAAATCAAAACAGTAAACTTCACATCATGACGATTGCTTTTCATGGGGCCGCCCGTACCGTTACCGGCTCCAAGCATTTATTGACATTGGATAATGGGAAAAAGGTTTTATTGGATTGTGGCATGTTTCAGGGAATGGGACATGAAACCGATGCATTGAACCGGGATTTTGGATTTGACGCAAAGGAAGTGACTTACCTTATTTTATCCCATGCGCACATAGACCATTCCGGGTTGGTTCCCAAGCTGGTTAAAGAAGGGTTCAATGGGAAGATATTTGCGACCTCTGGTACAAAGGATCTTTGTGCAGTATTATTGGAGGATTCGGCTAATATTCAAAGGGACGACGCCCACTATGAGAACAAGCGCCGGAAGGAAACAGGTGAGCCACTTATTGAACCCATCTATAGTGTAGAGGACGCGAAGAAGGCAATGACCTTATTTGAAACCGTGCCTTACGGACAGTTCACGGTGATAGAACCAGGCCTGGAATTATTGTATACGGATGCGGGGCATATCATTGGGAGTGCCGCTGTCAGTCTGAAAATTACCAACGGGGACAAGATTACCCATCTGACCTTCAGTGGGGATGTAGGCCGGTATAATGATATGATTCTTACTCACCCCCAAACCTTTCCTCAGGCGGATTATATTTTAATCGAATCCACCTATGGGGATAGCCTTCACCAAAGTTTCGCCCCGGCCACCGATGTATTGCATGATTGGGTGATTAAAACCTGTGTGGAGAAAAAGGGGAAGTTGATCATTCCTGCCTTCAGCGTCGGAAGGACCCAGGAAATCCTGTTCATGCTCAATCAGATGGAGCTGGAAAAAAGCCTGCCGTCTTTGGATTACTATGTGGACAGCCCTTTGAGCGAAGAGGCCACCATCGTTGTCAAGCATCATCCGGAGAACTTTAATGACAACATCAAAAACATCCTCAAAGTGGACAACGACCCCTTTGATTTTAAAGGGTTGCATTATATAGAAACGGTGGATGAATCCAAAGCCCTCAATGACCGTAAAGATGCCATGGTCATCATTTCTGCCTCGGGAATGGCAGACGCCGGCAGGGTCAAGCACCATATTGCCAATAATATTTCTGATCCCAAAAACACCATTCTCATCGTGGGCTATTGTGAACCCAGGTCACTGGGAGGGCAATTAATGAACGGGGCTAAGAAGGTGCACATATTTGGTGAGGAATATAAGGTTCAGGCTGAAGTAGGCGTGATGCGCAGCATGAGCGCACATGGGGACTACGAGGACCTGCTCCATTTCGTAGCATCCCAGGATGCCAAGCAGGTGAAAAAGGTATTCATTGTGCATGGGGAATATCCTGTGCAACAACATTTCAGGGAACACCTGATGAGTAAGGGGTTTGCAAACGTGGAGATCCCGGAGAGGCATCAGGCGTTTACATTGGAATAACACCCGGCCAAACCGAAATAAAAAGGAGGTCCATGACCTCCTTTTTTATGATATGACCTGTCGGCCAGCGTTCGTGCTATCGGCCATGATGCGGCTAAATGGCTTTATTGCTCCACTCCCCATTGACCAGGCGCCAATATCCGCCGGCGTTTTCATTCTTCAAAGCTTCTGGTAGTAAGGCATTTGGATAGTTCTGAAAGGCTACAGGGCGGACGAACCGGCGTATACCGTCTTCCCCTACGGATGTAAAACGACTATCCGTAGTGGCTGGGTAAGGGCCTCCATGTTGCATGGAGGCTACGACTTCTACACCAGTAGGTACGCCATTAAAGATGATCCTCCCGCAATGCTCCTGTACTAACGCTACCAGGTCTGCGTGGTCTAGCATATCTGCTTCGGTGGCAATCAGGGTGCTGGTTAGTTGTCCTTCCAGGTGGGCGGCCACTTCTTTGACCTCACCGAGGTCAGCGCATTCAATGAGTAGGGAGTAGGGGCCGAAAACCTCCTGATGCAGCAGGGGATTGGCCAGGAAATTAGCCCCGCTGGTTTTAGCAAGGGTGGGGATGCCTTCGGCGGCTACGCCGGACCCACCAACAGGCGCGGCCGACCCATCGGAATTTACTGGCAGTACGCCCACTGCAAGGGTTTCTACTCCCTTCTGGGACAAAGCGGCTTCCCTTTTTTGGGCATAAGCCTTGGCTATACCCGGATGCAACATGGGTGCTGACGGCAGTTGAGCCATCAGTTTAGAAAGTTCGGTGGCGAATTCCGTTAATTCCGCAGAGGCTACACCAAGCAGTAAACCTGGATTGGTGCAGAACTGGCCTACACTTAAGGTGATGCTACCGGAATACCATTTGGCTACTTCTTTTGCGGAGGTTTTTAATTTACCTGGTAACAGAAAGACAGGATTGGTACTGCCCATCTCTGAAAATACGGGAATGGGTTCTTTTCTTTGGGCTGCCAGGTCAAACAAGGCTTTACCGCCGGAAGTAGAACCGGTAAATCCAACAGCCTTTACCAAAGGATGGGATACCAGGGCTCCGCCTATGTCAAAATCTGCCCCATGAATATGGGCGAAGACTCCCTTGGGCAATCCGTTAGCGCTGGCGGCCTCACTTATAATTTTTGCAACTTTTTCAGAGGTTTCCGCATGGGCGGGGTGCGCTTTGACGATGACCGGACAGCCAGCAGCTAATGCGCAGGCCGTATCTCCTCCGGCCGTAGAATAGGCAAAAGGGAAATTACTGGAACCGAACACTACGACTGGGCCCAGGGGCACCATCATTTTCCGTATGTCGGGTCTGGGAGCAGGTTTCCGATCTGGCAGGGCGGTATCAATGCGTATATCCAAATGTCTTCCTGCAAAGGCGGCATCTGCATAACTCCTCAATTGCCAGCAAGTCCTGGCTACTTCTCCTTTTAACCGATCATACCCTAAGTGGGTTTCCTCCATAGCTGTAGCTACCAGATCTTCTATGTTGGCTTCCAATCCAGATGCGATGGCGTGCATAAACTGCCGACGAACAGCGGGGGATAGGTTTTTATAATAATAGAAGTCCTGTGCTGCCTGGTGCATGGCCTGGTCAATTTCGGGGATGGTCGCGTCTGTATATGTCATAAGAGGGTCCTGTCGTTTGGGTAAAGGTACGAATTCGTATTTTTACCCGTAAACACCTGATTATGGCTGATCGTACCATATTAATCACCGGCGCCAGCGGAGGGCTTGGCCGCACGGTTGTTCAACATTTCCTGGACAATAATGTGCGGGTAATCGCTACCGTAAGCAGCGAAGCCGGCAAAAAAGATTTGACACCCCATCCTTTATTGAACATACAGGTCGTCGATTTGACGGATGAAAATGAAGCCTCAGACCTGATACAGGAAGCGATTCACACGTACGGGCGTATCGATGCGGCTTTGCTCCTGGTGGGCGGGTTTGCCATGGGGGCTGTCTCTGACACTAAAGGATCCGACCTGTCCAAAATGTTTCAACTCAATTTTGATACCGCCTATTTTGTGGCCAGACCATTGTTCGCTCACCTAATGGAAAAAGGTAAGGGCAGGATCGTACTGATAGGGGCCAGGCCTGCACTCATGCCCGCCCAGGGCAAGAACGTAGTGGCCTATGCACTCAGTAAGTCTTTGCTTTTCCAACTGGCAGCCATACTCAATGCGGAAGCTAAAGGCAAGAACGTCGTTACCCACGTGGTGGCGCCTTCCACCATTGATACGCCGTCCAATAGGAAAAGCATGCCTGATGCGGACTTTTCAACCTGGGTGCAGCCCGAACAACTAGCGGAATTGCTGTACTTCATTTGCGGTGAGGGGGCAGATACACTCAGGGAGCCCATCTGGAAGGTCTACAACCAAGCATGAGTACGGATGCTGGGCGTCATCTGGATTCCTAAATTATCTAAACGTTATGGTTTAGCTAACGTATAAAGGCTAAGGTTTGTTCATACAAAGCTGGATAAGGATGTGGGCGAAGATGCCCTACCTGTAATTCACCACCTATAGCAACAGTTTTGTGTTTTTGGTCGTATAGAACCAAAAACAGGCGTTTTCAAATAAATGTCGTTAAAAATATATATGTTAACTCCTAAACAGTATTGTCATATTTTGTTATAGGTTATTTGATTATTTTAGATTCTTATTTGTTGTTTATCAATAGTTTATATCTTAGTGATTTCTCAAATGATAGTTTGTTTTTATGCTAAAAGCATTCAGCAAATCTGGACGGGGATAAAAAACATTGGTTAACAAAACTTAGTTTTTTGTTAAAATGGGAAATATCCATAATTTGCCCCCAAGACAATTTTAAAAAATAAACAGACATGAGAAAACTAATTACACTGTTATCGGTGCTAATGATGTATTCTATTGTGGCTATGGCCCAATCGAAGCCCATCACCGGTAAAATCACCGGCAGCGACGGCCAACCCATCGAAGGTGCGTCGGTGCGCATCCAAGGTACCAAGGTCGGTACGGTTACCAATGCTAAAGGTGAATTTAAGCTGAACGCTAAGGATGGCACCACCCTTCTGGTTTC
>CAJCIQ010000091.1 GCA_903970475.1 Beijerinckiaceae bacterium
GGCTACTATATCCTCTGATTAACCCATTTGTAGAACGTCTTTTAAATCCGAAGTAGTCATGGCCTTACCCAAAGAGCCCAGGCAGAAGATGATCAATATGATGTATTTAGTGCTGACAGCATTGTTGGCGATAAATGTATCGGCTGAGATTCTTAATGCCTTTAAAACGGTGAATCATAGTATCAACCGCTCCAACGATCTCATTGATAATAAAAATGGTCAGGATCTCAAAACATTTGAGGCCGCCGAAAAAACCCAAAACAGGGATACTGTATTAAGGTTTGAAAACAACGCGCGTGCGGCAGATGCAATAGCCGCCAACGCCAGTTCTTTTATAGATTCTCTTTCCAAGAAGATCAAAATGGCCTCTCATGGTTCAGATGTCCCTGTATCTGAAGAGTTTCCCGATGGGGTCAAGTTCGCCGATGACAACATGGATGGCCCTACCAGGGTAATGGATAATCAAAAACAAGGGAAAAGGTTGTTGGATTCTTTGATTGCCTGGAAACAGGCTTTTGAAGGACTGGCTCCCCATAATTTCACCCAGGCTCAAAAGGATGACTTTGTAAAAAGTCTGGCGCTGAAGATCGATACGCCTAAGGTGGAAAATAGCGGAAACCGCGGTTGGGTAGGCGCTCACTTCCGTATGGTACCTGCTATTGCGGCCATTACCATCCTGGACAAATTTAAAAATGACATCAAGAGTACGGCCAATTCCATTATTGAGTCTAACCTGGCTCAAATCAATGCGACTGACGTGCACCTGGATAATTTCGAGCCTTATGTTTCTGCCAATTCCCTGTACCTGATGAACGGACAGCAATTTTCTGCAACCGTAGGTGTAGGTGCTTTCAGCAGTGCTATCAATCCTACCATTACCGTAGACGGTCAGCCGCTGGCTGTGTCCCAAGGTAAGGGTGTATTTACTACCACTGCTTCAGGAACCGGTGCGCATACCGTTCGTATCCATATCAGTATGAAAAAGCCTGATGGCTCTACCATCGAAAAGGATGAAGACGTAACCTACAATGTGGGTTCTTCTACCTTGGCCGTTTCTTCTGAATTAACTAAAGTATTGTTCCGTGGCATCGACAACCCGATCTCTGTGTCTGGGGGCGGTGTTGGTGCTGAAGGACTGTCTGTAGTTGCATCCAACGGGGAAGCGCTGAACAAAGGAAGTGGCAAATATGTATTGCATCCTGGTGATGGTAATGAAGACAAAATCTCCGTTACCGCTCACCGTCCTGATGGATCTTCAGCCAATCTGGGTACGGAAACGTTCCAGGTTAAGGATTTACCTAATCCAGTGGCCTATGTTGGTGTTAACGGTGGTGGACGCATGCGTTCCGCTGAGTTCAAAGCCAACAGTGGTTTAAGGGCTGTATTGGAGAATTTCGACTTCCTGAGTGGTGTGAACTTCCAGGTAACCGGTTTTACCCTATATGCAGTAGGTGGTGATCAGATCCCCCAACTCCTTCAGGGTACTTCTAACTCTTATTCTTTTGGTCAAGTTCAAGCTATCATAAGCAAATGCCGCCCTGGTACGATCGTTTCTTTCGAGGATATCCATGCGGTTGGTCCTGATCATAAGACCCGTAAGTTGAGGGGTATCAGCTTTCAATTGTACTAATAAACCGTATGACTATGTATAAGTGGGTAAAATATTTGGTGGTTTGTCTGATGCTGGGGGCTTTTGCCACTGAGATGGGTATGCCTCAGGCAGTGCAGGCTCAGACAACGACGGGAGCCAAGAAAGGCAAGCCAAAAAAGAAGAAAAAGAAGCCTCCTGTGGCCGCCGCAGTTCCTGTGGATACCTCAGCCAAGGCTCCAATTGCCGTTGCTCCTGTGCATATGGCGCTTCCAACGATAGGAGATACCATCCGCCCTTCCCTGCGAAATGACGCAGCCGTTGAGCTGAACCTGGTTAAAGATCGCACTCCCCTGACGTATCAGAACATCCGTGAAGACGATGCAGTCTATCGGCAACGCGTATGGGAAATCATAGACACCCGTCAGAAGATGAACCTGCCTTTCCGGTATCATGCCCAGGAAGACAACGGAGACCAACGTTTCATAGCCATCCTGATCAATGCGATCAGGGATAGCAGCGTGGTTCCGTTTGATCCCATGGATGATCGGTTTACCACACCCATGAGTACGGACAAGATCGCTGAATCTATGGTGGGTAAAGCAGATACCGTTGCCCGATATGATCCCGCAACCAACTTGAGAATGAGGGATACTGTTATCACCAATGACTTCAACGCCGATGACATTGTTAAGTTTGAGGTAAAGGAAGAATGGGTGTTTGATAAGCAGTCCTCTCGTCTGTTCTGCCGTATTTTGGGCATTGCGCCATTGAAGGTCATTCGTAAGGATGATGGGACAGAAATCGGTGAAGCACCCTTGTTCTGGATCTACTATCCTGATCTGCGTCCTGTTCTGGCCAAATATGAGGCTTATAACGGACACAACTTTGGATCAAGGATGACCTGGGAAGAGTTGTTTGAAAGCCGTATGTTCTCTGGATACGTGGTGAAGACTACCATCGACAACCCCTACGACCGTACCTTTGCTCAATACATTAAAGATCCTACCCTCCGTCTTTTGGAATCCGATCGTACGAAGGAAAAGATCTTCAACTACGAGCAGGATCTCTGGCAGTATTAATACCCCCCTTATACTTAGTAGCTAAGTCATATTTTCAAGCCGCCTCCCCTAGGGGAGGCGGTGGTGTTATGGGACAATGGGCTTTTTTAAAATTTAGCCCATTGTCCCATAACGTTTAATGATGGCCCTTCGGGCACCGCGCCGCAGGCGCGGTTTTGTTTTGGGCCGAAGGGCTCACGCGTCACTGGCGCGATATGTAGGAATAGTACTATAAGCACTTGATGCGACTTACATAAAATATATCAACTATTTGAGCGTTTTTTTATTTCTGTTGACAAATAGGACCCATTTTATTGAAATTGGTCGGATATCTATTAATAATCGTAGCCAAATGAAGGTGATATAGGGAGAAATAACCAGAATTGCCCTAAGGGAGGCGTCGATGTCGGATGTAGGGAATGGCCTACGTAGATTTTTTTTGTTAAAAATGTAGAATATCGAAAAATACCCTGTTTGAGGTATTGAATGGTAGCAACATATAGATTATCTTTGTTATGGTTTTTCATAGGATATTGGATTTTAAAGACGGGGCTGGATGTCTATCCGGGCCCCATTTTTTTTGTACCTACTACAATGTTCGACTTATTCTGGCGTCTGGATTCTTCACGTCGCCTTAATGTGCTAATCTGGCCTTAGTACAATACACATACATCCCAGCTTTCTTTTAGTCCCATACAGACCATACAGCCTTTTGATACTATTGTGCTACCTGCCCATCAACCGGAATTTACCTCCCAGGGTGTCCGCGACCGAGAGTGCCTGCAAGCGAGCGCATCAAGGCCGTGGGGCCGCCACGAAAGAAAAAGGCCGCCCGGTGAAGGGCGGCTTTTGTTTAAATAGTATCGGGATTCTCGGTTTTCCTGGATGATGTTTATAAGTTGATGGACGGACTATAAACGGACCAGCTAATGTCTTCCCAGAAGGTCCTACAAGCGTGCGGTTAGGCCTAATTGGAAACCACTGAAATAAACCTTTTGACCAGATAGGTTGTTGTTATTGATGTGAATCCCGTGGAATTCATTGTTAAAAGAAGCATTGAGATTCAGGCCTTTGCTCAAAGGGAAGGTGAGTCCGGGGTTGAGCACAATCCCTATACCTGATTGGTCGGTGAATGGACCATTGGTTCCTGTATAACTATACACCTCCGTCTTTTTCTGGATGCCATAAAATACGCCACCTTGAATAAAGATATACTTTAGGATTACGGCCTTGAGTGTCAAGGGGATTTCATAGATGTCCATATATCCGTAAGGAACAGAAGGATAGAACGTTGGCTGTCCTGCGACGCCTGCCGCGTCTATATTACGGGCAGAGGCTTTATTTTGATTCCAGCTGAACCCCAAATGTACACTCCAGGTGTCATTGAATTGATAACCCAGATCTGCTCCAAGTTCAACTGCATTATACAGACCATAGGTATAACCGTTTCCGGATCCTGAAGAGGTTGCTTGTGCGGGGTAGGTACCATGAACGGTTATCGTTGCGCCATGCCACTCATCATCCTGCGCTTGGGCCTTTGAGGCACAAATACCAGTTAATAATAAAATCAAGGCATACTTACATAAACGCATACTAAGAATCTTGACGGTCTTGGTCATAAGAAGATACTTTGGTTTTATGTTGTTTTATGTTGTTTTAATTTT
>CAJCIQ010000092.1 GCA_903970475.1 Beijerinckiaceae bacterium
GGATTACTTATATACCCCTCCGGGATTCAAACACGCCGTTACTACAGCAACAGGTTGTACCCTTTTATTTGTGGTGCCTGAGGAGGTGGAGATTTTGTAGTGACGATACCCCTTGGCCATACTTCATTTCGAGCAGGTCCGGTCGCCTGATTACAAGGTCCAGCCTATACCCACGCTAAGGTCTATATGATCCATGGCCTGGGTGTAGTTCCCCCAGTGGGAGTTTTCATCTACCACGGTGCCTGAATTTCCCAGTTGGTAGTTACCTGATATCACCAGGTCCTGCGCATAGAATATATCCGTCCTCAGATTTTTAAAAGTAGGTTTGAGGTAGGTAAAGTTGATCCTTCCCAATAATGCCCAATGCGAACACAATTGATAACGGATGCCGGCACCAGCAGCGCCTGTAAAGGCATAGGCAGAGATAGGGTGGACGGTTGCCAGAACCAGGTCTTCCTGTCCTGAGGAATCCCTTAATCCTCTAATGGATTGGTTGGGTGACCAGGCTTTGGCTGCGCCCAATTCCAGTGATAGCGATAAGCTAAGTCTGGGTCGCAGGGGGATGGTATAATAAGCTCCGGCCAATGCGGAAACATCAGACCAATAACTATTCTTCTGGGTCCATTGGTAACCTGAATACTCAGCCTCCAATGGTGCTAACGTTGCATTTTTGTTTACCCAATTGATGTTTCCCCGAATGCCGGCCATCCAACCGAAATGGCTTTTTTTAAATGGATGCTGGTAAGTTATATCTGCCGAGCCACCGATATTGGCCAAGCCTGAGGTAGATGAGTTGGGGTCCTTACTTCCATAAGCGCCTATTGGAAAAGACGGACCCAGGGTCAGACTAAGCAAACCTTTGTCCTGATTGCCTCGATTTACCGCGCTTTGGGCGATAACATGGAAAGTCAGGCCAAGGGAAATGATGCAGAGGGCAAGCGATTTTTTCATACAGTAGCAAGGATTTGTAAGGGGAAGATAAGTCAAAAAAGTAAGTAGTATCCATCATCGGTCGGCAGATTTACATAGTTTTCAAGTGAATATTAAGTATAACAGCTATTTTTCTTAATATTATTTTGATTATTTTTTCAAACTTGGTATAATATAAATATTTTCCTAGGTTAATCCCATAATAATTAAGGTTATGGACGCATTTGATGGGAAAATATTAAAACTCCTGATCGGGAATGCCCGCATGACGGGTGCTGAAATTGCCCGAAGCATTAGTCTGTCGCTTCCAGCTGTCACCGAGCGTTTGCGCAAACTGAGCAAATCAGGCGTTATCGAAGGTTATACCATTAAACTAAATAGGGAAAAACTGTCCCTGCATTTATTGGCCTTTATTCACGTATGGATAGACCATACTAAAAATGCCCAGGTAAAGGAGCACCTGGTCGCTATGGATGTAGTGTTGGAATGCCACCATATTGCCGGCGATGCGGATTTGCTGTTAAAGGTCCTGGTTAAGGATACAGCGGCTTTGGAGGAGTTGCTGGTCCGCAAGATCAAGGGGATTAAAGCGGTAACCCGCACCAGCACGACGATCATACTCAGTTCCTATAAGGAAGTAATCAACCCTCAACATTTTTAGGATGGAAAGGCATTCACCCTCAACCGCGCTGGATTTGGTTCAAGCCCGGCAATTGGTACAGGATTTCGAGGCGGGCACCCTCCCCAAAGCACAATGGACGCATCAGGCGCATTGTATAGTGGCTTTATTATACTGCGCAGAATGGCCACTGGCAATAGCCATGGAGAAAATAAGAACAAATATCAAATCCTACAATATCAGCGTAGGGGGACAGAATACCGAGACCTCCGGTTATCATGAAACCATTACCCTTTTTTTCATAGGCACCATTGCCCAATACCTTCTTCACTCCGGTATTACCCAGTTGACGGAATCCCAATTACCCGTTTTTCTGGATCAGCCATTTATGGACAAGGAATATCTGCTACAGTTTTTTACCCAGGAATACCTGATGAGTAAGGAGGCCAGGATGCAATGGCAGCCACCCGATAAGCCAGCAAAAGTCCCAGGCTGGGTTGGCCCCCTTGCATAATTTAGTTTAAAGCAGTACCTTAAGGAGTAACATCCTAAACATTGCCTATATGACCATAGGAAAAGCTTATCTGAAAGGGGTTCTCCTGCCCGCAGGAATCTTACCAATGATCGTATTTCTGTATAGTGTGACCGATAATTTCATCAATGGTAGCAAAGGAGCATTCCTTAACGATTCACTATTCTGGCTATTTATGATCATACCTTTTGTTTTCAGCCTGACATTTTCGATACTAGGTCTAAGTATGTTTATCAATCTGTTTAAGCCGATAAGATCGAATAAAGTACTCCATTTTTTGAGCTGGTTCCTGTTACCCGTTGCTTATATGTTATATAGTATATACTACCTGGTCATTCAGAATCACATATCGTTTGAACTTAACGATATGTCGTTGTCCATTATTTACCTTCCTTTTATAGTCGGATTAGTCTATACCTATAGGAAATATAAGGTTAGCTAAAATATTCCCCCGGCGCCCGACCGTGGCCCCTGTTCCCTCCCGGCGCCCGACCGTGGCCCCTATTCTGTTCTTAGGCTGATCACCGGATTGGTTTTGGCGGCTTTCCAGGCCTGATAACCGACGGTCAAGAGCGCCGCGCATAGCGCTATTATTCCCGACACAGCGAATAACCACCAATGCAAGGGTAGCCTGTAAGCGAAGTGTTGAAGCCATTTATTCATGGCTAGCCAGGTGATAGGGGTGGCTAGGATAAAGGCCAGGAACACCAGCCTCAGATACTCCTTGGATAACAAGCCCATAATGCTGGGCACAGAAGCGCCCATTACTTTTCTGATACCAATTTCCTTGGTGCGTTGGAACGCAGTAAGCACGGCCAGGCCAAATAGTCCCATACAACTGATCACAATGGAGATGATCATGGTTAGGTTGATAAGGGTGTCCAGGTGCCGTTCATCTTTATATAAGTTGGCTATGGCCTCGTCGTAAAAATGGTAGGAGAAGGAGCCTTGAGGGTAAAACGTATTCCATTTTTGCTCAATGGCCTTTAGGGTATTGGGCCAATCTTGAGGGTTTCCACTGAGTTTGATATTGATGCAATAAAAATCACTTTTATCCATTGTCAGGGCAATAGGGTCAATGTTGTCGTAGAACTTCAGGAAATGAAAGTCATTTACCACGCCTACAATGGGCATAAGCCTGCTTTCATCCTGACCAAACATTTTACCTATAGCTTCCTGGGGCGATGTAAAGCCCATTTTCTTTGCGGCGGAGAGGTTGATGAGCCATTCCCTGGAAGTGTCGGAGGCGGATAAATTACGACCTGCCAGCAAATGAATCCCATAAAGACTCAGGTAGGATGTGTCAATGGTCTTATGGTAAACGGTTCCTTTTTGGGGATTCTTTGCTGCTAAGTTATAGGTTATTCCTCCCCAGGAACTACAGCCCTCACCCAGTGGCTGTTCCCCGAAGCATGCTTGTTGGACACCAGGGATTGTTTTTAGCTCGTCCAACAGGCTGAATCTACTGGAAGCAGGAGCACGGTTATCTAAGTACAATGGAATATCGGTTACCATCACTGCGTCTCCGGTGAAACCCATATCAGAATAAAGCATATAACGCAACTGTTGACCTACAATGACTGCTCCGGTAATGAATACAATGGCTATCACGAACTGTAGTACAATGAGGGATCGTTGAAGGGTAACCCTACCTCCCCGGTTTTTTAATATAAAGGCATGCCTGAATACATTGACCGTTTTTACCTTGGTGATTAACCAGCCTGGATAAAGACCGGACAATAAGGTAACGGTAAGGGAAATGATAAGGATGAAAAGGCCTAAGGACCAAATGCCTTCTGTTGGACGGATGCCTTCGGGAACAATGTCTTTAAGGAATGCAAATTCGGCCAGTCCAAGGCCATAAGCCAGCATAGAGGCAACAAGGGTGCTGATAAGGGTTTCACAAAGAAATTGAATGATCAGGATAGACCTGCTGCTGCCCAGGGTTTTACGGACCCCGATTTCTTTAGCACGTTGGGGAATGGAAGCTATGCCCATATTGATATAGTTGATACAGGCCAGTATCAATAGAAAAAGTGCAACGCCAATTAAGCTGAAGATTACCTTTTTATTGGCTTTGTGCACGTCTGAATCATACACATTCATGGCAAAATGCGATTCCAGAAGGGGTAGTAGCTTATAGTGGCTTTTCCAATCATAAGTAAGGTCTTCCAGCTTGTGTATTTCCAATGTTTTACGATCATGGATGGTATTGATGGTCGATTCGACCCTGGATGGATCAGCCTGGGGCATGAGCTGCACATAGACTTTATCCCCTCCGTTTGTATTGTTCCAGTCGTTTTGGGTATACTCCTTTTCAGGTAAAGAGCAAAATTCCTGGTTGTTGAATTCCGTGTTTCCCTTCAGGTCGGCTACCACACCGACCACCGTTCTGGTGACTGTGTCACCGCCGTTATAGGTGATGGTCCGGTTCAGGATTTCAGCAGGAGATTTTCCAGGGAAATACAATTGGGCGCAACTTTGGGTGAGTACTACCTGGTCGGGGGCGGTCAGCGCCTTGGTGGGATTTCCAGCCAGCCAACGGTAGGGTAACATACTAAAATAGTTAGGGCTGGTACTAACAACCGCTTTCCGCTCACTAAATACGATGGGGTTACCCTCAACGGTATTCACCTTGACGTCGAACACGTTTTTTCTGAAAACCGGCACTGCCCGGGTTATTCCCGTAGCCTCTTTTTCTATGGATTGATATAGGGGCTTAGGTACGGCATTCATGGCGCCGGCATGATCACCCTGGCCATAGCCGGTTACTAAACTGTAGATATGAGCGGCATCCGGTATGTTTTTTTCAAAGCTGAACTCATAGCTGGCAATGCGGTAAATCACCCAGCAGGCGCTGATGCCTATGGCCAATCCAAATATATTCAAGGTGGTGAACAGGGGTTGCCTCCAAAGGTGGCGGAGTGCAGGGGTGAAGTATTTCTTTATCATGGCTATGGCGCATTTCCTTTAAAGTAAGGAAAATATCGCCTATTTATGATCTGTTTTTCCCTACCATGTTAGTTCTATGACAATCATTAGACCGCTAATCATTAACTTTGCACCCTCAATCATTTTAGCCTGTTGTAATGCGGTTTAGACCGGTTATTAGAAGAAAATTGCTGAACTATAGCGTCATTTGCTTATTCTGTGGTATGTCGTTGGTGGCTTATGGCCAGAATGCGCATGCACCTGTTGATTCCATCCGCATCAAGTCAGATACTTCCAAAGTAAAATTGTCCGAGAAGGTAAGCCTGCAAGAGGATTTCTCCAAGAAATATGATGTGGGCAACCTGATCAATGCCGTTGTTTTTCCCCATAAAAAAGTGGATACTTCCAAACATGGATCGGGGATAGTGGTAGTGCCTAATGTGGCCGCCAACCCTACCATAGGACTTCAGGGCGGGATAAAGGCCGTGGCTGGAAAAAGGTTAGGGGGAGATCCGCATACGCTTTTTTCAGTGGCATCGACGTCCGCTTCCATCACCACCAAAGGGATCCTTGTTTTTTACATTAACCACAACCTGTTTACCCCAGGTAATAAGTGGAACTTCCAAGGTAATTTACAGATTTCCAAATCGGTGCTTCCGGACTATGGTTTCGGAATTGGCAGGGAATATCCGGGAAAGGGCGGGACTGATTCGGTACTGGCAGATCCTACACATAAATCCTATGGTCTTAACTCCTATTATTTTGTATTCAGGGAAAAAGCATATAAGCAAATAGCCAGGGGACTGTTCCTTGGAGCAGGTGTGGCGTTTGAGCACAGGTGGGATATTACCAGTAAGGATACAGTCAATAATGCAACGCCTTCCAGTGTGTACAATAACGAACATGGATTACCTCAGGATCATTATACGTCCTCAGGACTTACATTCAATATTGAATACACGACCCGCGATAACCCTAACCGTGCCTATAGGGGTATTTATTTCGATGCAGGGGTAAGGATTAACCAAACCTGGATGGGTAGCACCAAAGATGCCGTTCAGGTAACCACCGACATCCGGAAATATATATCCTTATCAGCGGCCCAACCTCAATTTGTGTTGGCGCTTTGGAACTGGGGCAATTATCTGCTTAGTGGGACCATACCTTATCTTGAACTCCCCGGTACGGCCAAAGACGGTTCTTTCCGGAGTGGAAGAGGATATACCACCCAATATTTTAAAAGTACCAAGTTCAACGATTCGGAGGCGGAACTTCGTTTTCCCCTCCTGAAAAATGACTTCCTCAGTGGAGTGGTTTTCGGGAATCTGCAAAGTGGCAATGATGAACTCGGCACCAAACTTTTTCAGGTATTCCAGCCAGGATATGGCGCTGGTCTTCGGGTGTTGTTTAACAAGCATACCAGAACCAATCTTTGTCTGGATTATGCCTTCGGCCGCTTTGGTAATAAAGGGTTTTTCCTGAACCTCAATGAGGCGTTTTAATGGGTTCACATCGTTTAAATGCAACTTCCAAGCATAAAAGTTTTCTAGTCGTATCCCTTAAATATTTGAATTTCAATTCGTTATGGAAGTTTTTGACACATATATAATCTGATTCCGTATTTGTCAAAAGTTTGAGCATTAGGCTATTTTTAAGTGGTAACCTTTCGGATATACTGTTTTGCTGATGAAGTCGGTTTTGTATGCGATGCTTTAGAAACATTTTTTGAGGATGCTTTTTGGCTGCCAGCTTTATTTATCGAGTGATAGGGGGTTTGAAGCGCATAGAGGCGATTAAATGCTTCTTGCCGGAGATGGAAATGTTCAGAAAGTTTTCTTATAACTTCTTTTGATAGGTTTTTTCTAAGATGTAAAATATCAGAAACTAAACCTTTGGAGACGCCGAGTATGCCAGCAAGTTCGGTGGCCGTTAATTGATGCTCCGTCATTAATTCTTTGAGTAAAGGAATAGGCTCTAATTCAGTGAGCGAATTATTACTGTCCTCATAACTTTCAATCAGTAAAGTCAATAAGTCAATCTCATTCTGAATATTATTGTTAGGAGCTTCTATAGAAAGCAAGCCCTCAAGTATATTGCAATAATCCTGATATTGATCTTCAGATTTAATAACTATATATTTCAAAACATTCATAGAGAAAAATTAATAAACATGAATTGCATATTGCTCATTATTGGCGCATAGCTTCGTGTATTCAGCGTGCGTCCCAATCCAGCAAATGAATAAATGAAGAGAGTATTAAATACTTTGTGTAAATAGGATAAGCGACTGTATTAGACACGGCACCTGTTTTCAAAGATAGTTACAAACTGATGGAGTATGAACCCCCAATTATGGAGAGGCATATTCCATTTCTTTTGGATGTTCATCAAGGCCAGGTAGACGGCCTTCTGGGCCGCTATGTCGTCTGTAAACTGAA
>CAJCIQ010000093.1 GCA_903970475.1 Beijerinckiaceae bacterium
GCCATGGAAATCACACTATGCGCGCTCGGGTATTCCGGGAAGGGTGGGGTTTGGAGCAAAGGTTGCCAGGTAGGGTCAAGCGATTGTTGAATAGCTGTGATGGGCCTAAGGTAATTGGTCCTGTACTTTTCGTCCCAGGCAGATATAAACCCATCAAAAACAGCAATGGACACCAGGGCGTACGCGTACAACGCAGGTACCAGGTTTATACCTGCGTTTTGAACGGCAATCCCTGTAATCCCCATCCAGTGTCCACCAGGAGATATTTTCTTGACACTATACATGAGGTGTCCTACCGACTGCACCGCATAAGGATTACAGTCCCAAAACAATGCCAGGGCGGTTTGGTCCTCCGTCAGGTGCTTGCTTTGTTCATACACGTCTGTATAGGCCTTGATGAAAGCCGCTGATTTAAAGGGAGCGGGTTCGGCAATGCTGAACTCATGGGAGGTAGTCATCGTCATAGACCGGATCTTGTCCCAATGAGGTTCAACTGCTTCCATGTATTCGGGACCTGTTTGTTTCCAGGTGGCCGAGTCTTTGGAAGGCGTAAACCTGGGCAGCGTGCGCGTATACCCGTAGCCGTCTTTAGCCGCCCAATGCAGAATGGCCGTTGCCATGCTTACACCAAAAGCCAAGGACCGGACATAGGTAGCTTTGTCGATCTTTTTGCCATGCAGGGCCTGGATCTTTTTATCAACCGAGTCATATTTCTGCTCAAACAGAACCTTGGAAAAGACCAGTGCATGTGCGGTGAGGTGAAATGCCTCTGCTCCTGCAACCATCCAGTCATAGGTCTGCCCCGCTACTGCCTTGGGCAGGGAGTCGGGGTCAAGTCCATTGAGTTTGCCGCCAAAGCTCCCGTAAGCACTGTCCCCTGGCGGGGCCGTCGCTGAACCAACTCCCGCTCTTGCTGCTTCATAAAAAGCCAGCATGCTGTACACATAGGATCGGCTGGCCACCGGAGGCGCAGTAATATCCCTCACCATCACCGCTGTAAGGGCATGCAAGGCCGCCCCCACGAGCCGGACGTCGGTCGTGTCGCCCTTGTCGATCGAGTTATTCGAGTTGGTCGAGTTGGTCGCGTTGATTGCGTCGCCGCGCGCACGCAGGACACGGTGAAGCGTTTGGTGCCTGTCGCCCGCTTGAGATCCTATCCCCTTTGATGGGCCTCCCGCTCTTGAGCCCACAGGCAACACCAGTGCCGCCCATAAACTAACGAACCTTAAAAATTTGCAGACTGTCATTGTTATTTGCTACGATGATGAATTGCCCTATCTGTACCATTTTGCGCACGTCCTTATCGGCATAGAAACCACCTGCTTCAGGGATAAGCTCAAAAGATATGGCTGATGCCGCTGTGGCGGTACCTTGCGCCGCTGTAGCAGTCGCTCGCGCATCTGTCCCCGCAGCTTGCGCATCTGTCTCTGGCCGCACCGCCAGGAGCAATCCCTTTCCTGCATCCTGTCTGCCCCATTGGGCCCTTACGGCATAATTGTTTCCAGCCAGCAATATGTCTTTGGGCCCAGCGTTTTGACCCCTGTAATATCCACAAAGCATGGCCCTTACTGGAAATGCCTGAGCCTCTATAGGGAATGGGTGGAAGGTATAAGTAGCCGCGCCCACGCCAGTTGGGGCCGTGCCCGCGCCACTTGGAGTCGCCCCCGCTCCGGTCTGAGCCATGCCCACGCCGGCCTGCGCTGACCCAGAAACGAACACGCCTGAGCGAAATTCCTCCGCACGCAGGTGTATAGCAGAAGCCCATTGCTGGGGCGTGAATATGTCTTTTACCGTTGCCTCCGAGTAGGATTGATAGGTGGGAAATTTCGTTTTAAAAGAGGGCACCTGATCCAATAATTCATCCCTGGTAGCAACCGGATAGCTTTTTCCCTGAATGAAATAATTGATAATGGCATCCATGGACCCGTTATTGTCCAGATCAGTGGCATCAATGCTAACAGGTTCAGCAGGCGTTGGTTTCATTTGCCCGTTCAATCCCTGATTGCCCGCGAGAATATCGGGGATCCCGTCTCCATTCACGTCAGCGATTTCCAGACAGTTCCACCATCCCGAGCTAAAAGGTATTTCCAGTTTATGGTCTTCACTAAAGTAGGGTGGTGTGCGGCTCCCATATAAAATGGTGATGGGCATAAATTCCCCTGCCAGTATCAAATCAGGGATGCCATCCTTATTCATATCAGCCACCTTTACGGCGCAAATCATGCCCAGACGGGAAAGAAAAGCAGGTGTTACATCGGTAAATACGCCCTTGTCATTTCTGAACAAATAGCTCTGCGGAGCCAGAGGATAGGCACCCGTACTTACCTGCCCCGACCGGAACAGGTCCAAGTCCCCATCGCCATCCATATCAAAAGCAACAACAGCTCCTCCTGAACTATTGGTTGGAGGCAATACCCCAGAACGACTATGCACGTGCCCCTCTCCATCCCCGAAATAAATATGATCCTGGAAATTGGCCTCATTGCCCCCACTCACCACATAGATATCCGGATGTCCATCTCCATCCAGGTCGGCTATGATCGCGTCCACCCCTTCAAATTGGGCATCAGCATCCAAAGCCGGAGGATGTACTTCCATAAATTGACCACCGCCCCGATTAAACAAGATACCACCTCCCTGGCCCTTACCGCCACTAACAAACAAATCAGGTTTTCCATCCCCATCCAAGTCTCCAACTGCCAGAGCTGGTCCATTACGGGAATATTGTTTGGGAAGTAAAGGCTCCACTTTAAAGTCATTGTAATCATCTTCGGCATGCAGGAAAGAAGGGGAAGGCAACGCTTGGAAAAATGCCGGAATCGCTGAAGCGGACAGCCCGGAGGTGGGTGAGGCTCCGCCCGAAATTGCTGAGGCTCCGCCCGAAACTGGTAAGGTGCCGCCCGAGGTTGCTCCTGAAGGTTTTGAGGTAGGCCCTGCCATGCTTTCCTCCAGGCGGATGGTTTGATTGGTCGCTACCCGCGGTATTACCTGCGTCGCGCCATTGTTCCAGCTTACCGTTACTTTCACGCTGTCCCTGGAGCCCAATCCAAAAATTAAACAAAAATCGGAAGTGGATTCAAAGCCATGCACCGGCATCATTTCCTGTACCTGTCTAAAACCATCAGGCGCTTCCACCAACACCTTGGCCCCAATCCCAAAACGATTCATACCTAAACCCGAGAAGCGAAACTTCAAGTAGTGGTGTTTGAGGGCTTCTGCATGATTTTGCCAGATAAAGGCAGGTTGGTTGATGTTATTGACCACCAGATCCAAATCTCCGTCATTGTCCAGATCCGCATACGCCGCACCGTTAGAAAGGGAAGGCTGATCCATTCCCCAGGCAGCAGTTACATTTTCGAACTGAAGGTTACCTTTATTTTTGAATAGGTAACTCTTTACCTGTGAAGAAGGCATCTTAAGCACCATAGCATAAAGGTCTGGAGGCTTTCCCTGGTCCCTGGCTTTCTGAATGTCGGCGGGTGCCGTATACTTCAGAAAATCCATATTGGTAAAATCCCGCATGAATCCATTGGTGATAAATAAGTCCTGATAGCCGTCCAGATCAAAGTCGGCAAATAAAGGACACCAGCTCCAATCCGTATTGGATATACCCGCCAATTGCCCCATGTCCTGGTACCGGATTTTATCTCCATAGCGGGCGCCTACTTGCAGCATATTGCGCATGTACTGATAGTAGTACCCATGATCGATCAGGTTCTGAAAGTGATCATATCCTTCAGGCCCTTTAAGCATTTTCTGACGACGATTGGATTCCGGGAGCATGTCCACGGTGATCAGGTCCGGTATTCCATCATTGTTGATGTCCCCCACGTCACAACCCATAGAATATTTGGACGTATGACCCATAAAGGACTTCAGCGACTCTTTGAAGGCGCCGTTGTGCTGATTGATGTAGAGGTAATCATCCTCATCATAATCATTGGTTACATATATATCGTCCCATCCATCTCCGTCGAAATCGGCCACCGCAACCCCCAGCCCGAAACTGATGGGATTGGAAATGATGCCTGCGCGGTCCGTTACATTGGTAAAATGATCCCCGTCATTACGGTATAAACGACAGCCAGCCAGGGAATCATGCGCCCGCTTCATGTAGGTTACGTCGTAGTTTTTCAGGAAATGCACAGAATGCCTGATTAAGAAAAGATCCAGGTCTCCGTCGTGGTCATAGTCAAAAAAGACGGCTTGTGTCGTATTGCCCGGATCATCAATGCCATAGGCTCCTGCTTCTTCTTTAAACGAGCCATCATGTTGGTTGATAAAAAGCAGATTGCGCCTGCTGTTCATATCTCCGTTTCCTGACCGGCAGATATAAATATCCAGCCACCCATCTCCATTGACATCGGCCAGGGTTACCCCCGTTTTCCATCCTTCGGCCTCCACGCCGGATTTCCTGCTGATGTCTTCGAAATGAAAATTCCCTTTGTTTAAATAAATTTTAGGCTCATCCATGTTGGATATCAGTACAATATCCGGGAGTCCATCATTATTTAAATCACCGACGGCAACGCCTCCTCCATTATAGAAATAGTCGTAAGTCAATACGTTTTGCTCCGGAGATTCCGTGACCTTGTTCTTAAAGGTAACCCCGGATTGTTTGGATGGGATCAAAGTAAAAAGGGATTGCCCCCAGGAAAGGTAGGGACAAACCAAGGCACATACCAGGGCCAGCCAGGCAAACAAGCAGTTAGAACGCATATTCCATATTACGTGTCAGAGAGACGGCAAATGTAACGATGAAAAATAGTGTTTTTTTTGTGTTATGGTTAACTAAATTCATCTTATCAAACATGATTCGCTATGCCGCATATTGACCTGCCTGCCGGATACCCGGGTATCAGAAGCCTGTTTATGTACAGTCCTCAAACAGCCCTCCCTTTAAATCACCTTGTACAGACCTTGTTGTGGAATCCCGATACCTCTACGCTGACCCCAGGGGAAAGGGAATTGATTGCCACCTATACGTCTTCCCTCAATCAATGCAAGTACTGCGCTACCACCCATGGAGCCATTGCAAAATACCAATTGGGCGGGGACGATACCCTGGTAAAAACAGTTATATCAGATTCGACCTTAGGTAACCTATCCGGTAAAATGAAAGCACTACTATCCATAGCCGCCAAGGTGCAAGACAGTGGCAGATCTGTTTCCATCTCTGATGTCCAACACGCCATAGTTGCGGGAGCCACAGAGAAAGAGGTTCACGATACGGTTTTGATAACCGCTGCTTTTTGTATGTTTAATCGTTACGTAGATGGATTAGGCACCTGGGCTCCGGATAATCCCGAAGTGTATGAGGCCATTGGAAAGCAAAGGGCCGCCGAAGGTTATATGACTAAGCCCTTTGTTGTTCAATAATCCATCAATATCCCTCAGTATGAGAAATCGTTTACTGGCACTGATCCTACTATGCCTGTCGGCATCAGAGATACTACGCGTTTATTTTATTATGCCCTTTCCCGGTAGCCAGAAGGAAGAAGTCGTAGGTTGGGCATACGGGCTGGACAGGTCCATTTGGTGGATCAGAATCATTGGCTGGTCCCTGGCTTTAGCCATCTGGGTAATGATGCGCAGCCCTACGATTGGTGGAACCAGGCCCACTAAGGGTGGAACCAGGTCCGCTTCCGAAAGTACCCGATGGTCGTGGAAAAAAACGTTGTCTATTGCGCTTTGGAGCCTTGGCATTGCCTTTTACGCCTTCGTATTTTACGTGTTTAATTTTCGCTTCGAGGCAGACCGCATGTTTTACCAACCTACCCATAAATTATTTGCCCAGGTAGATGCCGGTACCATTCTTCCGGCCGGTTATGATTCAACTACCCTGGTACTGGGGGTAGCTATTCATGGACAGGCCTGCGCCTATCCAATCAACATCATCGGCTATCATCATCAGGTCAGAGATACCGTCGGCGGCGTTCCCATCATGGTTACCTATTGCACCGTATGTAGAACCGGAAGGGTCTTCAGCCCCGAAGTAAAGGGGCAAATCACCAATTTCCGGTTGGTGGGCATGGACCACTTCAACGCCATGTTCGAAGATAAGCTCACCCATAGCTGGTGGAGACAGGCCACCGGGGAAGCCGTTACCGGCCCTTCCAAAGGCATCCACCTACCTGAAATCTATTCCCGTCAGGTAACGTTAAGCTCCTGGCTCAAACAGTATCCTTCTTCCCAAATACTGTTGCCGGACCCCCAATACAGTCAACAATACGCCTCCTTAGAAGGGTACGATAAAGGCACCCTGCATTCCATGCTGGAAGGCCGGGATTCCACCTCAGGAAAGGCCAAATCCTGGGTGGTAGGCGTGCTGGTAGGACATCACTGCGCCGCCTATGACTGGAACAGATTTAGGGATCAAGGCTTAATCGAAGATACCCTGCACGGAGAGCCCTTTGTATTGTTTTTAGAGAAGGACGCCCAATCTTTCCATGCCTTTGACAGAAGCCTAAAAGGTGTCCCCCTTCAGTTCCAGCGCATCGATTCCACCGGGCAGCTAACCGACATCCAAACCCATTCTATCTGGAATCCTTATGGATATTGCGTGGGTGGATGCCTCAAGGGCCAGCGACTCGAACCCATCAGGGCTTATCAGGAGTTTTGGCATTCCTGGCGCACCTTCCATCCTGGCGCCCAACGCCCCGTAAAACCTGCTTTAGCAACTAACCGAGCCTAAGGTGTATGCAAAAAAGAGAGCGCTTAAGCCACCGTGGTGTCGTTGCGGCTGATGCGGGCAACGGTAATCATTAACCCCACAGAAATAATAGCCATGATCAGATAACTCATGGACAGATTATGCTGGTCCTTGGCTGGGAAAATGTATACAATGCCGTAGCTGAGCCCGGAGACGATGGTATACATGATGCCCCCCGTCAGCCCGCTGGCTATGCCCGCATTTTTGGGAAACCGGCTGAGACAGTAGGTGAAATAGTTATTGAAGGTAAACCCTGCGCAGGTATGGATGAGGAAGGCAAAGATCACGACCGTATAAAGGTTCTCCATCAGGTGAGCGGTGGCCAACATGACGACGGTCAAAACTAGTTGGATTCCGATGTTTACACTTAGCTTCCTGAAGAATGGTTTGCGGATCAGGGATTTCCCCAACAGACCTCCGGTCATCCAGGCCAGTCCGGAGATCAGGGCTGCGTAACCCGCTGTGATCGGGCTGAACTGGAAGTGGTGTTCAATGATAAAGGGACCGGTCATGTTGAATACCATTACTGTACTATAGCTCATCGATATAAGGAATATACCCAGGGTAAAAGTGGGGGTCTTCAACATATCGGCATAGACCCTGGCTATGCGTGTAGGTTGGAAAGGGGAAGGTTGCTTCAATGTTTCACCTCCGTATATCCATTCCAACAAACCGATCCCTGTCCCCAATATGGCCAGCATGTAAAAATTGGCTTCCCATCCAAAAGTAGATTGAAGATAACCGCCAATATAAGGGGCGATGATAGGACCCACGGACCATACTATGGAAAACATGCTCAGGTAATGTTTGAGTTTATCCCCAGAATATACATCCACAAAGTAGGCGCGCTTTCCCACAATGACGGTACCCACGGTTAACCCATGGATGATGCGCATGAGGTAGACAACATAGATGTTATGGGTTATCGGTATGATCAGGCTGGCCAGGATAAATACGGCTAATGCGATCAGGCCAGGCTTGTACCGTCCATAGCTATCTACCACACTTCCTAAAAACAACTGACCAACCCCATAGCTGATCAGAAACAACGTGAGGGTTAATTGGATTTGAATACTTCCCACGTGGAAAACAGCACCCATGGTGGGTAGGGAGGGTATATAAATATCGGTAGCGAATCCAGATAAGGGTAATAGGGCGAATGAAAGTACCGTTGCTATCCCTTTATGTTCTTCTTTGACTAGTTTTCTTACTGCGAGGATCTGGGCCATACTTTTTATATTATCCCCACAAAGGTAGAAGATGACCCCAGAAACCCATATGCAGAATTCAAACGTAAAATTATGAAATTCAAACAAGTGCTGGGACGCCGTTACGCACTGCTTTGGGGGTCAATCCGGTTTGTTTTTTGAAAAAAGTATTGAAGTAGGCAGGATAATCGAATCCCAACCCGTAGGCGATTTCGGAAATATTCCAATCCGAATGGCGGAGCAAGGCATTGGCCTCTTTTACAATCCGGGAACTGATGAGTTCCGTTGTGGTCTTGCCGGTTACTTCTTTGAGTGCTCTGTTAAGGTGGTTGACGTGAATGGAGAGTTGATCCGCGTATTGGATGGCTGTTTTGAGCACCAAGGTTCCTTCCTCGGAAGAGTCGATGGGAAATTGTCGTTCCAGTAATTCCAGGAAAGAGTGGGTGAGGCGTTGGGATGCGTTGGAATGGTGATGGATATCATGGCCCAGGGGTTTCATTTTCATGGCCCCATGAATGAGCAGGTGCAGGTAATTGCGCAGTAGGTCAAACTTGTAGATATAGTCGGAGCCCATTTCTTCCATCATCTTGATAAATAGAGTACTCATCTCTTTTTGCTGGTGTTTGTCCAGGAAAAAGGCGGGCATCTCCTCCATATTATACAAGGGAGAGTCTTGTAAAGTTTTCTGACGGTCTTTGGGCCAGACAAAATTATCCGTGAACAGGCAATACCATCCCTTTTGATCGCTTAAGGGCTGCCAGGAATAGGGAACCAGGGTGTTGGAAAACAACAGCGCAGGCTTATCTAATTCCACGAATTTTTCCGCATAGTGCAGCCTACCTTTCCCCAGTACCAGGGAGATTTTATAAAAGTCCCGGCGGGCATAGGGGGTTACCCTGTTGCAAGTTGTCCGTGTAAATACATTGAAGTGTCCGGAACCTGTGTTATTGGGTGAAAGATCTGCCCCGGTCTCCGGTTTTACACGGGCATAGAAATCGGCAATGGATTCAACAGATTGCATACCTAAAATTATACAATTCAAACCATATGCCCCAACCCATAAATTACGCTATCTTTCCTCCCATGAAAATTGATCTGATGATGAAGCTGTGGGTGGTATTGGTCATCAGCGCCTGTGCAGGCAAGTCCGATGGAGCAGCGTCAGGGGGTAAAAATGACTCGGCGGTGACGGCGTCAACAAGTGGCGAGGCTAAAGCTGGCACCGCAGACAAGGGCGCCCGGAACGCGACGCCCGCACCCGTGACAGCGAAGTCGGCGCAGCCCATTACCCCCCAACCTGGTAAATTGATGGATACCATTGTCTCGGTCACTGACCCCAGTCAATCTTATGCATTGTACTACCCGGTACTGAAGCAAACCAAAGACAGGACTAGCAATAGCGGTCCCCTCCCCATCATCTTCTTCTTTGATCCCCATGGGGCGGGTGCTTTGCCACTCAAAAAATACAAGGCATTGGCCGATAACTACGGATTTATCCTGGCCGGAAGCAATAATTCCAAAAATGGGAATGATTGGAATACGGAGGAAGTGATTTGGCGTCATTTTGTAGATGATTTAATGGGAAGGATAGGCCATGATGAGAACCGGATTTATCTCTGCGGTTTCTCGGGAGGAGCTAAGGCCGCTACCTATATGGCTATGCGTCACCCTGGAATAAAAGGAGTGATTGTGGGCGGTGCGGCCTTACCGGATGATGCCCAGCCCATGGATTTTCCCTTTAGCCTCACCATCCTGGCCGGAGAGGGGGATATGAACCTGACCGATCTGGTAGCCACCAATCAGGCAATGGACAGGACCCAAGGCAGGCATAGGATACTTTTTTTTGATGGTATCCATGAATGGGCGCCTGAACAAACGATGGGGCAGGCCTTTGCAGGTTTAGAGATGGATGCCATGCAAGGAGGGCTATTGACTAAAGACCAAAACCTTATTGACCGATATGTATCCCAAAGTAAGGCTCGTGTACATTCGGCTGAAATGAGCGGGCGATGGATGCGGGCGATGGAGGAAACTG
Organism: Beijerinckiaceae bacterium; assembly: GCA_903970475.1. Taxonomy (GTDB): domain Bacteria; phylum Bacteroidota; class Bacteroidia; order Chitinophagales; family Chitinophagaceae; genus Dinghuibacter. Next base: position 9,956 of record CAJCIQ010000093.1, read on the forward strand.
TTTTTTCCCAAAATATCTTAACAGGGGTAAGCCCGGACGCACAGTGGTTTGCTATGCAGGCTACTGAACTTGGGAAGCACTCCGAATACAGGGCTGAATTGCAGAGCCAACAGGCCTTATTGCAAAAGGAACAACAAATCAAAGAAGATTATCAAGCGCACTTTCAACAGCAGGATCCAAAGTATTGGGTAAATGTGGTCAGTCGTCTCAATGCCGGCGCTAAGGGGCATACTCCGGAAGCGGCCATGAACCAGCGTTTGCTGGCCTTTTTGTCCCTGGCTTTTTATTCCATTTCGAACCAAATGCTGAGACAAAACAACAATGATATTGCAGCCTACTTCGTAGACTTATACAAGCTGGTGGATCCCACCAATACAGAGGCCTGGTATTTTTCAGCTCAGGTAAACGCACGCAATCACCAGACCCAGGTCATGAACCAGGATCTGATGAAAGCGGTTGCTCTAGGGTTTAATGATTTGAATAGGATTAGCCAGCAGCCTGAGTTTCAGGGACAGGTGAATCTTCCTGGTTTACAACAGGCAATACGCGCAAATGGCCCCCACTAAGGGCATTCACTGTTTTTATAAAAGAGTCAGGTGTAACCGACACAGAGTCTATTCCTTCTTCTACCAGGAATTGAGCGAAGTCCGGGAAATCAGAAGGACCTTGTCCGCATATACCCACTTTTACTTTATGTCTTTTGGCCGAAGAGATGAGCATTCGGATCATGGATTTGACGGCTTCGTTACGCTCGTTGTACAAATGCGCTACCAGATTGGAATCCCTGTCTAGTCCCAAAACGAGTTGGGTCAGGTCATTGGAGCCAATGGAAAAACCATCTATGTGCCGGGCAAACTGATCAGCCAGTATGATATTGGAAGGCACTTCCGCCATCAGGTATAATTCCAATCCTTCCTTTCCCCTGGCAAGTCCAAATTCGGCCATCGTTTCGCTTACCCTGTGCAATTCTTCAACCGTCCTACAGAAGGGTATCATCACCGCCACATTCTTCAAGCCCATGGTTTCCCTGACCTGCTTAATGGCTTCACATTCCATGCCAAATGCGGGTTTGTAGGCATCGGAATAATACCGGGAGGCTCCCCTCCAGCCAATCATGGAATTTTCTTCGTCCGGCTCAAAGTAATTACCTCCCAACAGACCTTTATATTCATTACTCTTAAAGTCCGAGAAGCGTACGATGACTTTATGGGGGTAAAAAGCAGCGGCTATCTTAGCGACGCCGAAGGAGAGTTTTCGAATAAAAAAGGCTTGCTCATTTTCAAATCCCCGCATCAACCCCTGGATGGCCTGGGTCAACTGTGGATCATTCATTTCCTTATGCCTCAGCAGGGCCAGCGGATGTGCTTTTATATAATTATTGATGATGAACTCTTCCCGGGCCAACCCAACACCACTATGAGGAAGGTGCGCGTATTGAAAGGCGACGGTAGGAGAGCCTAGGTTCAGCATAATGGGCGTATGTATAGCGGGTAAGTCTTCCAGGTAGGTTAGGTGGGAAGTTACTTCCAGCCTTCCCTCATAGACCATCCCTTCTTCTCCTTCTCCGCAGGAAGCTGTGACCCATTGCCCTTCTTTGAGTAACTCCGTGGCGTTACCGCAACCAACAATGGCGGGTACGCCCATTTCCCGGGCCACGATGGCCGCGTGACAGGTTCGTCCTCCTTTATTGGTAATGATGGCCGACGCTTTTTTCATGATGGGCTCCCAATCCGGATCGGTCATATCAGTGACCAGTACTTCTCCGGGTTGAAACTCATGTCCACCCACCCTTTTATCCAGGGAGTAGAGGATATTAACTTGCCCGCTGGCGATTTTATCTCCCACGGCAATGCCTTTGAACAGGGTTTTGCGGGGCGCATCTCCCGCTCCAATTTTATATTCCGTGAAGGTATGGGTGGTTTTCCTGGAATGAATGGTCTCTGGCCTCGCCTGTACAATAAACAAATCTCCACTCAGTCCATCCACGGCCCATTCAATGTCTACCGGACACCATTTCTCTTTTAAGGCGGTATAGTAATCCTCTATGGCGATCACCCAGTCGGCTAATTGCAATACGTGCCGGTCAAACAAACAAAACCGGTTGCGTTGGCTTTCTTCCGTGGGAATGACGCGGGTCCTTTCGTCGGAGTAATCTCCGTACATCATGAGCTTGTCTTTGACGCCGAGCTTTTTTTCTATGATGGAGGCAAAGCCTTCCTTGCGGGTGGGTTTGAATACCAGGAACTCGTCCGGCGACACGGCTCCCTGAACGACTAATTCGCCCAGCCCATATGATCCATTGATCATGACAACTTCTTTAAAGCCGGACTCCGTGTCCAGTGAAAAAGCTACGCCGCTCGAAGCCAGGTCAGCGCGTACCATTTTCTGAACGCAAACAGAAAGTCCCACGTGGCAGATATCAAAATTAAAGGTGTTCCGATAGCTGATGGCCCTGTCTGTAAATAGGGAAGCAAAGCAGTTACGTACCGCATCGATGAGTTCGGCCGGCCCCCGCACATTCAGATAGGTTTCCTGCTGACCTGCGAAACTGGCGTCTGGAAGGTCTTCTGCCGTGGCGCTGGAGCGTACGGCTACGTCTGTAGCACTCTGGTCATAAGTCTGGGACAGTTCTTCGTAGGCCCT
>CAJCIQ010000094.1 GCA_903970475.1 Beijerinckiaceae bacterium
CTGCCGGGCTTTACATATTTCTTGGCGGCTTTTCCAGCCTTATGAAGCAAGATAGCCATAACGATATCTATGCCCACTTTGGAAACGGCAATAGCCAAATGTTTGCCGGCAGCCTTTAACTCATCATCAGAATGGGCATTCATAGCCCCTTTGGCAAAGGCGCCCAAGTGATCGACAATCGCCGACAACTCTTGCAGGCTCAGTCCCAAACCCACAACGGTAGCTAATCCACCTATGATCAGCAAAGTATCCGCCGCCCAACCCATAGGATTGGTCTGAATCAATAAAAACAAGGTAGCAAACCCCACCATAGTAGCAATAGCAGCAGGGTCAAGCAGATACTTTAGTTGCTCCTTTGCTTCTGCCGTCAAGGTATCACTTTGCATAGCGTAGTGTATAGCCTTGTCTATTTTCTGGGAAGCATCCATAAGGTCGACGGAATTGTCTCCGCCCGTGCATTGTTGGTCTTGTGCCGTAACCTTGTCACTTGCCTCATCGCTGATCTGGATGGTCCCTGTAATGCAACAATTGGGGTTGCCCCCTCCCCTCCAGATCGATACATAGTATTCTCCTTCTTCGAGGTTACCAATCACAAAAGAATTACTGGTTCCGGTAAGGGCGTTACAAGTACTGGTCTCATCATCCTTCAGGATAGAATTATGCTTATTGAGCGTAACATGATATTGCTGATCCTGGCAATCAGGAATACTGGTATCCATCTTATCCGTCTTGATATTGATCCGCACAGCCCCTCCCTTGGCCACATTGAAATGATGGGGAGAGATCAATACCCTTTGGCAAATGCTAAGAGGCCCATCCACCAAGGTGGCTCTCATAATATCCGGCAAAGAAGATTTGTGGACCATAGGCCCACTACCCTGTTGCACCACATGGGTCAGTTCATGCGCCAATAAATGATTGCCCGCGTTGGAGTTGGTATCATACTTACCAGAATTGAAGTAGATATCATTACCGTGCGTAAAAGCATGAGCCTGTAGGTCTTTGCTCATTTGCACAGCTTGATTATTGTCATGAATCCGCACCTGGCTGAAATCTGTGCCAAAATGCGATTCCATTTCCTGACGTTTCTGAGCCGGCAAAGGCGCCCCTGAACCCTTGGATGATTGCAGGGCACTTTCCAGAGCGCCCGAATCCGCTTGTGCGTTACCGTCGTTATTTGCTTTCCGGTCCAGCCTTTCCTTTTTGGCATCGCAGGCAGCACACCGGCGAATGGTGAGCGCTTCGTTTACAGCCGGGCTTTCATAAGCCGACTTCATAATCTTCTTCTCTTTTTTCGCGTCACATTCCGCACACCTTCTGATCACAAATGGCGTTGAAGTCGATGTATGCTGTGAAGGATTTTCAGGAGGCGCGGCGGGCGCACTCACTTTTCGTTGTACAAAGGCATCAGCTGCCTTATCCGCTTCTATTTCAAATGGGTCATTGGGTTGACCAATAGATAACTTGGTTTGAACAACCGGACTAGTACCAGGTTCGCTTACGGCCGAAGATCCTGAGCCACCTCCGGACCCGCCTGCCAGCCCGGATCTACCTGTTGCCCCGGTTCTCCCTTTGAAAAAGGATGTATCCATCGCAGCGCCAGAGAAAAACGGGGCCTCTTCTCCCTTTGAAAAGAAAGGACTGGCCTTTTTGGCAATCGTTGGGGTAACCGTTTGCTTTTCTGCGGATTCCATATGGTTCAGTTAGGGGTACTAGTTGCCCATACCCACAAGGTGATCTTTGTACACCATAGGTGTCAATGCTTTGGTTCGTTAAAAAAATGGGCAGGATAAGGTATAGTAATGAAGCCTTTCCAAAGTACCCTGTTCATATGAGTAATGAAACCGTATAAACACGCAATCTGGATGCGTAGGATGGGCAATTCTGCCAAAAATAAAAAGCCACGCACAAGCAAGCGTCAATTCGTCCTACCCTTCTCATCTTCCGCACTGCCATTGTCGTCCCGTTTCCGGGCATTGGCGGCCTTTCCGAAGTGGTAGCTCAACGACAGTCCGACCTGCTGTGTGTCTGATTCGCTGGTATGAATGTAGTTCGCTCCACTGCTAAGGGTAGTCTGGTGGTTTTGAAGCGTATGGAAAATATCCTCGGCTTTCAGCCGGATCGTGCATTTGCCCTTCCCTATCTTTTTCTGAATACCTGCGCTGATGGTCCAGAGCGAACTGGTGTTGGTCTGGCCTCCATTGCCCGGACCATGATAGAAGTAGTTTAGCTCTGCGCTCCAACCGTGGCTGAACTGAAATTCATTTGAAAGTTCGATCTCCCCGGTAGTATGGCGCTCATCGATATATTGACCAAAGACATTTCCTTTATTGGTCAGGTTGTAGACCAGGAAGTTAGCATTCAAATCCCAACCTTTTACCGGTGAAATATTTGCATAAGCGTTAAAATTGATCGAATTATTCACACTGAAGTTTTCAGGGCGGCTGATAAAAACCTCAGCAGTATTTTGAGTAACATTATAAATACCATTGCCGATATGAAGATAGGCAATGGAAAGCCCGAAGTATTGCTTAAAGGTGTACTTCAGTTGAATAATATGGTTATAGGCCGGGATGAGGCCCGGGTTGCCCGCCGAAAAGGTGTAGGGGTTTTGGTAGTACAGAAAAGGGTCGAGCTGCTGGTAATTGGGGCGACGAACACGGATGCTATAACTGAGCACCAGCGTATTATTGCCCGCACTATCCAATTTATGGGATAAAAAAACGCCAGGGAACACGCTGGTGTAGTTTTTGGTAAAAGTGGAGTCTGCTACGGCAACGTTTCCGACCTGGTGACCGCTCGCATTCGTATTCTCCATCCGCATACCCAGTTGCAAACCCCAGCGCTGCCATTCCTTTTTCGTGCTGACATAGGCCGCGTTGATATTTTCCTTATAAATAAAGTGGTTGGAATGGAGGAAATCGGGTACAAAAACGTCTCCTGACTGGTTAATCCAGTTGTTCACATTATCCGTATTGACCAGGCTGGATTTAAGCCCAGCATCAAATTCGACTTTACCGCCGAGCGGCAGCGTATAATCCGTTTTTGCCGCGTAGATATTGACCGTGGAAGGGGTTTGGTTGAGAATGGTACTGCTGCCGGTAAGATCGCCTTCAGATGAATAAAAATTGCTGGGCGAAAGCTGGCTGCCATTGGAACTATATCGGATATAATCCATATCAGCGCTCAGCCGATGGCCGTCAGCGTTAAATTTATGTAGGAAATTGAGATTTGCTCCTTCATTTGTCCATTGGTAATTTCCCTGGGTATAACCCCGGTCTGCTGAGTCCAATTGCATGGAGCCGTTATATTGGTCACTGCTATAAAAAAAAAGCTCGTTCCTCGGCCTGACGCCCCCGGTCAGCACAAAACCTAAAGTAGTATTAGGTGAAGCAAAAAAGTCCATACCAGCGCGCCCGTTCCAGCTATTGGAAGTATATGCGTCCTGGCTATTTAGTTGTATTACCGAATTCAGCGTTCCCGAATTGTCAAAGAAATAGCGATTGCCGTCGTCGGTTGTATATTTAGCATCATGGCTATAGCTCAGGTTAGCAAAAATATTGTACTTTTTTGTACGGTAGTTGATGTTCAAAGCATCATTGCTCCGGGCAAAATGGCCCTGTAAATAACTTAGGCTGACATTACCATTGAAACCGGCCGTCTGATTTTTCTTGAGTTGCAGGTTTATCACTGCGCTGCCGGAGGCATCATAGCGCGCAGGAGGGTTGCTCATTAGCTCAATTTTGTCCAAGATGGAGGCCGGCAATGAACGTAAATAGGCAGCCAGGTCTGCCGCTGACAAGTAAGTCTGCTTGTCATCGATCAATACCAATACACCTCCTTGCCCGTTCAGTTCGATATTGCCGTTCGCGTCAACATATACGCCAGGGCTTTTTCCCAGCGCTTCCAGCGCGCTGCTGCCAGCAGCTAAGATCATCGCATCAACATTGACAACCGTACGGTCGGTCTTTTGTTCGATTAGCGGCTTCTTAGCGCTAATGATCACTTCCTTTAGCGACTGGCCGGCCGCACGCTGAAGGACGATCACCGGAAGCCTTACCAAAGGATGGGCAGCGTCCAACACCAAATGGCTGAGTCTGTAACTTTGGAAACCGATATACGAACAGCCCATTACATAGCTGCCTGTAGGGAGCCCGCCAAACACAAATGACCCGTCCTGGCCTGCTACCTGTGTGGTATTTACCGTAGTGTCTGCTTCGTTCTTTAGCGTAACTACCGTTCCAGCCAGCGGTTTGTTTTGTTCGTTCCAGACCAGGCCACTGATTCCGCCCCTTAAGTTTTGCGCAAAAATTGGACAGCCTAAGCGCGTAAGTATAAATAATAGGACGCTGGATGAATAGTTTTTAAAGTTCATTGGTGAAGGAAATTAACTTTTGTACAAATCTGCATGGTGCAGGCGGCCCTTCAAAATGCGGGGGACGGAAAGAGAGAAATGGTGGATGGAAACGGTCTATCCTGTGTCGGGGCCACCCGTCACCTTTTTCCATCTTTTTGACACCGATTCAATGGTATTGGTCATTTTAAGTTTTGATTTGTTTTTATTTAATGAAATTACCGGCATGAAACCATTCAGACAGCGCCATATTGTTCATCCGCTCCTTCGCCACACGCTGTTCGGCACTGTGGTACTCATCATATTGGCGCTTGGCTTGTATTTCCTTCATTTATCGGGGTTCAGCTTCGAGCTGTTGCCTACAGCGGTCAATTGCTTGTTTTTTCTCGCGTGCATCTACTCCGGACGCTGGCTTTGCCAGGCATGGTACTTGCGAAAACGGTTCGTATTATTTTTTATATTCAGCCTGTTGGCCATTCTGTTACCGACAGTGCCGGATTGGATCCTCGTCAGATATGCCTTTCACCATCCATTCGCCGGCTTCCTGGAATTGCTCCGCAGTGATATACCCTTCTTTTTCGCCGGGAACTTGTTAGGCATGCTACTGAAGTTAATCAGAACCTCGGTTGAAAAGGAATTATCGGACGCCCAGATCAAAACAGCGCAAAGAGAAAGCGAGCTCGAGTTGCTACAGGCAAAATTGAGCCCGCATTTCCTGTTTAATGTGCTGAACAATCTATACGGCATTTCTATTGACGAACCCAAGCGCATGCCACCACTAATCCTCAAATTATCAAGCATGCTGCGCTACACAGTCTACGGCTCCCGCAAACAGTTCATCCCCTTAAAAGAAGAACTCGAATACATCCGTACTTTTATCGAATTTGAGCAGATCCGCATGTGTGACCGTCTCCGGCTGGTCACAGCGCTGGATAACGTTAACGACCCCGATGTCATGATTGTACCGAATGTGCTGATTGTTTTTGTGGAAAACGCGTTCAAGCATTCCAAGAATACCCTGAGCCCGGAAATCAGTATCGAAGTTTCGTTAAAAATTGCTGATAATCATATCTGCCTGGAGGTAAGTAATTCCTATTCCGACAACAGCGTAAAAGAACTGCCTAATGGTGGAAGCTCCGGCGTGGGGCTGACCAATACTATTAAACGCTTAGATTTGCTCTACGGTTACGAATACGAATTAAAGCAATACACCAAGGATGCAATATATTATGTAACGCTACGATTACCCGTAAAAGGTACGAAATGATTGACTGCCTGATCATAGATGACGAACCGGTGGCCCGCAATATTGTCCGAGCCTATTGCAGCCATTTGCCCATACTTAATATTGTGGCCGAATGCGGTAATACAATAGAAGCGCGCGATTTGCTGCAATCACGAAAAATCGACCTGCTGTTCCTGGATATCAATATGCCGGTATTGAGCGGCACAGGGTTCCTGGCTACTTTAAAAAAACC
>CAJCIQ010000095.1 GCA_903970475.1 Beijerinckiaceae bacterium
TCCTCTTTTTTCTTAACATTGCAAAGAAATAGACTATAAGGCAATGTCAGAAAAAAAATTAACGAGCTATCCAAAAGAAAAGATCAATATCCTGCTTTTAGAGAACATCAGCGAGACGGCGGCGAAAATATTTCATGACGGCGGATACGCTAACGTAGTGCGTTTGAGCGGGGCCTTAGGGGAAGAAGAACTCATTAAGCAAATTAAGGATGTTCATTTGCTGGGCATCCGTTCAAAAACAAAAGTCACCAAAGCAGTACTGGAAGCAGCTACTAAACTACAAGCCATTGGCTGCTTTTGTATAGGGGTCAACCAGGTTGACCTCAAATCGGCCACCCATCATGGGGTAACCGTATTCAATGCACCTTATTCGAACACCCGTTCTGTAGCGGAATTGGTGATTGCCTCTTCTATTTTTCTGATTCGTCGCATTTCAGATAAAAACAAAGCCGCCCATGAAGGTATCTGGCTTAAAGAGTCCAAAGGCAGCTATGAACTCAGGGGTAAGACCATGGGCATCATCGGTTATGGTAACATTGGGTCTCAGGTCAGTGTACTGGCGGAAGCCTTGGGCATGAAGGTGCTTTTCTATGACGTCATCACCAAACTTCCCTTAGGAAATGCGCACAGAGCCCATAGTTTACAGGAGCTCATGCAGCGCTCAGATATCGTCACCCTGCATGTTCCGGAAACCAAACAGACCAAAGAACTGATCAACGAATCTATGCTGGCACATGCCAAGAAAGGGTCTATCCTGATCAACTATGCCCGTGGCGAAGTGGTGGATCTACCCGCATTGCGGAAATCCATGGAAGCAGGTATCGTTACAGGAGCCGCACTGGACGTATATCCTTGGGAACCGGAGAAAAATGGAGACCGATTCGAAACGCCGCTGCAAGGTATGCCCAACGTGATCCTTACCCCCCATATTGGCGGTTCTACCGAAGAAGCCCAGGCCTCCATTGGGGAGGATGTCAGCGATAAGCTATTCCATTTCCTGGAAAATGGGGTGACCATTGGTTCCCATACCGTTCCGGAATTAAACCTGCCTCCTCAGGAAGGGACCCATCGTATCCTGCATATACACAACAACGTGCCGGGGGTGCTGTCTGCCATTAACTCCACCCTGTCCAGCCACCACGTGAACATCCTGGCTCAGTACCTGAAAACCAACGAAGACATCGGATATGTGGTGCTCGACGTTGACCAGGAACTCTCCGCTAAGGCAGCGGAGCTGCTCAGAGAGGTAAAGGAAACGATTAAGGTTAGAATGTTGTATTGATGGCGTAGCCACCATACTGCCGGTTGTTGCGGCGAGGCCGCTCTCAGGGAAAAAACTACGTTCAAATACTTAGAAGCCTGGTTTAGCGCCTGGCTTTTTTTCCTTTAGGATCTTGCGGGCCCGGCTGAGGAAGGCTGCTGATTCGTAAGGTAACCGTTCTTCTATGACCGTATACAGCTCCTGGCGTATGTCCGGGTATTGTTTACTTAAGTTATGCAAAACCGTTAAGGCAAAAGCTTTGATGGCAATAGGTGTCGTCGGCTCCTGAACATACCCGAAGCAGATATCCATCAATTTGCCCTGCAATGCCTCAGGAACATCCATTGTCTGAAGGATACGAAGGATATTCCGGGGGACTGCGTCCGGTTGTTTGCCATCGATTAACAAATCAATCGTTTGCGCTAAATATGGCTGGATCAGCGAAGGATGTTTTTTGATCGCATAACTTAGCACCCAGGCTGAACGTTGGACCAGGCGGTATTTTTCGTGAAAGAAAATGTCCATCAGGATCCGGAAACGCTCTGGATCATTCCCAATAAAAGCGGCTATGGAAATGGCTTGTGTTCTGGAATGCTCTGTCAATAAGGCCTGGCGGATATCCATTTTTTATGATTATGTTGGAATCGACAACGTTACAACGGATTTTTCAATTCTTCGGACTAGACCCTTTGGACTGGCATTGCATCTCTTTTGGCACCGGATTGATTAACTCAACCTGGATACTCAAGGATAACCAGGGGAATATCAAATATATTCTCCAAAGGATAAACCACCAAGTCTTCAAACGCCCGGAAGACATTGCCCATAACCTGGAAACCGTCGGCCAGCATCTGGCTAACCTTCATCCGGATTACCTTTTTGTGCGTCCAATAGCCGCCATGAATGGAAGCACCTATTTGCAATGTGAAGGCGATTACTACCGGATTTTCCCTTTTGTAAAGGGTTCCAAAACCCTGGATGTGGTCAATAGGCCCGAACAGGCCTTCGAGGCGGCCTGGAGTTTTGCCCGGTTCTCCCATCTGCTGGAAGACCTCCATCCGTCCATGATCCGCGAAACCCTACCGCATTTCCACGATCTGGGCCTGAGGTATCAGCAATTTACCGAAGCTTTGAATGGGGCGGAAGCAGAACTGTTGCAACAGGCAGAGAAGGAGATTGGTTTTATAGAAAAGCATTCGGGTTATGTATCCGTATTCGAAAAGCTCAAGCGCTCAGGTGAGTTTCCTATACGGATCATGCACCACGATACCAAAATCAGCAATATCCTCTTTGATGCCCACGACAAAGCCCTTTGCGTCATTGATCTGGACACCGTCATGCCGGGCTACTTCATCAGTGATGTGGGGGATATGATGCGCACCTATTTGCCACCGGTGTCTGAGGAAGAAAAGAACCTGGATCTGGTCGTAGCCAGGCCGGAATATTTCAGGGCCATCGTGGCGGGCTACCTCAGCGGTATGTCAGGAAGCCTGACAGGTTTAGAGCAACAGCAGTTCCTGTATGCAGGAAGGTTTATGATCTATATGCAGGCTATCCGGTTTTTGGCCGATTTCTTACAACGGGATAAATACTATGGGGCTCGATATGAAGGGCATAACCTGATCCGGGCGCGCAATCAGATCCGCTTGCTGGAGTCTTTCAACCAGCAGCAGGGCCGTTTCCAAACCATTTTGGAGGAAACCATGGTGTCGACCCGTCGGTAGTCCCAAGGGCGCCCGTCGCACGTTTGCGCGGGCTTTCACGATGTTGAGGCGCCGTCTTTATTGCCCGGGCCCCCCTTTAGGGTTTGGTTTGATGGGAGTGGGGACTGGTGCCTGTCCATCCTGGAGTTTGAAATTGAATACCTTTTCTATGTGTACCCATTTTCCGTTAACCCAGCGGAAGCCCTCGTAATCCCCGTCGGGGATGAAGGTAGACGGCTTGCCCGGTTCATTGGTTTCTGAAACGAGGTGGTCGTAGATAATTAACCCCAGGTCATCATCATATTGCATACGCGCCCTTCCGTCTTTTTTGAACTCTATCATGAAGCGGTCGATATCCCCCGTGGGGTGATCGGGGTCTGTGGCAGGAAAGGAGAAAAAGGAACCGCCAAATACTGGGTTGCCTTCCCCGGTAAACGTCAGTACTTCTATCCATTTTCGGGTGGAGAGGAACGTGTGCTCATCGTACCCCAGCAGGGTATAATACTTTTTCCCGTTGTACTTCTTTTCAACGATGCGGTAGTAAATATTGCCCACCCAATAGGTATTGTTGGTAACCGTATCCAGCGGGTGATCCATCATAGCGGTACGGTCTATGAGCACAAATAGTTTGAGGGATCCGTCCGGCATGCGCATTTGGATGGCGCCATGGCGGCGGTAATTGTCTTCATCAATGGAAATCTCCCAGGTAAAGATCCGGAACGTACTGTCGGGTGAATATATATGCGAGATGTTTTGAAGGGAATCAAAGGGATATTCAAAAGAATAGGGTGTTTTCAATGCCCTTACAAAGGTGCGGGTAAACTGGCTGTCGGCCTGAAACCGACTGGAAACATCGGGTTCATCTACCATTTTAGTGCCTAATGCCACCAATGAATCTTCTTTGCTGCGCAACTCCACTAAGTTTTCCTTGCTGATGAGTGTTTTGGGTTCTGGGCTGGCTTTCGCTTTGACTTGTCCCTCGGTAGCAGCAGCGGCCAATAGTAAACTTAAGGCTGCTGAGAGGGAAAAAAACAGATATCGGATAGCAGGTTGTTGCATAACGGAATCTATAACTGTACAGGGGGGTAATTTATTGCGTAGAAGTCAGTTGAAAGCTTTTGGCAGCCTCCAGCAGATCAGGAAAAAGGAAGTCTACCAGTGGATGGGGCATGGGTGGTTCGGTGCGGGTCGTAGGTAAAAAGATGGTCTGGGCTCCGATATTTCTCCCAAACTCCATATCGCTAAACGTATTACCTATCATGAAACTTTTGGACGCATCTATGTCCGGGAAGTCCTTCATCGCTTCCAACCCCATGGTAGGATTAGGTTTACGCCTAGGTCCATCATCGTCGAGTTCTGGTGCATAATAGATCTTGTCGATGCGGCCTCCATGCTTTTGGATCTTTTCCTGCATCTTATCGTGAATGTCATGGAGGTCTTGTTCCGTCATATAACCCTTTCCAATCCCCCTTTGATTGGTCACCACCAGGATACGCCCAAATTGTTGGGCAAAAAGGCGTAGGGCCTCCAGTACACCGGGGTTAAACTGAAATTCTTCCCAGTTGCGGACATAGTCCATTGGCTTTTCCACGTTGATCACACCATCCCTGTCCAGGAAGAGCGTCCATTCTTTATTTACAGCCGGTAAGACCGATTTTAGGGAGCTTGTTTGTACCATAAGCGGGCGAAAGATAAGAAATTGAAGATTAAAGGCCATGGTCCAGGGACTATTGGCCGTCGGGCTCCGCCTGGTTGAGCAGGGTCTTGGCCAGGGCTGCCCAACTGTACTTTGCTTTTTCCCTGAGTAAATGGGGTAGGAACGACGACTCACCAACTGCATACAGTTCCAGTATCCCCTCTGCAATGACTTTAGGGTCAGGGGCAACCACTATACCGACTTCTTTGTCAGGCACCAGGTCCGGAAGACCTCCGACGTTGGTGACCAGCATGGCCTTTTCATAGAAATAGGCCAGGGGGGTAACCCCACTTTGGGTGGCACTCCTGTAGGGTTGCACAATAAAATCAGCGGCCCCGAAGTAAAAGGGAATGTCCCCGTCAGGGATAAAATCCGTGTGCAGGATTAAACGGGACGCTATAGCCGGATTCTCCAACCACTGGGCATAAGAGGCCCTGTCATCATAAAACTCTCCTGCTATCATTAATTTGATGCCGGCTGTGGCGATACGGGGATCTGCCATGGCCTCCAACAGCAAGTCTAATCCTTTGTATTTGCGGATGAAGCCAAAAAAGAGAATCACCTTTTCATCAATAGCGATACCTAATTTCTGTCGGGCTATGATTTTCCCTACCTTATCCCCAAACTGGTCATACAGCGGATGGGGCACCAGCGTAGCCGGCTTTTTGGTAAAGGTCTTCAGGTCTTCCTTCACCTGCTTACTCATCGTAATAAAGGAAGATACAGGCCCCACAAAGTATTGGGTGAAGGGCTTGTCTCCAGGCCTTTTTTCATGTGGGATCACGTTGTCGGCTATGCAGATGATTTTCGTCGTTTTATTGCGGGCGGCAATCCTTAATATGGTTCCCAGACAAGGACCCAACAGAGGCAACCAATAACGCACGATAATGAAATCGGGTTTCACTCTTTTCAGTTGGCGTCCTACCTTGATCCAATTGAGCGGATTCATGGCGTTCACCAAACGCGGGGCGGCAAAGGGCAGGTCAACCGGATGATCTGCCATTTGGGATTTACCCGGAAACAAAAAGGAAGGGTAGAGGAGCTTGAAATTATAAGCCATCACCTCGTGACCTTGGCTCTGAAGCTCCTTGAGCAGCCTTTCATTAAAAGAAGTAATACCTCCTCCCCGGTATGGATGTACCGGACCGAGCAGGACGATCATAGTCCTTCCTTTTTTTCAATGAGGTAGAAATTGCGATCTGCGGCATTGCGGGTAATGAGTTCCCCCAAAAAGCCCGCCAGGAACAGTTGCACACCCACGACGATGGAGATTAACCCAATGTAGAATATGGGTCTGTCCGTCATGTTGTAGCGGGAGAAAGCGATTTTTGCCACCCCCAGGTATATCCAGATACAAAATCCGAAAAAGGAAATCAAGCTACCCCAAAAGCCGAAGAAGTGCATGGGTCTTTTCCCGAACCGGCCCACAAACATGACAGAAGCCAGGTCCAGGAAACCATTCACGAAACGTTCCCAACCGAATTTGGAGACCCCGTATTTACGGGGCTGATGTACCACCACTTTTTCGCCTATCTTACGGAATCCAGCCCATTTAGCCAGGACCGGAATCTGACGGTGCATTTCCCCGTATACTTCAATGCTTTTGACCACCTTCTTTTTGTATGACTTCAGACCGCAGTTGAAATCGTGCAAAGGGATCTTGGTCATCTTACGCGTGGCTGCATTGAATAATTTGGAAGGTATGTTCTTGGTGAGGGTGTTGTCAAATCGTTTTTTCTTCCAACCACTAACCATGTCATAACCATCGACGACGATCATTTTATAGAGATCCGGAATTTCATCAGGGCTGTCCTGCAAATCTGCATCCATGGTAATGATGACGTCTCCTGCCGCCGCTTTAAAGCCTTCAGATAAGGCGGCGGATTTTCCGTAATTGCGTTGGAATTTAATGCCTTTCAGGTGCGCGTTTCCCCCTCGCAAGGACTGTATGACTTCCCAGGAATTGTCCGTGCTTCCGTCATCAATCAAAATCACCTCATAGGTGAAATGATTCGCTTGCATTACCCGGTCAATCCAGGCACATAATTCTGGAAGGGATTCTTCTTCGTTGAATAATGGAATTACAACCGATATGTTCATGAGTCAGCGAAGATAGGAATTTTGTATAATCAGGCATTACCCCTTGAAATAGCAGCCTTTACATCCTTCTTTTGGATGATAAAGCCGACCAGCATGGCTTTAAAGAAGGCCCCCATCAAGGCTTCCCCGAAGCCAAGCAAAATTTGGACCGTGGGCATGCCCTTTTGAGGATGGCTTGTGGTATAATCAATGGAATCCTGAATCTGTTTTATTTCTCCAGGTGAAGCACCGTGGTTTACATTGTATTGCTTTTGCTCATTCATGGAGAACAGTAGGCCCCTATCGTATAAACCAGTATCCAGGAAATTATGTAGTATCACATTGGCCACCAGCGTAATCAACTCAAAAATGATGTAGGCGAGGAAGGCAAACTGCAAGCCTTGAATGAAGGTTAAGGGGTTATCCCCATTGGTTTTTCGCCAGTACCAGCCGGTTACCATTAGACTTACCAGGATAATAGGAACCCAGGTAGCGAATTGTTGATAGTATATAAATGGCCCATCGCCCTGATGCCAGAAAATAAAAACGGAAACCCCGTATACTACCCCGAAAAATGAGCCTAAAATTATCCCTAATGTATTGAGCCTTAATCGCATAGCGTCAAATGAGTGTGTAAAACGGTGCCCTTTACCCTTCCCTTCAGGGATTTGCCAACATAAGGGTTGTTTCTGGAATGGGAGCGTATCATATTTTCCTTGAATACATATTCCTCATCGGGAATAAACAAGGTCAGATTGGCTGCATGTTGTTCCTTGATCTCGGCACCCTCCAGGTGAAACAGCTTCCTGGGCGTTAGGCTGGCCATTTCCACCCACTTTTCCAAAGATATATCTGTATGGAGTAAGGACCAGACCGCTCCAAAGGCTGTTTCCAACCCCATGGAGCCCGTTCCCGCGTATTCAAATTCGCAAACTTTGCTGTCCCAGTCCCTGGGCAGGTGGTGGGAAGTGATGATGTCGATTTTTCCATCAATCACAGCTTGCCTCAACTCCATCATCCGCTTTCTGTCCCTTATCGGAGGATTGACCTTAAGATTGGTCTCATAGCCTTCCAGGTCTTCATCACAAAAAAACAAGTGCTGAGGAGATACAGAGCAGGTTGCTTTCAGCCCCTTGTGCTTTGCATCTTCTATGGATGCAATGCTTACCGGAGAAGTTACACCCGTAAAGTGCAGGGAAGACCCCGTATACTCCAGGATTTTTAAATCCCTTTGTACCATGACCTCTTCGGCCAGGATGGATTTGCCCGCCAACCCCATACGGGTGGAGACAATGCCTTCGTGCATCAGGCCATGAGCGCCTATACTTACGTCATCCGGAATCTGTATGACGGTGGCATCAATGGATTTGAGGTATTGCAAGGCTTTGAGTAAAAGACCAGAGGATTGAATTGGTTTCCACCCGTCACCAAAAGCTTTGGCTCCACTGTTATGCATGTCATACATTTCAGCCAGTTCCTTGCCTTCGAGGTTACGGCTTACCGCACCTATGGGATGAACATAAGCCGGTAGGTCAGGAGAGTGTCTGGTGATGTATTCAACCTGAGATTTACCTTGAATGGGTGGGTTGGTATTGGGGACAGCCAGCACCTCTGTAAAGCCTCCGGCGGCGGCCGCCGCAGCACCCGTTTGGAGCGTCTCATTGTGCTCATGACCGGGGTCATGAAACTGGACAAAAATGTCTACCCATCCCGGGGAGACATGCAGTCCCTTTTGTGCTATAATTTGAGTGTTGTCAGGCTGGTCTAACTGCTTTCCAATCCTGATGATTTTTCCGTCTTCGATAAATATATCAACTACCTGACCGTTGAAAGGAGATCTGGGATCTACCACCTTTGCTTCCCTAATGAGCACCTTCATGCTTGGACAAAAAAATTTGTTGCGCTAAGGTAGATTTTGTTTTTTGAATTTTGTGTTTTCAAATAAAAGTTTACCTTTGCCACCCACAAAAACAGGATCGGGACGTAGCGCAGTCCGGTAGCGTACTAGCATGGGGTGCTAGTGGTCGCTGGTTCGAATCCAGTCGTCCCGACTTCACAGGACAAAGTTTCAATTTTTGAGCTTTGTCCTGTTTCTTTTTCGGCCAGTCCCTGATCCAGCGTGTATATCAGCCGGACAGCTTCATTAATTCTTGTGGTTCGAAGTTGGTCGCCGTCAAAAGTGAGTTTTTCCGGGTAGACCGAACCAATTACTTTTCGTTTTTCTTCGCTGTCTCCTGCTTCGTAAATCTCGCTCAGGTGGAATAGATTGTCTAAGCCCTTCTTTAGTATGGCATCAAAATTATCGGGTTGGTTTACAAGGTTGTTCAGCTTCGCTTGTTGACGGTTGAGTCGTTCTTCGTATTCGGCTTTCATAGCTCGGTAATCCGCAGGGTCGATCTGATCGGAGAGCAGCAAATCGCGGGCTTTGGATAGCTTGCCTTCTAGGTCTTTTATTTGTTCTGTCAATTGCCTTTTATCATCATTGCTGCGGCCAGTTTGTTGATGATAGGCTTTGTAAAGAAAGGACTTTAATATCGGTTGCCACCTGGGATTAGGCGTGTATTTCTTTAGCTCCGATGTCAGCAGATCGTTTACATGATCGGCCCGGAACCTATGCGCACAGCCACCGAAGCAATGGTAGTAAGCATAATATTTATCCCTTCCCCTGGAAGCGCTTCCGCTTAATACCTTGCCACATACCGGGCATAGCAGGAAGCCCCTGAGCGGTAGTGAGACCGCGGCCACCGTCTTTAACCGATACTTTCTTCCCCTGCCGTCTAATATGTCTTGCACTTCGTAAAACAGGGCTTCCGTTATAATGGGTT